>NZ_JAYMRY010000018.1:0-148946 GCF_038900695.1 Paraburkholderia sp. JHI2823 | reverse complement strand
GCGGAACGTGCCTGACTTTCGCGCGCAAACAGCGTCTTCACTTCACCGGCCCAACGGTCATCGTTCAGCCGCCGTCGAGCCGCGAGACGAAGGGCAGAAACGGGCCGAGGCTGTGTCCATTCCATCTCGGTCGGCTTATGCCCTTCGCATGACGCGCACGCCCACGACGATCGTCGCGCTCGGCTGTGGGGCGCAGTGCGGCCATCAAGAGACACCCACCATGCAGCGCCCATTGTGTTGCATCGACCCGTTGAATCCGCCTGTCGAGTCCGGTCATTCGATGGAGATGCGCTACTGTGCTCCGGCCTCCTGCCCTTGCCCTGAGCTACCGCACACGAACGGCTTTGCGCTGTTGATCTCCTCATCGGTCACGTTAATGCCCCTCATTTGAGGCAGACGAGGAGTTCGTGATCGAATTGTGGCGAATGGCAGAGCTGGTAAATCACTTCCTGGTCAGCATCTTTACAACTGCTGGTTGGAATGCAGATCAATTTGACTGTTAAATAGAGTGCGAATTCTGCCACTCTGAAATTGAAAGCGGTCAAGAGAACGAGGTACTTCCTTCACTAGCGCATGGAAGCTGAAGATGAACCTGGACTTCGGTTTCAGACTGGATTCGTGGCCGTCGCGGAGCGCTTCGACTGCTTCCAGCAGTCTTGGGGTTGGGTGGCAGAATCTGCCCTGTTTTTGTCAGAGTGTTCCCCTTTGGAATCTGCAATACTCGGTTTGTACGCCTGAATATGAAAGCGCTATGACCCCGAATAGGGAGGCTCAGATATGTTGTTTACGCATCGCAACCCCGAGATGGAACTTGACCACAAGCGCACGGCGCTCGTGCTGGTCGACATGCAAAACGAGTTTTTTGAAGAAAAGACCGGGACCTACTACGAGCTGATCGCGGACTCGCTGAAAGAACGGAACGTGATCTCACACACGGAACAGCTTCTCAAAACTGCACAAGAGTTGGGCTACTACATCCTTCACTCCCCCCACTGGTACTACCCAACCGATCTTCAATGGGTGGTTCCCGGCGGCGCTATCGCGCATTACCTCGGAGGGATCGGTTTCTGCGGGCGCAAGGACCCGGTGGACCTGGAGGGCTTTGCTCACTCGCGGGCGGACTATTACGAGCCGTTCAAGAAGTATCTGATGGACGGACGCACCTGCAACACATCTCCGCACAAGCACTTTGGAACTATGGCGAATGACATGGTCAAGCAGCTCCGGATGCGCAAAGTGGAGAAAGTCATCATGGCTGGTCCGGCGGCGAATATCTGCCTGGAATCTCACATGCGTGACCTCATCGAAGCTGGTTTTGAGGTTGCAATGGTACGGGACGCGGTAGCGGGACCGAAGAACGAGGAAGGCGACGGCTATGTGGCTGCCATGGTCAATTGGCGCTTCATGGCGAACGGTCTCTGGACGACTGAGGAAGCAGTGAACAAGATGAAGGCTGCTGCGACAGCCGCTTAGCTTTGCGGTTGTGGCGGGCGGCGCTGTGGGCAAGTCCGCTTCAACCAACCCGAGGAATAAAGAACTATGAGTGATATCCAGAAAGTTGTCGTTGTGACGGGATCATCCCACGGGATCGGTGCGGCGTTTGTGAACGCTTATCGCGAGCGTGGGTGGCGAGTCGTCGGGAATGCACGCACCATTGCGGAATCGAATGATCCTGACTACATCACCGTACCTGGTGATATCGGCAATCCTGAAATTGCACGGAAAGTCATCCATACCGCGCTCGACCGCTTCGGTCGCGTGGATACCTTAATCAACAACGCAGGAATCTGGCGTCCGGGAAGAATCGAAGATATCTCGGAAGAGACTTACCGCCAGGTAATGCGGACTAATCTCGACAGCGTCTTTTTCGCAACGCAAGCTGCAGTCCCGGCGATGAAGAAGCAAGGAGGTGGCCATATCGTCCAGATTTCGACCAGCCTCGTCGAGCATGCCCTGCAAACAGTTCCGGCGGTTGTTGCTTCACTCTCAAAGGGTGCCTGCGTTGCTGCTACGCGTGGTCTGGCCATGGAATTGGCCTCGAGCAACATCCGCGTGAACGCAATCTCGCTCGGCATCGTGATCACGCCGCTTCACGATGAATCAAATCCGGAGGACCTGAAGTCGTTCTCTCCTTTGAACCGTAACGGCAAGATCGAAGACGTCGTTCGCGCGATGAACTACCTCGAAGATGCCGACTACGTCACTGGCGAAATCCACTATATCGACGGCGGTCGCACTGCCGGTCACTAGCCCGAAGCGTGCGAAGGCGACCCCGCGTGCCTCCGACGCGACGCCTTCAAGCGACAGCGCTCGTGGCGCGGCACTACATGAAAGGAATTTTCCGATGAAAGCACTTCAACTCACCGCTTACGGCGACCCCAAAAACGTGATCAAGCTGGTCGAGCAGCCAGAATTCGGCGCATTGGCAGCCGACGAGTGGATTATCGACATGGAAGCCGCGCCGGTCTCGCCGACCGATCAGTACATCATTGCGGGCATCTATGGCGAACTGCCGCCACTCCCTCACGGTTTAGGATGCGAGGGCGTCGGGCGCGTGTCCGCAGTAGGAAGCAGCGTTACACACGTCAAGGTGGGCGATCGAGTCATCGCGCCCATGCTTCAGAACACAACCTGGTCAACCCGCATCAAGACCAAGGAGACGTGGCAGCGGGCTCTGCCCGAAGGTGATCTTTGCCAGATGGCTCAAGTCGGTATGAACCCCATTACTGCCTTTCTGATCCTGACTGAGTTCAAGACGTTGAAAGCTGGTGATTGGGTGATCTCCACGGCCGCCAATTCTGCTGTCGGCCGCTCGGTAATTCCTATCGCGAAGTCACGCGGCATGAAGACCGTCAATATCGTCCGTTCGCCCGATCTGATCGACGAGATGATGAGGATCGGTGGTGATGTCGTGCTAACTGATGGACCCGATCTCGTGAAGCAGATCAAGGAAGCTACGGGGGGTGCAAACATCCAACTCGCACTCGACGGCGTGGGAGGTGCGCTGACTCAGCAGCTAGTCGATGCGGTGGGTCTCTACGGTACGGTCGTGCTCTGGAGCCGTATGGGCGGTGTGGATCCCACCATCGCGACCATTCCGGTACTCTTCACAGGCAAATCGCTGCACGGATTCTGGATTGTCAATTGGCTAAAAGTTCCTGGAAACCGGGAACGGCTCACCGCCGCTTTCGAAGAGATCGCACCGCTCGTGGCATCTGGCAAGCTCGTCATCCCGGTTGCTGGCGAGTTTGAACTCGGTCAGTATGTTGACGCAATTGCGTTGGCATCGAAGTACAACGGCAAGGCCATCCTGTACCCGAACGGCAGGCGCTGACTTGGTGCAATTCTGACGTCTGACTGACACGGGCTGGGCAATCTGGAGGCGTTCACGCCGCTCTCAGGGCACAGCCTGTCTGCTTGTATAACCACACTCTAAGAAAAGAAGGAAAAGCTCTTATGGAGCACGAACGCTCTCATCTGTCGAAAGGATCCAACGAATTATTCTGGCGACTCGAGGTCGAGATTCTTCCGGGGAAGCTGGAAGAGTTCCGAACCATCGTGCAGGAAATGATCGCTTCGAGCAAACAAGAGCCTGGCACCTTGGTCTACGACTGGTTCTTCGACGAAGCCAATATAATCTGCCACACGTACGAACACTACCGCGACTCTAGCGCCGTTGTCGCGCACGCAACTAAATTTGGCGAGTCGTTCGTTGAGCGCTTCCAACGTTATTGCCGACAAATCGGTCTAGATGTGTATGGTGCGCCGAGTGAAGCCGCGAGAGCTCTGTTGGATCGCTATAGCGCCACTTATTTTGCAAGATGGCAAGGCTTCGAGTCCGAGTGAAGACCATCACTGCTTCCTCAGGTGGTCGCCGCGAACAGCTTTGCCGTTGCAGATCTCATGGATCGGTCCGCCGATCTTCCACCCTGACGAGCCAGCCCGGCTAGGGACCCTCTCTTGCTGATCGATGGCATGAATATTTGATCGAAGCCTCTCTTTTGGGTTGTTTCATGGCTACGACATGTTTTTTCGTCGTCGCTTTCGAGTCGCCCCTACTTTGGTCGTTCGCGTACGTTCCTGGCGCTCATATCCGAACCGCCGTGATGGCCCTGGCAATTGGCCTCGCGGCCGCTCTCTTGATCCACTCCCCATGGGGAAAGCGCTCGGGTGCCCTTTAAACCCTGCCGTCACTCTAGCCTTTTTCATCCTGAAACGGATAAGCGCGTGGGATGCGTTGTTCTATGCGATCTCACAGATCATCGGAGCGGCGTCTGGAGTTTGGGTCGTGGTATTGGCAGCCGGGAAGCTCTTCACAGGGCCGCCGGTACTCTATGCCGTCACAATTCCAGGGGCCGCAGCTGTTTTGACCGCCTTCATCGCGGAACTAGCGATTTCGTTTCTCCTCATGATCGCAATCTTGATTTTCGTCGGCTCTCCCCGGCTGATCTGCTTCACTGGAATCGCGGTAGGCACATTGATTGCGTTCTTCATTCTCGTAGAAGCCCCTCTCTCTGGGACGAGCATGAACCCGGCTCGCACCTTAGCTTCAGCCATTCCAGGAAGGATGGGGGGCTCATGTTTGGATTTATGTCACCGCACCGCCGCTCGGAATGATGCTTGCCGCGCATGTCTACACACGGATGGCGAACCCCCGAGGCCGAGATTGCGCGAAGCTCTTGCATCCGGGCTCGGTCCGTTGCATCCGTTGCGGTTTCAATCCTTCATCGCACGGCTAACGAAACGCGCTGGGCGACGGTGAAACCGCCGCCCAGTGCCTTGTCTCTTATGTAATTCGTAAGAGCAAATCCGTGCTTGTGTCGTCTCTTTCTCCAGGTCGGTTCCGCAGCGTTCACACGAACTCTTCATTTGCAACATAGACCACTCCTATCCTCAAAGCACCGTACCGTCTGAATCATGAAACCGAGTATCGCTATGAACCTCGTCATTGAGCGTCGTTCTATGAAACTGCAACGTTTTGCAATTCAGCTGATTGAAACCCTATATGCCGAGCCATGCCAAACCGTCGACGATAGTCTTTCGGCGTCATCGTGAGTTGTTGACTGAATGCTCTGCGAAGTGACAGTTCGTCGCGGAAGCCGGTCAGTCTTGCGATCGCCTTCACCGGAAGATCGTCGGTCGTAAGGTACATACAAGCTGCCTCTACTCGAATCTTTTGAACCCAACGTGCCGGAGTCGTCTTGAAGTGCAACTCAAACTGGCGAGCGAACGTTCGTGGTGTCATGGCGACCGCCTTTGCCATCGTGTTGACATCCAGTTTTTGCGTTAGGCGTGATTGTGCCCATGCGGGCAGGTCGCGAAGGCGTGTACCGCTGACGTCAGCCTGTTGGGCAAGAAGCGTGCTGTACTGAGATTCATGACCAGGGCGACGGACGTAGAGAACCATCGTGTGAGCGATTGCAGCAACCTGTTGGTGTCCGAGATCTTCTTCAACGATTGAGAGTGCCAAATCTATCCCGGCCGTTACGCCGGCCGTGGAGTAGACTTTCCCGTCTTTGTGAAAAATCTTGTCCTTATCGACTTTCAGTTTCGGGAAAAGCTGGGCAAGCATTGCTGCGTGATGCCAATGGGTAGTTACACGCTTCCCGTCAAGTAGGCCTGTGGGAGCCAAAACAAACGCCCCGGTACAGACAGAAACGAGACGGCGTGTTTGGGATGCTCGTTTACGCACCCATTGAATCAAGTCCGGCGACACCTCATCAAATGCACTGATACCTCCGACGACCACGAGTGTGTCAATTGGACCTGTGTACTCCAAGTAGGGGATGCAGTCAGCAAGCGTGATTCCACCCGAGCCCTGGACGACTTGGGTCGGTTGAGTCGAGAGGATCTTGGTCGCGTACACAGACTTCCCATCAACTCGCGGGTAGGAGAAGACTGTAGAAATGGAAATCAAGTTGATCAGATCAGCGGGCGATCCAACCAGAAATGCGACTACCTTCGTGCCAGTGGGCATAGCGTTACCTCAGACCAGCGCGCATAGCTTCATGCATAGCGCGTCGCGGTTTTTTAACTTTCGGGGTGTAGTAGGGCACAGGATCTGAAGCCTCAATGACAGGCCGCTTCTTGGGCGACAGATCTTTCGGATAAACGGTGAATGTCTTTAGCCTTGCAGGGCGCAGCTAATCGCCCCTGCTGCGCGAGGCGCTGCCCCAGCTCAGCCAGATAGCGCGCGCCATCGGCATGGACCTGCAAGGCGCGATCGTCAGTCTGGACGGCGTCTACGACTGCCGGGCCAACCGCAAGGCGATTTTCAATCGCGGCATGTTCCCATGCATCCCAGAGATGCCGCGTGGACGCAAAAGCTCAAAGCGCTGTCGTAAGCGATGCTTCGATCCGGCGATCTTTGAAGAGCGCTTTCGCACCATTGAGCGCGTGTTCGCTTGGGAAGATAAATTTCACCGTCTGCTGCTGCGCTTCGAACGCGTCAGTGACATGCACTACGCCTTCAAGACGCTCGCCTATACGATGATCAACCTGCGCCACTACTGCTGAGCGTCATAGCAGGGGCACGCAGTTCATCAATGGCGCAGAGCGTCATGAATAGTCACGTCGAATCCATTCGCACTACGGATTTAAACATCAAGTTGAACAAGGCAATAGCCGTCATTTAACGCAACTAATCCCTGCTTCGCAGGTTCGTGAATACCGCCGGTATCCAGCAATGCCGCACAGCCACGAAACTAGCAACCAGTTGCTTGTGTGTTCAGTAGTAAAAGAAAGTTCGAGCGGACGTCGACGATCGAACCTTCCCGATACGTCTCTCGCTCATCGCTTGATCACTCCGGCGAAAAGATTCTGAACCTCGGAATACGGCAAGGGATCTTTATCGAGCGCTTCAGAACGACCATCGTTCAGAAAGTCTTGTGCGAGGGCCTTCACCTTGCCGAGCACGACTTGCGAGATACCGCTACCCGCACTTAGCCGCCGCACGCCCAGCTTTCCGAGAGTCGCAGCGTCGGCGAGCCCTGATACGGCCATGACGTTGAGCGGCAGCTGCGTCGCACCGACAATCGTTTCGATATCGGATGAGTGCGCGAGAGCCGGAAGGAAAAGTCCGTCCGCACCGGCTGATGCATACAGATTGCCGCGAACAATCGACTCTTGCGGCTGCTTCGACTTTTCAGCGAGGCCCGCAAGAAAGACATCGGAGCGTGCGTTGACGAAGAGATCCGAACCCGACTTCACCAGCGCATGCTTGATCGCCTCGATCTTCAAGGCGAGAAGCGATGCCGGGTCTGAGCCGTCCTCGATATTGATGCCGGCGATACCGAGATCCACCAGTTGCATGACATGGTCCGCAACGGTCTTTGGGTCGTCGGAATAGCCGTTCTCGATATCGACCGACAACGGCACATTCAGCACGCGGACGATCCGCCGAACAGAACCAACGACTTCATCGAATGGCAGTACGCGGCCGTCCGGATAGCCCAATGCCCACGCAAAGCCCGCGCTTGTCGTGGCGATGGCGGGTGCACCCAGCGATTCAATGAGACGTGCACTTCCGGCATCCCACGCGTTCGGCAAGCGGAGCGGGACCGAGTTGTCGTGCAACTGACGAAATGTATTGACGTTAGACATTGCTTTTTCCTCGAATCGAAAATGGAAACTCAAGCTGCTACGGCGCTTTTTGCTGTTTTTGCAAACGATGCGATGCGGCGCGTCGCGAGCGCTGAGACAAGGATCGCGATGACCACGGGAATGCTGGAGAGGTAGCCGAGGTTATGGCTGCCGATGACCGGGATCACAGCAGCACCGAGCGCCCCAGCAATGGAAACACCCACGTACGTCGCTGAAGTGTTGAGACCGACCAGCACGGCCGTCATCGGCGGATTCAGGCTTGCGAGACGGAACTGTTGCGGCACCAGCACACCCCATGCACAAGCGCCCCATATCGTCACCGCAATCGCTGCACTCCAAAGATGGGCGCCGGTGATCGGCATCGTGAGGATGACGATTGCGACGATGGAGAGTTTGATCAGAACGACTTTGTGCGAACCGATCCTGTCGAGGATCCGTCCTGTCAGCAGGTTGGAGAACGTTCCCGCCAGTCCCCAGAGGACAAGCAATCCACCCAGCACCAGGGCGCTGTGGCTGACCGCACGATCGAACACAACGGAGAAGTAGCTGAAGATGATGAAGGTGCCGATCTGTGCAAGCACAGTCGTCGTAAGTGTGAGTCCGACGCGCGAGTCCGTCAGGGGAGACAGGCGCTCGCGCAGCGAGATGGCCGGCGGCAACGGCACGTCAGGCAGGAATGCCAGGATACCGGCGAACGCGCCTGCACCGAGTGCGGCAACGAGCACCAGCGTCCAGTGCCAGCTTGCGAGGCCGCCGATCACGGCCCCGATGGGCGAGCCCAGCGCGGTAGCGGTCGTCAATCCCGCCACGATGATGGACAACGCGTACCCGCGACGCTCCGGCGGCACCAGTGACGCGCCCGTTCCGCTGGCAGTCGGCGAGAACATCGCTGCACCAAGACCTGCGAAAGCGCGCGTGGCCAGTGCGATGCCGATATTCGGCGCCACGATGGTGCCGAGATTGGCGATGACGAACAATCCGATGCCGCTGAGCAGCAGACGCTTGCGTGGAACGTTCGCAGCAAGCGCTGCGATGGTCGGACCGAGCAGGGCATAGCTCAGCGCGTAGACGCTGATCAACTGGCCCGCAGCGCCGATGCTGACGCCAAACGAGTGCGCGATTTCAGGCAGGATGCCCGCGAAGACAAAGCTGTCGGTGCCCAGCGCGAACATACCGAGTGAGAGTGTTAGAAGGCGGCGATCCATGTCGGCTTCTCCAGAAAGATTGCGAATTCAGTCTCGTGACGAAACTATAGTGAAGCCGACTGCATCGCACTACGGGCCGAAAGCAGGAAGCTGTTCCCCATAAACCGGTTAAGTCGTGCGTCGACGTCAGTTCGTCCGCGCGACCTGCTGATGCGGAGCGTCCCATCCGCCGCCCAGCGAGCGGAACGTTCTCACTGCAGCGCGGGCAGCGTCGGCCTTCGTTGCGTCGAGATCGTCGCGCGACGCGAGAAGTTGCCGGTCGGCGTCGAGCACATCAGTGAGCGTGATCGATCCCGCGCGATACGCTTTCTCTGAAAGGTCGCGCGCCTTCGTCAATGCGGCGACTTCCTGTTGGATTTCCTGTGCACGAATCTCCGTTTGCGAAAGCGTCATCAATGCGCCTTCGACGTCTTCGGTCGCTTTGAGAGCAGCCTCCCGATACTGCGCCAACGCCTCCGCATACGATCCGCGCGCACTCTTGACCTCGGCGTCTACCTTGCCGAAATCGAACAGACGCCATTGCAGCGCACCTGTCCCGATTGGCTGGAACGACTTCGCGCTCAGGAAGTGGCTGGCCGAGATGCTGTCGAATCCCAGTGCGCCAGCGAGCGAAATCTTCGGGTAGTAATCGGCAAGTGCCGCGCCGATCGCTTCGTTGGAAGCTGCCAGGTGGCGTTCGGCAGCAATGATGTCAGGGCGTCGCCGCAAGACGTCGACGGGCTGATCCGCGCTGCCGATGGCAGGCACTTCCGGAATGACGCCCGCATTCGTGCCGAGTTCTGCCGCATAGGTCCCCGGCTGTGCGCCCATCAGCACATCGAGCCGGTTCAATTGCGCTTCGAGCGACACGCGCAAGCTCGGAACGGTGGCGCGTGCCTGACGCAGCAAGGCTTCAGCCTGCGCCACTTCGCGTTCGTCCGATGCACCGGCCTGCTTGCGCGCTTTCACGAGTTCCAGCAGGCGCGCATCGGTATCCACCTGGTCCTGCGTGACGGCCAGCCGCGCCTGCAGCCCTCTGATTTGCAGATAAGCGTCGGCAGCATCGGCAGCAACCGTCACGCGCGTGCCGAGTTGAGCGGCCTCGGCGGCCTGCTCTTCGTCGGTGGCGGCCGCGTGTGCACGCCGCAGACCGCCGGCCAGATCGATTTCCCAACTTGCCGTCGCACCGGCGACATATTCCTTCTGGTCGCGGCTGTAGTTGGGAAACGCGCTCGCAATCGTGCCAAGAGGACTCTGCACGCTCTGGTGGATTGCCGTGTACGACGCATTGGCATCGACCGTCGGAAGCAGGCGGGCGCCAGCCGCCTGGGCCGCCGCGCGCGACTGGGCGACGCGTGCGATCGCAGCCTGGAGACTCAGGTTTTGATCCAGCGCCCGTTGCACCACCTTGACCAGTTCGGGGTCGTTGAACCCGGTCCACCAGCTATCGAGGTTCGGGGCCGACAACGTCGTTTGCCGGTCAGCGACGACCTTCGCGTTGTGAAACGGCGCCATCTGCGTGTCGGGCGCAACGTAGTCCGGCCCGACGGCGCAGGCCGCAAGTAAGGCGCTGACGATCATGCTACCTACGATCGCTTTCGAAGTTCTGGATACGAAGCCGTTCATTTCACTTCTCCACTACCGAGTTGCCGCACGGCAAGCGCGCCCTTGACGCCAAGCTTGCGAACGAAGACGTAAAACGCCGGGGTGAAGGCGAGCCCGAACAGCGTCACGCCGAGCATGCCGAAGAACACCGTCGTGCCAAGTGATTGCCGCATTTCCGAGCCGGCGCCGCTCGCAATGGCGAGCGGTGCCACGCCCGCGATAAACGCAAACGACGTCATCAGGATGGGACGCAACCGCACATGTGCCGCATGAGTGGCAGCGTCTTCGGCATCGACGCCGTCTTCGTCCTGCCGTTGTCTTGCGAACTCGACGATCAGAATGGCGTTCTTCGCGGCCAGTCCAACGAGCACCACAAACCCAATCTGCGCAAGAATGTCGATCGGCATGCCGCGCACGTTCAGACCGATCGCTGCGGCGAGCAGACACATCGGCACGATTAGCACGATCGCGAGAGGCGTCTTCCAGCTTTCATACTGCGCAGCAAGCACGAGGAACACGAACAGTGCCGAGGCAGCAAAGATCACGAGCGGCGACATGGTCTGCTCTTTCTGCTGGTGAGCGAGATCGGTCCATTCGTATGTGATGCCGTTCGGAAGCACCTGCGCTGCGAGCTTTTCCATGTGCTGGATGGCGTCGCCCGACGAATATCCGGGACCGGCTGCACCCATGATTTCCGCTGCGGGATACATGTTGTAGCGCGGCACGCGATACGGCTGGGTCGTGTTTTTGAACGTCGCTACGCTGCTGATCGGCACCATGTCGCCCGTCGAATTGCGGACCTTGAGCCGTCCGATGTCTTCGGGCGTCCGCCGGAATGCTTCATCGCCCTGAACGCGTACCTGATATGTACGTCCCATGAAGTTGAAGTCATTCACGTATTGCGAGCCAAGGTAGAGGTCCATCGTGGAAAACACATCCGTTGGCGTGAGACCGATCTTCTCTGCCTTGAGGCGGTCGATGTCTGCATAGACAGAAGGCGCGCCCGCGTTGTAAAGCGTGAACACTCCGCCGAACACCTTGTCCTTGTTCGCTGCAGCCACGAGTGCGCGTGCCGCGTCGGCGAGTGCCTGCGGTCCGAGTCCGCCGCGGTCTTCCAGCATCAGCTTGAAACCACCCGCCGCGCCCAGCCCTTGCACGGGCGGCGGATTGATCACGACGACCACCGCATCCTTGACACCCGCGAGCCGCTTGCGGAGTTCGACCAGCATCGACGCCGCATTGACGCCGGGCACATGCTTGCCATACAGCGAAGGCAGCCCGTAGAACAGTGTTCCCACGTTCGGCGCAATCGTGCCCGTCGTCACGTCGAGGCCCGACACAGGCGACGTATGAGTCACGCCCTTGAGTCCGGGCGTATCGAGCACAATGTCGTTGATCTCGCGAATCACCTTGTCGGTGCGTTCGAGACTCGACCCCGGAGGAAGGAACGCGATCACAGCCTGATAGCCGATGTCCTGATCCGGAATAAAGCCGGTGGGCATTTTCGACATCTGCAAGGCAGTCGCGCCAATCAGACCGGCGTAGACGATCAGCATGACGGTCGTCGCGCGAACGGCGCGGCCCGTCATCTTTCCGTAGCGGGACGACAGCCATTCGAACGACGCGTTGAACCGGCCGAAAATCGCATGATGGATGCGGCCCAGCGCGGTCGTTCCGCCGTGAGACTTCTCCATCTCGTGCGGCTTGAGCAGCACCGCGCACAGAGCCGGGCTCAGTGTCAGCGAGACGAAGCAGGAGATGACGGTGGACGCGGCGATCGTGATCGCGAACTGCTTGAAGAATAGCCCCGAGATGCCGGACATCAACGCGGTGGGCCCGAACACCGCACACAATGTGAGGGCGATGGCGATAATGGCCGTCGAAACCTCGTTCATCGTTCGATGAGCGGCTTCTTTCGGCGACATGCCGAGCGCCATGTTCCGTTCGACGTTCTCGACCACGACGATCGCATCGTCCACGACAATCCCGACGGCCAGAACGAGTCCGAACAACGAAAGATTATTGATGGACGCGCCGAACAGCGAAAGGATCGCGAACGTACCGACCAGAGACACCGGAATCGCGACAACCGGGATGATCGTGGCGCGCCAGTTCTGCAGGAACAGATACACGACACCGACCACCAGCAGAATGGCGATGCCGATAGTTTTCGCGACTTCCTCGATCGACTGGGAAACAAACGTAGTCGGGTCGTAGATCTTGATGTAGTCGACGCCGGGCGGGAAGCTCTTCTTCAGCTCGGCCATTTTGGCCCACACGTCGTGCTCGACCTGCACCACGTTTGCATCGGGCGTGGCAATGACGAACCACGGCGTGGCGGCATACCTGTCAGCGTAAGCCTTGGAGCCGTAGTCCACCGAGCCAAGCTCGACACGGCCGATATCGCGAATGCGCGTCACACGTCCCTGCGTATCGGACTTGACGACGACGTCGCCAAACTGTTCGGGTGTCGTCAGACGGCCAAGCGCGTCGATATTGATCTGATAGGCACCTGTGCCATTGTTCGATACAGGCGGCTGGTTGAGCACACCTGCCGAGACGGCGGCGTTCTGCGCGCGAAGCGCTGCCAGTATTTCATTCGCGCTGATGTTGTACGACGCGGCCTTGTCCGGATCGATCCAGATGCGCATCGCGTACTGCCGTTCGCCGAACAACTGAAAGTCCGACACGCCCGGCAGACGCGCGATCTGATCGCGGACCTTGAGCATGTAATTCGACAGGTATTCGGGGCTGCGCGAGCCGTCGGGTGAATACACGTGAACGCCGAGCAGCAGTGCCTGGATAGTCTTTTTCACCTGCACGCCCTGCAATTGCACTTCGGCGGGCAGGCGCGACAGCGTGTCTTCCACACGGCTACGTGTCAGCAAGAACGCGGTGTTCGGGTCCGTGCCGACCTTGAAGATCACGGTGATCGTCAACTGACCGTTGCTGGTCGATTGGCTCGAGATGTAATCCATGTTCTCGACGCCATTGACGGACTGCTCGAGCGGCGTTGCAACCGTGCGCGCAATCGTATCGGCCGACGCTCCGGGATACGAGGTCGTGATCTGAATGGTCGTGGGAACGATGTTCGGATATTGGGCCACCGGCAGCTTCATCATGGTTGCCAGGCCGATGAGCACAGCGAATATGTTGAGCACCGCGGCAAAGCGCGGGTGCTCGATAAAGAAGTGAGTCAGTTTCATGATTTTGCTCCTTCATCGCCGTGTTCTGCCGAGAACTGGATCGTCCCGGTGTGTGGAGAAATCTTCGAGCCGGGACGCACGGCCGGAATACCGTCGATCACGATGCGGTCAGTCGGGGCGAGTCCAGATCGGATGACGCGCAGGCCGCCGCGAAGGTCGCCAACTTCGACCTTTCTGGGCGTGGCCACGTTGTCGTCTCCCACGACGTACACCATGTGGTCGGTTTGATCCTGGAGAACGGCGGCATCGGGGACGAGCAAGGCCGGTTGCGGTGCAGTCGTTGCCAGCCGCAGTCGTGCGAAGCCACCGGGCGTCAACGACAGGTCGCTATTGGGAATGGTTGCGCGTGCATGGATGGTTCCGCTCGAACGGTCGAGCGTGTTGTCGATAAAGTTGAGCGTGCCTGTGCGTGCATATTCACTGTCGCCTGTCGGCGAAATATTCACTGCGTCTGCCAACGGTCCTTTGCGGTTTTCACGCGAGTGCTGGAAAGCGGCGTAGTCGTTTTCGCTGATGTCGAAATCCAGATAGATCGGGTCCAGCGAAACGATCGTCGCGAGCAGTGTGGTCGGGCCGCTGCCGGCGCGGCTGCCAGATACCAGATTACCTGTCGAGACGAGGTGCGTGCCGATGCGGCCGGTGAACGGTGCCGTGATCTTGCAGCGATCCAGGTCGAACCTGGCATCGCGAACCAGAGCGTTGGCGTTGTCGACAGCCGCTTGAGCAGCGCGCTGTTCCGCGACCTTCTGGTCGACGTTCTCGATCGTTCCCGCCTCCGAGCGCTGCAGTTCCTGCGCGCGGGCAAGCTCTCGCGCGGCGAGCGCCAGCCGGGCATTGGCGGATTCGAGTCCTGCCGTCGCCTGGCTCAACTTGATCTGATACGGTTCCGGGTCGATCTCGAAGAGCACGTCGCCTTTATGCACGATGTCGCCATCCTTGAAATTGATCTGCGTGAGCGTGCCCCCGACCTGAGCGCGCAATTCGACACGGTTCACGGCAGAGAACTGGCCGAGGAACCCGAGCCGGCCTTCGATGTCGCGCTGCAATGGGGCGCTAATGGCAACCGACGGAGGCGGCGGTGCGGCAACAGGGGCTGCACTCGACCAGTGCATGTGAGCCGCCGTCGCCGCCACGGCGACGATCACAGCGGCTGCAACACCTTTGCCGACCCATCGAACTGAGCCGGACGTCTCCGGGTTGGCTGGAGTCGCGACCCCCACCTCGGCCTGATCAATACGGTTATTCATGGCATTCCTAAGTATGTTGACAGGCTGTACGACCTAGAGTCATGTCCAGCTCGCCCGTTAGATGATCAATCTTTGCTTTCTCGTATGAAGAAAGCGGGTTAGTCCAGAACCAGGCCGTGATCGCGGGAGACTTCCCCGTGAACGACTACCTGCTAAGTTTCGTGACGCAACTATAGGCCCACACGGTTGCGTCACACTACTGGCCGAAACCGGGGAACTGTTCCCCGCAATCTGGTTAAGTTGCGTGACGAAACCTGGGCTACGATACGTTCCATCATGTATAGAAAACGCTTCGATGGAATGGACTGTTCGATCGCTCGCGCCCTCGACGAGGTGGGCGAGTGGTGGACGCTTCTGATCGTTCGCGAGTGCACGCAAGGCAGCAGGCGCTTCGACGAATTTCAGAGCGGGCTGGGTATCGCCCGCAATGTCCTCGCGGCGCGGCTGGAACGTTTGATCGAGCTGGATATTCTCGAACGCTTCGCGATCGCAGAACGCGCCAATACGTTCGGTTACCGATTGACCGCGAAAGGGGCGGATTTATATCCAGTGCTGGTCGCGCTCATGCAATGGGGCGACAGGTGGCTAAGGCCGGACGGCAAGCCGCCCATCACGTTGGTGGACCATGCGAGCGGGAAACCCGTGCAAGCCGTCGAAGTTCGCACGTCGGACGGGCAGGCGCTTAGCTATCGGGACGTTCGGTTCGCCGCCGGTCCGGGTGCGAAGAAAACGACGCGGGACGTCATCGAGAACCGGAACGATCGGGTGCTCGGTGATCAGAGCGACGAGTCGTGAGCCTGGAGGGCAACGAAGCAACGACACCGCGCTAGTGCCGCTTCTGCTTGCCGAATCTGGATAGCGAATGTCTGAGCTTCGGCGCCGCAAAGTCGATGAAATGCCGCAGTTTGATGGCCATGAGATTTCTGGACACATGAACCAGATGGACGGGCACCGGCTCGATCTCGAACTGCGGCAGGAGTATCTCCAGTTGCCCGTTGCGGAGTGCTTCATCGGCATCGTGCTCGAAGACGTAGGTTATGCCGGCGTTGTCCACGGCGGCGCTGACGGCAGCGTCGGGTGTCGTGACTTCGAGCCGGGGTTTCACGCCGAGTACATAAATCTTGCTCGTCGTGGGAAGGCGGAAGCGCCACGGCGATAGATAGGGGCTATTGAAGACGACGCATGAATATTTGACGAGATCGTCGGGTTCGCGCGGCGGCGTATGGCTGGCAAGAAAGGCCGGGCTCGCGCAGACGATCGGCCGCAATGAACCGATGCGCGTGGCGATCATGCTGCTATCTGCGAGTTCTCCGATCCGCAAGGCGAGATCGGCGTGCGAATCGATGAGATCGATGTTTCGGTCGGAGAGAAGGAGCCGAACGGTGATGTCCGGATACTGCGCGAGGAACTGATTGATGACGGGCAAAACATGCAGACGCCCAAGCTGCACGGGCGCCGTTACGACCAGTTCACCTTTGGCTGTCGCGAACTCGCCCGTGGCCTCGTGTTCCTGTTCACGCACGAGGTCGAGAATGCGCCGGGCCGCCGCGACGTACGACATGCCCGCGTCGGTCAACGTCAGTTTGCGGGTGGTTCGGATCAGCAACCGGGTTCCGAGCAACTCCTCGAGATCGGCTACCTTGCGAGTGAGCGTGCTGACAGGGATTTTCAGTTCGCGTGCTGCCGCCGACAGGCTTCCCCTGTCCACGGCGGTCAGCAGCATTTCCATGGCTTCTAGTCGGTCCAATGCGTTCGCTCATGTGCGATCAGGTCGCAATATTGTATGGGAAGTCCTTCGCGAGTGCCGTACCGAAGCATGACTTGACGAAAACAACATTTCTGGAGATTCAGATGTATGCACAGGCTATCGCGCAATGCGTGCAAGCAGTAAAAACAATGGAGACTTATCTCGACAAAGCCGAGCGCTTCGCGATTGCGAAGAAGTTCGACGTCGCCGTACTGTTGTCGACCCGTCTCGCTCCCGACATGGGCGGCCTGCTCTATCAGATACAAAGCGCTTGCGACTATCTGAAGGGCGGAGCCGCCTGGCTTTCAGGACAGCAGCCGCCGCGGCATGAAGACAATGAGCAGACGCTTGATGAAGCACGTGCACGCATCCGCAAGACGATCGACTTTGCTGAAAGCGTGGCGGTAGACCGGTACGCTGACGCCGCCAGTCAGATCGTAAAAGTATCCTGGGTACCGGGTAAGCTTACTGGTGAAAACTATCTGCTGCAGATCGTGATTCCGAACATCTACTTCCACGTAGCCATGGCTTACGCGATCTTGCGCACGAATGGCGTAGACCTCAAGAAGTTGGATTTCATTGGTCCGGTCAATGCCTTCGATGCCTGATTCGTGGGCAGCCCGAGTCGCTCGACAAGCGACCGGGAACAGCGTCAAATTGCAGGTAAAGGGGCTTTCATCTCCGCCCGGTCGACTCGGAACCGCGGACCTTCAATGCGCACTCGACTGTCAAGGACGACATGAAAAAGATCAGTGTGGACGCCGGCCCATTCCGTTTCGTCGGCCGGCTGGAAGAAGAAAGGGCGCCGCGCACCTGCCAGCGCTTCCTCGAATTGCTGCCGTTCAGGAACAAGGTGATTCATTCCCGCTGGAGCGGCGAAGCCGTATGGATCCCGTTGGGCGATTTCGATACCGGCCTCTCGTTTGAAAATCACACCAGCCACGCGTCACGCGGGGATATCCTTCTGTACCCCGGCGGGTTCAGCGAAACAGAATTCCTGTTCGTCTATGGCAGTTCGATCTTCGCGAGCAAAATGGGCCAGCTTGCCGGCAACCACTTCTTTACGTTGCTCGAAGGTCATGAGCATCTTGAGGCGTTCGGCAAACTCGTGCTGTGGGAGGGCGCGCAGGACATCGAGTTTTCTCTGGCGGATGACTAACGGTTCATCAATGAAGCCTTGAGCCATCGCCCATGTCGAGCGGCTATCCTCCGACCAGGCGGCTTCAGGCGCGGCAGAGCATGGCGACTCGACGCTCCGCTCATCGCCCGTTTCGCAGGCCCTCGCTAATCCGCGCTCGCGGCCTGCAGCACTTTCATGACTTCCGCTGCCGTGTGCTCCGAATGCTCGCGCAGCAACCGGGCCAGGCACGCCCCATCGCGCCTCGACAGCGCATCCAGTATTTCGCCATGCTCGCCAAGCGATTCGGCCCAGCGCAGCACATCGGCATTGGCCGCCCCCCTCGCACGGTGGATCTTGCTCATCAACGAGGCATACAGGTCGGAGAGCACAGGATTGCTGGCGACATCGACGATCTGCTGGTGCACTTTCTGGTTGGCGCGGTAGTAGGCCGTGCGCTTGCCGTCGCGATGATAGGTTTCCATCACCCGATGGCGCTCCAGTAGCACCTTCATCTGCTTGTCGTCGATACGCTGCGCGGCGAGCCGTCCGGCGGTTTCCTCCAGCCCATGCAGGACTTCGAAGATCGCTGCGATCTCGTCCTTGTTGATCGGCGCTACCTGAAAGCCCATGTGCTGCCGGTGGGTCACGTGCCCTTCGGTCACCAGCGTCTTGAGCGCTTCGCGCAAGGGCGTTCTGGAGATGTCGAACTGCTCGCACAGCGCTTTCTCGTCAATATGCTCGCCGGGCGGCAACTCACCTTCGAGAATCATCTCGCGCAATCGCTCCGCGATCGCCGCATACATACCCGTGCCGCGCAGGCTGATCCGCTTGCGTGTTTCCGCCGGTAGTGACTTCATGTCCATGTCGCCTGTTGCCGTTTGTATCTTCCGCTTTTGCTTAATTGTCTTACAGCTTCGATCCGTTCGCCACAAAAATAAAGAACGTTATAGATCAGCCACTTACAGAGCTTGTAATTCATAATTTAGCATCATATACTGCGTTGGCGCATGCAGCGCACCGGGCCGGCAGCGGTCCCGGTCACAGACATGAAACCCGAAGGCCGTCATCAGGCGAACGGAGGAGACATAGATGCGAACCGTAAATGCGGCCGTGCAGGCCGAGGTCAGGACCGGCGTGCGCTGGCGAATCTTTCTGATCATGTTGATGCTGATTTCGATCAACTATGTGGACCGGGCCTCGCTGTCCGTCGCCATGCCGCTCATCGCAAAGGAGTTCCATATCGCGCCCGCCGTGCAGGGGCTAATTCTCAGTTCGTTCTTCTGGACCTATGCGTTCATGCAGATTCCTGGCGGCATGCTGGCTGACCGCTTCAAGCCGCGCATCGTGATTGCGTGCGCCACGTTGTTCTGGGGCTTTTTCCAGGGCATTGCAGCCATCTGCACGACGGCCAGTGCGCTGATCCTTACGCGTTTGGGTCTCGGCGCGGCAGAAGCGCCGATCTATCCGGCCGGCGGCAAGCTCAACGCGATGTGGATGACGCGGCACGAACGTGGCCGCGGCGCGACGCTGCTCGACGGTGGAGCTCCGCTTGGCGCAGCGCTCGGCGCGGTGATCATCTCCGGATTGATCAGCGAGTTCGGCTCCTGGCGCACGTCCTTCGTGGTGGCGGGTGTGGGCACCATGCTGGCCGGCCTGTTTGCCTGGTACTACATTCGTAACAACCCGCGCGAGCATCCGTCCGTGAACGATGCCGAAGCCCACTATCTCGAAGCGGCCCTGCAGGAAGAACACCGCAGCGAACCGGTTCATGCCAGCGGCCGCAGCCTGGATTTTTTCCGCTATCGCTCGGTGTGGGGCATGTTCTTCGGCTGGATGTGCTTCAACTCGCTGTTCTACGGCTTGCTCACCTGGATGCCGAACTATCTGAACAAGGTTCACGGCTTCAACATCCAGCAGATGGGCGGAGCGAGCTTCGCGATCTTCTTCAGTGGTTTCGTGGGTGAACTGGCCGGCGGGTGGATCGCCGACAAGTGGAAGGCGGCAGGCGGCTCGCCCAATCGCGTGATGCGCACGCTCTTCGGCATCGCCGCCCTGGCAGCTACCGCATCGATCTTCTCGGTTGCCTATGTCGGCGATGCCGCGACGGTGGTGGTACTGCTCGCCTCCACGCTGTTTTTCCTGCGCTGGTGCGGTCTGTACTGGTGCCTGCCTTCGATCCTCGGCACACGCAACAAGGTCGGCTTTCTCGGCGGCCTGATGAACCTCGGCGGCAATATCGGCGGCATTCTCGTCCCGATCATCGTTGGCCTGATCGTGCAGACCACGGGCTCGTACTTTCTGGCCCTGATGTTCTTCGCTGCCGCAGGCCTCGGTCTCCTCGTCTGTTCGACGCTGATCGACTACGAACGCAAGCTGCCTGTCTGAACCTTTTCACCTTCAACCAATCATCGCTGACATCATCATGAGCAAACGCGTCCGGCTCGGCATGCTTACCCCGTCATCCAACACCGCGCTCGAGCCAATCACGAGCGCGATGGTGGCCGAATTGCCCGGTGTAAGCGCCCATTTCTCGCGCTTCACGGTCACTGAAATCTCGTTGTCCGAGCACGCGCTCGGACAGTTCGACACAACCCACATCATTCAAGCCGCGCGCCTGCTGGCCGACGCCAGGGTCGATGTGATCGCGTGGAATGGCACGTCATCGGGCTGGCTCGGTTTCGAGACCGACCGTCGCCTGTGCCGCGAAATCGAAGCGGCGACCGGCATCCGGGCGACCACTTCAGTGCTCGCATTGAACGAAATTCTGGACCGGACCGGCGTGCGGAAATTCGGCCTCGTCAGTCCGTATCTCACGGAGGTCCAGCAGAAGATCGTTGCCAACTACCGCGAGAACGGCATCGATTGCTCTTGCGAAAACCATCTCGGCCTGAAAGTGAACTACCAGTTCTCCGAAGTCACCGAAGACACGCTGCGTTCACAGATCCACGAAGTCGCGACGCAGCGCCCGGAGGCAATCGTCACCTTCTGTACCAACCTGCACGCCGCGCATCTGGCTTCAGAAGTGGAGCAGCGCCACGGCGTCCCGCTCTACGACACGATCTCCACGGTGGTGTGGAAGTCACTGAAGCTCGCTGGCTACGATACGACTCGTCTCGCGGCTTGGGGTCGTCTGTTTTCCGAAGTTCTTTGAGAGGCCGGCCATGACCCCCGTGTACGACCTCGTGATCCGCAACGCCGACGTCATAACCGCGTCCGAGCGCTTCACCTGCGATATTGGCGTGAAGGACGGTATCGTCGTGGCGCTGGGCCGCGATCTCGGCGCAGGCAAGCGCGAGATCGACGCCACCGGCCTGCTGGCGTTGCCCGGCGGCATCGACGCGCACTGCCATCTCGATCAGCCCATGCCGGAAGGGCTGAAGATGGCGGATGACTTCCTGAGCGGCACACGCGCCGCCGTGTGCGGCGGCACCACGACCGTGATCCCGTTCGCCGCGCAGGCAAAGGGGCAATCGCTGAAAGCCGCGGTGGACGACTACCATCGCCGCGCCGACGGCCGCGCGGTCACCGACTACGCGTTTCACCTCATCGTCTCCGATCCGACGCCCGAGGTGCTGGAGCGCGAGTTGCCAGCGCTGATCGCGGCCGGTTATACGTCGTTCAAGATCTACATGACCTACGACGATCTCAAGCTGAGCGACCGCGAGATTCTCGAAGTGATGGATGTTGCCCGCCGCAACCAGGCGCTGGTCATGGTGCATGCCGAGAATTCGGACTGCATCGCGTGGCTGACCGACAAGCTCACCGAAGCCGGAAAGCACGCGCCGAAGTATCACGCGCTCTCGCGCCCGGCCGTGGTCGAGCGAGAGGCGACGCACCGCGCGATTGCCTTCTCCGAACTCGTCGACGTGCCGATCCTGATCGTTCATGTGTCGGGCCAGGATGCGATCGAACAGATCGAATGGGCGCAGCAACGCGGCCTGAACGTTTACGCCGAAACCTGCCCGCAATACCTGTATCTGACTGCCGAAGACCTCGGTCACGAGGACGGCTATCACGGAGCGAAGTGTGTCTGCAGTCCGCCGCCGCGCGACACGTCCAGCCAGAAGGCCGTGTGGAGCGCACTGAAGCGCGGCACGTTCAGCGTGTTTTCGTCCGACCACGCACCGTTCTCGTTCGACGATCCGCAGGGCAAGAAGCCCGGCGGTGAAGAGGTCTCCTTCGAGCACATCCCGAACGGCATTCCCGGCATCGAGACCCGGCTGGCGCTGCTGTTCGATGGCGTGAGCCAGGGCAAGCTGTCGCTGCACAAGTTCGTCGAACTGACGTCGCTGAACCCCGCGAAGCTATACGGGCTTTATCCGCGCAAGGGAACGATTGCGGTCGGCGCCGACGCCGACATCGTACTGTGGGACCCGCTCAAGCAAGTCGCCATCGCGAACGAAGCGCTGCACCACAACGTCGACTACACGCCATACGAGGGCCGAAGCGTTCAGGGTTGGCCGAAGCATTGTCTTTCGCGCGGCGAACTGCTCGTCGAGAGCGGCCGCTATCTCGAGCCGGAGGCGGGACGGGGCCGGTTTCTCGCGGCGGGCAAACCGCAATACCTCGACTTTTGAAACCGGAGAGCAGCATGAAGATCCTCGTGATCAATCCCAATACCTCCGAGAGCGTCTCGACGTTGATCCAGGCGGAGGCGCAGCGCAGTGCCTCGCCCGGCACCGAGATCGAGGTCGCGACTGCGCCGTTCGGCGTTGCCTACATCGAGACACGCTTCGAAGCGCTGGTCGGCGCCTATGCGAGCGCGTGCGTGGCGGCCGAACGCCATGGCACTTATGACGGCGTCGTGGTCGCCGCGTTCGGCGACCCGGGCCTTCACGGCATCAAGGAACTGATCGACGTGCCGGTCGTCGGGCTGACCGAGTCCTCACTGATGACCGCCGCGACGCTCGGGCAGCGCTTCTCGATCATCGCGATCTCGCCGCGCATCAAGGCGTGGTATCGCGAGACGGTCGAACGCGCTCATCTGGCGAGCCGGCTTGCCAGCATCCGCGCGCTCGAGGAGCCGTTGCGTGATATCGGCAGTGTGCAACAGGACTACGCGGCACGGCTGAAGGCACTGTGCAATGAGGTGGTCGACGATGACGGGGCCGACGTCATCATCATCGCAGGTGCCCCCCTCGCAGGGCTTGCACGCGAGATACGTAACGAACTGCCGGTTCCGGTGGTCGATGGCGTGTCGAGCGCGATTACCCAGCTTGAGGGCCTTATCCGCCTGGCGCCGAGAAAAGCGACGAGAGGCAGTTTCGCCCAGCCGCCAGTCAAGCCGAACCAAGGTCTGCCTGAACCGCTCGAGCGGCTGCTGAGCCGTGGGAAGACGGGCTAGTGCGACCGTTCCGGTTGGATCCTCTCCTTTTACGCGAGCGCCCCGCAATGCCCACGGGCTGCCGCAACGGTGCTTCCGCCGCTCGCCAATGAACGGCCGACGCCGCCCGAGCCCGCTTACGGTCGAGCTCTGCCCCCGCGGCCCGGCGCAGCCGTCACGCGCCAAGGCGCGCGCCGTACCGGATCCCTATCTCGACCAGCTTCGAAACGTCGGGTGGCATCGCGGTGACTTCGCGATCGATCGTCGTGAACAGGTTCGCCGCCTGACTGATGTGACTGGTAATTGACAGCATCTCAACACCGCCGGGGCCGCAGCGGAAGCTGTGAGCCGTGCCGGCCGGGACATGAACGAACGAGCCCTTGGTCGCGACCGAGGTAATGCCGTCGTAAGTGATTTCGACGCTGCCGTCGATCACGTAGAATGATTCGTCCCAGTCATGGGCGTGCAGGGGGCTCGCTGCCTTCCGGACCGTGCTGTAAGGAAGACCTCGTAGCCTCGCGTGGTCGCATGGTCGGCAAGGACCGTGACGTTTGCGGGTTTCTCGTTGCTTCCACTTCGACTGCACACACGCAATTATCGCGTTGCTTGCGCCGCATTCCTTCCGCGCAGCCACTCGAGCGCGAGCAGCAGACAGGTGGAGAACACGACCAAAATGGTCGCCAGCGCGGCGATCGTCGGGCTGATGTTCTCGCGAATGCCCGTGAACATCTGACGCGGCAAGGTCGTCTGGTCCGCGCCCGCGAGGAACAACGTGACGACCACTTCATCGAACGAGGTTGCGAACGCGAACAACGCACCCGAGATCACGCCCGGCGCGATCACGGGCAGCGTGATCAGCAGCAGCGCCATCGCGCGCTTCTTCGCTTCCGCAGCCTTCAGTTCGCGCTTGAGTTTGTTGGTCGACTCGGGGGCCGCGTCGGCGGCGATCGTCATCGTTGTCACATCTGTCCCCTGCATTTTGTCCCAACCGCGCGCCGCGTTGAAATGAACGCGCGGGGCTGCACCTCGCTGATATGGCCTCGTTCCAGAGGCCACACCCATTCAGCCTTCGTCGTCGCGTCGCACTTACTTCGATGCCCACGACGCGAAGCGTTGTTCGAGTTCATCGCCGTGGTCGGTCCAGAAGGTGATGTCCATTTTCAACGCGTTGGTCGCATTCGCTGGCGAGTTGGGCAGCTTCACGAGCGTCTTTGCATCGAGCGACTTGATGGCGGCCTGATTCACCGGCCCGTACGCGATGGTCTTGGCGAAATCACCCTGTGGTTTTGACGACAGCGTAAATGCGATAAATTTTTCCGCCAGTTCCCTGTTCGGGGCACCCTTCGGAATTGCCCACCATTCGACATCGAAAATGTTGCCGTTCCACACGACTTTCAGGTTCTTGCCTTCTTTCTGCGCTGCGTCGATACGTCCGTTGTACACCGTCGACATTGCCACATCACCTGCGACGAGGAACTGCGGCGGCTGCGCACCGGCTTCCCACCACTGGATGTTCGGCTTCAGTTCGGCGAGCTTTCTGAACGCGCGATCCTGGCCTTCCTTTGATGCGAGCACCTTGTAAACATCTTTCGGCGCGACACCGTCAGCCATCAGTGCAATTTCCAGGTTGTAGTGCGCACCCTTGCGCATGCCCCGCTTGCCAGGGAATTTCTTCACGTCCCAGAAGTCGGCCCAGCCCGCCGGCGCCGTCTTCAATTTGTCACCGTTGTAAGCAAGTGCGGTTGACCAGACAAACATGCCAGCGGCGCAGGTCTGCCTCGCATACGGCATCAGGTCACCGCTCTTCGCGATCTTCGACCAGTCGAGTTTTTCATACAAACCTTCATCACAGCCGCGGCCAACATCGCCTGTTTCGGTTTCGACGACGTCCCACGTGACGCGCTTTGCTTCGACCATCGTCTTGATCTTGGCGAGTTCCATGTTGTATTCAACTGGAACGATCTTTGTGCCGGTCTGAGCTTCAAACGGATGGTAAAAGGCGGTCTTCTGGGCATCGCCGTTCGCGCCTCCGGCGTTGGCGACCGTGAGTTCGGCTGCACCGGCCTGGACTGTTGCCAGCGAGAGCGCTAGCGCGGCAATGGTTGGAAAATTTGTCTTCCCGATCTTTCTCATGGCGTGCTCTTCTCCTCGGTGGTGATATGTCGCGTTCAGTCAGAACGTTGTTGCGATGGAATTCATGCAAAGACGCGCAGGTGCTCGGGTTTGAATTCGAGCGCGACGGGCACGCCGGGCGCAAAGGTTTCGAGTGCTTCCGTGCCGAGCGGCACCTTGACGAAGCACTCGTCCTGTTCCGGCAACCCGCAGCGCATGCGCACGTGGTCGCCAAAATAGATGAGACCGCGTGCGCGAGCCGCCAGCGCGTTCCCGCGCGACTTCGACGCGCCCGCCGTGAGTTGCATGCGCTCGGGCCGGATGCACGCGACGGCTGGCGTACCCGCCTTTGCACGACCCAGGTGACGCCCGACGAGCCGCGTGCCGTCGGGTAGGTGAAACTCGCAGTAATCGCCATCGACATTCGCGATCGTGCCGCGTAGGCGGTTGCTGTCGCCGATGAAGTTCGCGACGAATTCGTTGCATGGCGACTCATAGAGACTGTCGACGGTATCGAGCTGCTGCACGATGCCCTTATCGAACACGGCGACGCGATCGGACATCGTCAGCGCTTCGCCCTGGTCGTGCGTCACGTAGACGAACGTGACGCCGAGTTTCTCATGCAGCGATTTGAGTTCGTATTGCATGTGCTCGCGCAACTGTTTGTCGAGCGCGCCGAGTGGCTCGTCCATCAACACGAGCTTGGGCTCGAACACGAGCGCGCGAGCCAGCGCAATGCGCTGCTGCTGGCCACCCGACAGTTGCGCCGGATAGCGCTTTGCGAAGCCCTCCATGCGCACCATTTTCAACGCGTTGCTCACGCGATACGCGTGTTCGTCGGCGGCAACCTTGCGCACGGTCAGCGGATACCCAACGTTCTGCTCAACCGTGAGATGCGGGAACAGCGCATAGTTCTGAAACACCATGCCGATATTGCGCTTGTGCGGCGGCACGTTGTTCAGTAGCTGGCCGTCGAGCCAGATCTCGCCTCCCGTCGGGAACTCGAAGCCCGCAAGCATCATCAGGCAGGTTGTCTTGCCGGAGCCCGACGGTCCGAGCAACGTCAGGAATTCGCCCCGATAGATGTCGAGATCGAGTTGCTTGACGACGAGCGTTTCGCCGTCATAGGTCTTGCGCACGCCGCGAAAACTTACAAGAACACTGTCAGTCTGGCTCATTGATTGGTTGTCCAAAATAAGTGGTCTGTGCTGGACCGCGATGGGTGTCCTGCCTGTCACGTACTGGATGAAGCATCGCCCTTTTCGATGAGGAGCCGATTGTTCGGTGCCTCTTTTTCGAACTTCGCCGCATCGCGAGTCACGTCACGACCGATTCCTGATCGGATGCAACACAGCGTTCAGAAGTCGAAATCGCCGAGCCCCAGCGAAAAAGGGTCATCGAGGCCGAGTTGACAGTCGTTGATCTCGTCGTCTGTCGAGGCAAATGTACATCAAACGATTTTTTCCAGGGTAAAAAAGTGGTCAGTATTTTTACTTATAGTTTAGAAGTCCGGCGGTCTGTGCAACAATGACGATTGCCTGGTATCGACGGGCACAGGGTTGTCCGGCCGGCCTTGCCACGTCACCAAGGGCAGGCGCAGACCCTGTCCGGACAGCTTTTTGTGTCCTCCTGTATCGAATGGTCGAAGGGAGCGATCAATCGTATGACCTATCAGAAGAAAACTCGCGCGATTCCGTCTTCGTCTCCCGATGAGGTCGAAAATACGGCGGCAACACCTGTCCTTGGTGACAGGATCCGCGGCTTGCGCAAACGTCGTCAGATGACGCTCATGCAGTTGGCCGACAGCACCAATCTGTCGGCGGGCTATATCAGCCAGCTGGAACGCAACCTTGCTTCGCCGTCGATCGCGGCGTTGGTCAACGTAGCGAAGGCCCTTGGTGTGACCGTGCAGTGGTTTTTTTCAGGCAACACGCCTGTTCCCGCCGCCGAGGAGGGCTTTGTCGTGCGCCGCGGCAACCGCCTGCAGATGCGGTATGAGCAGGGCGTAGTGGACGAGTTGCTGACGGCCCGGATGGACATGCAGCTGGAGATGCTGCATGTGCGCATTCCCCCCGGCGCGGAAAGCCCGAAGAGTTACTCTCACGAGGGAGATGAAGTCGCGTACGTGCAAACCGGGCAGCTGGAAATCTGGATTGGCGACGACAAGCATTTCCTGCTCAGCGAAGGCGACAGTGTCGCCTTTTCGTCCCAGCTTGCACACCGTTACCGCAATCCCGGTGTCGTGGAGACCGTGATCATCTGGGCGATCTCGCCACCGAGTTACTGACGCTCCACGCAACCCGCCCAACAGGGCTTCCTGCCAGCGCCCGCCGCCCCGGCGGGTCAGATCCGGACCGGGCAGCGGCCATCCGTCGTCGCGTCGTACGCCTCCCTCGCACACATTGCTGGACCGTCTGGCCGCCGGGGCGGCCAGACCCTCATCGCGCCCAGCCCTCTGCTGCCATTGCGCCAGATTACCTCTAAGCCGATTCAACGCGAGCCCATGGTGTCACGCGACCCGGGGAATACTACCTAGTAAAAAAACATTGTTTTTTTTTACTCATGGATAAAAAATGCTCGTGACCCTCCCGATCGTGAGCGATTGGTCGGGACGACTCGTAACAGCACATAGTGGATGAGGAACCCATGCCTGAAGTCATTCAGTTCAAGCACGACACGTTGGCGTTTGAGCCATACGGCGACCACGAGACCGGATCGGCTTCGATTGCCCGATTGATTGGTCCGCAGCATAGCCGCACGATGGGGGCGGGCGTGGCACGCTTCGACAATGTCTCGATCGAATGGACCGTGCTCTATGACGAGTTGATCGTCGTGCTGGAGGGCGTGTTCAGGCTTCGGGTCGCCGATAAAGTTTTCGAAGCAATGTCCGGAGAAATCATCTGGATTCCAGAAAATACGCCGCTTCGCTACGAAGGGGAGGGCGCAACCGTGTTCTATGCGCTTGCGCCCGTTGACTGGAAGGAGCGGCAGGCGACGTGACGCGTGTTCGCCGGTACTTGCTTTGAATACTTTCCTTTCGAACGACCAGATTACCTGACCTCACCTCCCCATGAGCGCGACCCTGTTCCCGAAGTTGTTCTCGCCACTGCAGATCCGAGGCGCGACGCTGAAAAACCGGATCATGTCCACTGGACACGACACAACGATGCCGACCGATGGGCGAATCAACGACGCCCTCGTCGCATACCACGAGGCTCGGGCGCGCGGCGGTGCGGGCCTCATCGTGATGCAGGTGGCAGGCGTGCACGAGACGGCCCGCTATACATCGCATCTGCTCATGGCCACGGACGACGACTGCATTCCCGGATACCGGCGCCTTGCCGATGCCGTCCATGCCCACGGCTGCCGGCTGTTCACGCAACTCTTCCATCCCGGGCGTGAACTGATGGAGTCGGCAGACGGCCTGCTCGCGGTGGCTTATGCGCCATCGAGCACACCGAACGAGCGGTTTCATGTGATGCCGCGCGCGCTTACGCACGAGATGATCGGCGAGATCGTCCGGGGATACGGCGACGCGGCGCGCCGCATGAACGAAGCAGGACTCGACGGCGTGGAATTCGTCGCGAGCCACGGTTATCTGCCTTCGCAATTTCTTAACCCGCGGGTCAACCGCCGGACGGATGAATATGGCGGCAGCCTCGACAATCGCCTGCGCTTTCTGCGCGAGGTGCTTGCGGAGATGCGTCGGCAAACGTCAGACTCGTTCGTGATCGGCATGCGCATCAGCGCGGGCGAGCGCGACGCAGAGGGGCTTACGGCCGAAGACGCGCTCGAGGCCTGTGCCCGGCTCGAACGGGAACTGGACTACGTGAACATCATCGCGGGCACCTCCGCTTCACTTGGCGGCGCCATTCACATCGTGCCACCGATGTCGTTCAACAACGCCTACGTCGCGCCCGACTCGAAGGCGTTCAAAGAGCGCCTCGCCATTCCGGTATTCGTCGGCGGGCGTATCAATCAGCCGCATGAGGCCGAAGCCGTCATCGTGAACGGTCAGGCCGACGTGTGCGGGATGACGCGCGCGCTGATCTGTGACCCATTGATGCCGGCCAAAGCGCAGGCGGGCAGGACCGACGACATTCGGGCATGTATCGCATGCAATCAGGCTTGTATTGGGCACTTCCATCGTGGCTATCCGATTTCGTGCATTCAGCACCCGGAGACAGGGCGGGAATTGACCTACGGGGAGATGCGACCCGCCGCGCAGCGCCGGAAGGTCATGGTCGTCGGCGGCGGCCCGGCTGGCATGAAGGCGGCGGCCACCGCGGCGCAGCGGGGCCATGACGTGACGCTCTATGAGGCGGCCAGCCAGCCGGGCGGCCAGGCACTGCTCGCGCAGTTGCTGCCGCGTCGCAGCGAATTCGGCGGGATCGTCACGAATCTGACGCGTGAACTCGAACTGTCGGGAGCGCGCGTGGTCACGAATACGCGCGTCGACGAGACGCTGATCCGGTCCGGGAAGCCCGACGTGATCATCCTCGCGACGGGCGCAAAGCCCTATGTGCCCGAGTTCGAACATGGGGGTGGCATTCAGGTCGTCGATGCCTGGCAGATCCTGCGGGGCGAGGTCAAGGTCGGCCATCGTGCTTTGGTGGTGGACTGGCGCTGTGACTGGATCGGACCCGGCATCGCCGAAATGCTGACGCGCGCAGGGTCGGACGTGCAGCTCGCCGTCAATGGCACCCATGCGGGCGAGACTCTGCCGCTGTATGTGCGTGACAACGTGGCAGCCGGACTCCATCGCCAACGGATCACGGTTATTCCGTATGCACGACTCTATGGCTGTGACGGCGACACCGTATTCATGCAACACACAACCAGCGATGAGGCGATCATTTTCGACAATATCGATACGCTCGTGCTATGCCATGGCCATCAACCCGACAACACACTCGAGACCGCATTGCGGTCGTGGATCGATGCAGAAGGGGATGCGTCGCCTATGGAACTGATTGCGATTGGTGATTGCATGGCGCCTCGTACCGCCGAAGAGGCCGTCTATGAAGGCCTGAAGGCCGCGTGGCAAATTTAGGAAAGTAAAGATGATGAAGATTCTCGTAGCCGTCAAGCGAGTGGTCGATTACAACGTGAAGGTCCGTGTGAAGTCGGACAACACGGATGTCGACATTGCCAATGTGAAGATGTCGATGAATGCGCGATCCAGCATCTGGCAGGCAAGCCGGTAGAGTCTAAATCGCCGGACTGGCGAGGCTGGTGGGTCTGACTAATGAGCCAAGGAATAAGGCAAGCCAACGCTTCATGGGAATCACCGTGAGTCGTCTGGTGCCGGGCCGGTTCGACCGAGACCGACATTCATGCTTTTCAGCTGGCCGCTTGCCGATTCGACCAGCGCTGTTCGAATCTTGACGCGGGTTGCTTCGTCAGAGATATAGCGCGCGAGCTCGTCTGCCGCGAGTGCAATGAGTGCATCGCGTTTTTCCGGCTGCAGTTGCTGCCAGGCCCCCCATGGACTGACCGGAACCCGCCTTCCGCCAATGATCATCCAGCCGCCCGCGTCATAGGCGACACCACCGAGAAGCGTCCCGACAAGTGCCTGCAACGGTAAGGACCACCAGCTCGGGCCGCCCGAAATGGGCGACAACATGAAAGCCGTCGTGGTGCCGTACAGCGTCCCCCTTCCGATGATTTGCCCGCTGTTATTGATATCGACCGCATCGTCCAGATGCCATCCAGGCTCCGCAACCAGCTTGTCCAGAAGCGTAGTTCTCCCGTTCTGATAGAGGTACGCTGCTTCGCGAAACCCATTGTTGAATGACACGTCGTCAAAAAAGAAACCACCGACAACGTCGCCCCTATTGTTGATTCCGTTTGCTGAACCACTTGTTGCTCCGGCAGGTAGCGGGATAGCCTGAAAGACCGGCAGCGCTTGCCTTGTGTCGCAGGTTCCCGGTAGACGGTATCCCCCGCACGCGATCCCGGCGTCGTTGATGTCGCGCGCGGACACCATCACGTCCAGTGCCTTTGTGGTTCCACTCTGGACGCTATATACACAGTCTTTGCCCTCATCGTTCCAGCCAATTGCCTCCCCCGAATTGTTGAGCTGGACAAGATTGAGCCTCGGAACGGTGGCAATGAGCCGATTTGCGGGCACACTGTACAGGAAACCCTCCACGGGTTGGCCGTGGCCGCCGCAAACTAGTCCCTGATCATTAACGCCGGCCGCCCACGAGTTTTTGCCGACCAAGGGCGAGAGGTTCGTGAGCTTTCCCGTGTCGACCACGATGGCGGATTGGGTCTGGTCCGGTTCCGTCGTGCTGCCCACAGCGACAAGGCCGTCGTTGATACCGAAGAGGCGGCTGTCATCAGGAGGTGTCAGCGTAAAGGTTAGCAAGCCGTTCAGCCATTGCGCGCCAACGTACACGTTGTCGCTCACAACTGCGGTTCCGGCGACCTGACCATCATTACCCAGTGACAACACTACCGCGCTCAGCGGGACATTCGGCTCAGGGCCCAGTATTGGCCAAACGGAATACATAGATACCTCCAGCCGCCGGTGGCAGCATGAGTTGAACGGGAAATGTCGGGGTCGCGAGCGGTCGTTCGCTCGCACTCGCGGCTCAGACATTCGGGCGTCGGGTCCACTGTGGAACCGGCCATTCAATCAGCAAGGGCGAAGTGTGGATTGTCGAGTTGTAAACGGCGCGCCGGGATGTGAACTTCCCGGCCGATCCCACATTATTTGGCCGGCCCTGATTGCTGACGTAGCCGACTGCGCATCATGGCAATCACCGGAGGGATAGCGTGCGGCGTATTTTTCACTAGAGGCGTCGTGTAGACCTGCTGGTCTCCTGCATTAAGACGCTGTAGCAGGAAGTTGGCCTGTGTGGAGCTCGAGCCGATCATGTCTCCGTTGTTGTTCAAGTCGGAGATCAAAAACAGGTCTTGTCCCGCTGGAAGATTGACGACCAGATTAGCCAGATTCAGGCGTACGCCTGGACCAGGCACAACGTAACTGACGTTCAATCCAAAGAATTCCGTGATGACGATCAGGTTGTTGTCATTGAAGAGCAGCCGATTGCTTCCGTCGGTCTCCACAAAGTAGCTATAAAAGACGCCATTGGGCCCCCACACCCCGATGCGCTCATGGTAAGGAAGTCCCGGAGTAAACGAGTAGCCGAGAACATTGCCCGCCTGGTTAATAGCCTGACCCCAGGCAAGCGTTTCACTTGGATCCCCCGGGAACGGATTGAGGATCATGGCGTTGCCGTTGCGTGGGTCGAGTCGGAAGCCCCGAGCTCCATTGTAGAGGCCAGGACCTTCAGTTCCCTCAATAATTCCGTTGTTGTTTATGCACCTGCAGACTCCAAAAAGCGTAAAGAAGGGATTCTCAATGTTCGGACCGAAGTTGATCGGTGTTGCCGTGCCGTTGCGGTAAAGCTCATAGGTCGTATTGCCTGAAGCATCGGATGACGCCACCAGAGCGGTGTCGTTATCGTTCAGTGCAAGGACAGAGGCAAACTGCTCTCCAGGCAGCGGCGGAATGAGCTTGACCTGGCCTCCCTTGAATATAGCGGCGCGAAAGATGAAATTGACGGGGTCGACCAGGATGGAACCGCCAATAGTGCCGCTTGCGTTGACCGGACCGGCGAAACTGCCAGGCGGAACCTGCGGAAGAACGGTCAGCGTCCCGTCCTCGATGTAGGCGAATTCAGTGTTGCTGCACGTGGCATCACAGAGGGTGACGTAAACCCGACCGTTATTCAGGATCGCGCTGGGATAAAGCTGGGTAAATCCAGCCGGCAGCGCGATCTGGTCCAGTGAGACATAACGATAGCGAATTTGCTGCGCGTGGGCTTCTACGAGCCAAAAACTGAGGATTAGCGCCAGAATCCAACCGAAGCCACATCTATAAAAGTATGGTTTGAGTTGCACCTTTAGCGAGATGGAACACATGTTAGTTCTCCTGCTAATGTGTCGGTTCTATGTCACGAAGAAGCGGCATGACAGATGGCCGTCAGTAGCCTGACGTCCTCATCCTGGCGTTTGTAGCCGATATCGGGCATCCCGATGGAGCCCGGGCTGAATATGTCTGAATGGACGCGCGATTGTGATGCACTTATGGCTTGCTGCGGATATTCCCATTCCCGTTTTTGAAGGCGTTGCTGGGATCATCGATCGAACGCACAGGCAAGGTGCATGCACGGAAATCGTCATCGCGCGGCAATCGTGCATTAAAAACATAGGCGATTAGCAGACAGAAAGCAAAGCGGCGCACTTGACTTTGCTAACCACACGCCGGACGTTAGATGTTGGCGAGGTTGATTGTGCCCAGGCTGCTCGTGGCATGAAATGAGGGTGGTCAAGTTGTTCTGTTGCGCCCACGATCGAAATGCACGGCAACTACGGTAGCTGGCGCCCCCCAATAGTGGGGCATGTTTGCCAACGAAAATCCCGGGTATTTCCGGACTGTGAGCATCGCCATGGCTACTGCGAACCATCTCTCCAAATTGTCCGCGTTCGAGATGCAGCGCGCTCAGGCGAGGCCGCTCATCAGCTCGCTTCGGATCGCCAATACGCTCATAGATATAGCGTTCTACGGCGTCGCTGCTTTTCGTCGAGCGATGAAAGGCGATGGTTTGGACGTGACCATCCACAACCCCACCGATTTCTGCGCGCGGTTTGCTCGCGCACTTCAAGTGGTCGACCTAAGCGCGTTAGCAAACCCAGAGGGTGCCATCGTTATCGTTGACGCCACCGTGCTGGCGTTTGATCTCGGCTTTTCCGATGCGACCGGATTCTGCCGCGCATTTAAACATTGTACCGGCAGTAGCCCTTCTGACTATCGCAAGGGCACCCGTCAGGGCGAGTGACGAGAAAGCGCTTTCTGACCGCTCCACGGTCAAGCCCTCGCGGCATGCAGCTCCGCCCGCAAGCGCAGGAGCGGCGCGCGGATCAGTCGGACGACGTCCGCGCACCGCTTATATCCGATCGTACGGATCCAATCGACCATCGACCCCATCGCCCTCAGAGGCCACGCGCAAGCCAGCTGTCCACCGAAGTTACGCCAGGAACTGAAGCCGCGGTGCGCTCGGCCAGCGCGACCTGATCGTGTTCGGGCACCCATCCGAGCAGCGTGACTTTGCCTCCTCTGGCAAAAACAAATACGTGTGAGGTGCTGACGCCAGCGTGCGCGAAGCTGACGCGTACGCTATGTGCGAGTTGCGGGTCGCTTGCACTCGAGTCGGTCTGCGCCTGGACGACCGGGACGATCGCGCCGGAAATCAGGAATACGAGCGTGGCAGTGATGATCGCTTTCACGATACCTCCTTGCAGTGGCAAAGATGCCGGGAACTCCGGCAAATGATCTTCCGGTCCCGGTCAACGCGAGCGTGAAGCCGCGATGCCGTTGCCCGGCGCTAAATGTGCTCGTGGGTGCTGGTGCATTGCGTTCGGACGGGACGTCGCGCGAGCGACGTGGCGGGGAACTGCGGGAGTCGAGGCGCTGGATACGGCGTCGCGCGATATTGCAAGGCCGGAAAGATCGCGGAACAGATTGACGAGCCCGCGCTCAATGTGCTTACCGGCAAAACTCAACTCAGTGCCCGGCAGGGTATACCTTGATGATAGTCGCTATTTCCCGCGCCTGCCGATGACAGCGCTGCCAGGCGACGGCGAAAGCTGCAGGCGCAACGGCCAAATAAATTTCTGTCGTTCGTTGCAAGTTCACAACATCTGAGCACTGCGTTTGAAAGCGCTGTCAAGCGTCACTTCGCCGGAGTAGCACGGATGTTCGACGCATTTCCCGCACCGCGCATATTTTTCCCCACGGAGCGAAATGGATTTGCCGGGCATATGACCATCACGCGATGGTCACAAAGCAGGCGCCTACTTCGGGACCGCTCGACACGCAAGCGTTAGCGGTAACATCGTTTTCCCTGGCCGGTCCGCTCGATACACGGGGCATGGGCATCCCTATAATCGCCTCGAAATGTGATTCGAAACATTTCTGTGAGGCAGCCTGGTAGGGAACGTGTAGAGCGCACGCGACCTGCGCGGTTTGGAGACGCCAAAATATATATAGGATCCCTAATGAAGAAAAAGCTTATTGCATTGTCGGTGATGGCAGCTGCGACGACGATGGCACACGCGCAGAGCAGCGTCACCCTGTACGGCCGTATCGACAACGGCGTCCAGTATGAAACCGGTCTGCCGGGCGGTAGCAGGTTCTCGGCACAGAGCGGCGACTGGGGTTGCTCATGGTTCGGCCTGCTCGGCTCAGAAGACCTGGGCAACGGCACGAAGGCGGTCTTCCAGCTGGAAGGCCAGCTCAACACGATGACGGGCGCTTCGGCGGGCAACCTGTTTGGCCGTCACGCCACCGTGGGCTTCACCAATGACCGTTTCGGTCTGTTCAAGATCGGTAATCTCGGCGCCGGCGAACTTGCGCAGGATAGCTGGGGCACGGACCCGCAGCTGATGCAGCGTTACGCAATCTCGACGCTGGTGCGCGGTCGCAACTGGACGAGCACCAGCAATGGCGCGGAATACAACACGCCGGTGCTGTTCGGCGGCCTCGTGTTCAAGGGCCAGTATTCGCTGACCAACAACACGAGCTGGAACTCGGCGCCGGTCAACGCGCAGGGCGTGCCGACCGGCCAGGGCCGTACGAATGCGGTTGAAGGCATCTATACGTGGGGCAGCGGCGACTTCCGCGTGATCTATGACGAAGTCCGTGGCGCAAACGGTTCGTTCAACAACGTTTATTCGGCCTCGCGCTCGATTCTGGCTGGCGGCACCTATGTGATCGGTCCTGTGAAGCTGTACGCGGGCTACCAGCACCTGAGCGCACCTTCCGCTACCAACGCGAGCATGGGCGTGACCAATGCTTCGCAGCCGGCAGGCGTGAGCGCGCCGACCACGGTGGACCACGAGTGGTTCGGCGCCGCCTGGCAGGTGAACGATGCGTCGGCGATTACCGCCGCGGTCTTCCACGCGAATGCGAACCACGGCAACGGCAACGCCACGCTGTACACGCTCGGCACGACGTACAACCTGTCCAAGCGTACGTTCCTCTACGCGGAAGCCGGTTACGTGCACAACAGCTCGACGTCGAACATCAACCTCGGCAACGGTCCGTACGGCAACAACAATTTCAACGCGGCAACGGGCGCGTCGTCGAACGACAACCCGAACTACGGTCACAGCCAGACCGGCGTCTTCACGGGCATCATGCATATGTTCTGATTTGAGTGTGTCTGAAGTGTAGTGGTTGCGATCTGTTTGTATTTGGTACTGCTTAATTCTCTCCTATAGAGAGGCCGGTGCGATCTCTCCTCCACCCTGGTCGCACCGGCTGCTTTTTCCGCGTTTTGCCCGCGATTCATTCGCGCATTTTTAGTTACTTCGAATTCGTATCCGGAATCGCTTTTCTTTCTGTGTTTGAAAGCGATTCAAAAATTGTTCAGGCGGAGTTCATGAGCGAAGACACCAACGAAGCACCCGGCGCGCCCAATGTCCCGAGCGGTCCCACTGCGGGGCCCAACGTGACGCTCGAGGAAATCGCGCGCGCAGCCGGGGTGTCGCCGAGCACGGTGTCGCGCATCCTGAATGGTTCCGCGCGCGTGCTTCCCGAAAAGCAGCGCGCAGTGGAAGAGGCCATTGCACGGTTCAACTACCGGCCCAACGTGCTGGCGCGCAGTCTTGCGAGCGGCAGGACCGAAACGATCGGCGTGCTCACGCAGGCGGTGTCGAGCCCGTTCTACGCCGAGTGGCTGCGCGGTATCGAAGACGCGCTTGCCGAGCCGGGCTTCACGCCGATCTTCGTTAGCAGCCGCTGGAACGTGGTCGACGAAAAAGCGCGCCTCGAAGAGTTCATCGCGCGCCGCGTCGACGGCATCATCCTGCTGCACGCCCAACTCGATGAAGCAACGCTTGCCGGCTACTCGCGCTACGCGCCGATGCTCGTGCTTGGCCGCTCCGTGCAAAACGGCATGACGCTGGCAGGCCTGCCAATCGACAATCTCCAGGGCGCACGCGACGCGACCCGCCATCTGATCGAACAGGGTCACCGCGAAATTGCCTTCATCGCGGGTCCAAGCAGCCACGAGGATGCCATCGAGCGCCTCGACGGCTATCGCATCGCGCTGGAAGAAGCCGGCATTGGCTTCGACGCCGATCTGGTCGAGCAGGGCGACTATCTCGAGACGGGCGGCCTGGCCGCCATGGAGCGCCTGATGGCGCGCAGGCCGATGTTCACCGCCGTGTTCTGCGCGAACGACCAGACCGCGTACGGCGCACGTCTTGCGATGTTCCGCCGTGGCGTGCGCGTGCCCGAGGACGTTTCGCTGGTGGGCTTCGACGATCTGCCGACGTCTTCGTATATGACACCGCCTTTGACGACGGTGCGTCAGCCGACTTATGAAATTGGCCGCCTTGCCGCGCAGGGCATCGTCCAGATGATCCGCAAACAGCCCGTTGCGCTCAGTCCGATTCCACTCACGCTAGTGACGCGGGAAACCACGCGTCGAATCGGGGCATCGTTGAGCCCGGGAGATGAGCATAGATAGCTGTCGCGTCCCTGGCGGGCGATTTTTTTTAGTCAGACATGAAAGCGCTTTCAAACAAAAGCAAGTCCTGATCCGGGACCGGCAAGCAATACAACAGGGGAAGTAGCAAGAAGCAGCAGAGGAGCAATTGAACGTCACTCACGAACGTATCAACAGGAGACGAGTAATGAAATTCCGTTTTACAGGCGCTGCCGCAGCCGTTCTGCTCAGCCTCGCAGCAGCAGGTGCTCAAGCCAACACCACGTTGTCGGTCGCGGTATTTCCGAAGCTGGATCAGGAGATCAAGGACGCGATTCCCGCGTGGAAGAAGCTTCATCCCGACGTTGACATCAAGGTGTCGTCGCTCGCGATCGCCGATCACCACAACGCCATGACCACCGCGCTCGCCACGAGTTCGGACTTGCCCGACGTGATGGCCGTCGAAGTCGGCTTCATCGGCCGCTTCGCAGCGGGCGGCGGTCTCGAAGACCTGTCGAAGCCACCGTATAGCGCGGGTCAGTACAAGAGCCAGTTCATCAACTACACGTTTGCGCAGGCCACCACGCAAGATGGCGCGATCGTCGGCATGCCGGGCGACATCGGCCCGGGCACGCTGTTCTATCGCAAGGATATTCTCGACAAGGCGGGTGTGACCGAAGCCGATCTGACCAAATCGTGGGACTCGTATCTCGCGGCCGGCCAGAAGATCAAAAAGGCTACGGGCGCGTACCTGATGGCATCGTCGCGCGATATCGAGGATATCTATATTCGTGCCGACCTGAAGGAAGGCGATGGCGTGTACTTCGACAAGAAGGGCAATCCGGTCGTCACGTCGCCGCGTTTCGTGAAGGCCTTCGAGCTTGCGAAGAAGGCGCGCGATCTCGGCCTCGACGCGAAGATCACGCCGTGGTCGAACGAATGGGCCGAGAGCTTCAAGCGCGGCACGGTCGCGACGCAAATGATGGGCGCATGGCTCGGCGGCCACCTCTCTTCGTGGATCGCGCCGGACACCAAGGGACTCTGGCGCGCGACGAATCTCCCCGGTGGCGCGTACGCATCCTTCGGGGGCACGTTCTGGTCGATTCCGGTGAAGGCTACGCAAAAGCCGATGGCGTGGGAGTTCATCAGGTTCCTGACGACGCGCCCGGACACGCAGCTCGCTTCGTTCCGCTCGATCGACGCCTTCCCGGCGCTGCTTTCCGCGCAGAACGATTCGTTCTTCGCCCAGCCCGTGGCGTTCCTCGGCGACGAAAAGGCTCGTCTGATCTGGCGCGATGCGGCTTCGCACATCCCGGCGATCCAGCGCAGCAAGTATGACCAGGTTGCCGAAGAGGCGGTCCACTCGGCGCTCGACAAGGTGGTCGACAGCAACGAGGACATCCACACGGCGCTGCAGGAAGCACAGGATCAGATCGCGCATCGGATCCGCCGTTAAGCGGTTGTGATGAAACGGCGCGGACACGCCCGCGCCCGCCCGCTGCAACAGCGTGGCCGTGCATCTTGCCCGGCCACGCCCGAATGGACGGAACTATTGATGAACTCTCCTCTGCCCACAACTGAACAGGTATCTCGGGAAGCGCGCATGAGCGACACGCTCGTCCCGCTCACCGTACCTCGCGGAAAAAGGCGGCTCGATCCGGTCAAGATCGCGCCGTACGTGTTCCTCGCACCGTTTTTCCTGCTGTTCGCCGTGTTCCTCGCATTCCCACTGCTGTTCTCGCTGTACCTCTCGTTCCAGAGCTGGGACGCGACGGCGGGACTGGCGAGCATGAAGTGGGTGGGACTGTCGAACTTCACGTTCACGCTGACCGACCCGTGGTACTGGAAATCGCTCTACAACACCGCGTCGATGGCGGTCATGTCGGGCGTTCCCCAGCACCTCATCGCGCTGCCGCTCGCCTTCTTTCTGCAAACCGCGTTTCGCCGCTGGCGCAATTTCGTCGTCGGCCTGTATTTCCTGCCCTTCATCACGTCGAGCGTGGCGATCGCATTGATCTTCTCGTCGCTCTATTCGACCGACTTCGGCATGATCAATCTCGCCATTGCCGAAATCGGCAAGATTCCGGGGCTGCACTGGATCGTGCCTTCGAAGCCTGTCGAGTGGCTGTACAACCCGGCCAACGTGAAACCAGCTGTCTCGGTCGTGGTGTTCTGGCGTTACGTGGGTTGGAATACGGTGCTCTATTTGTCGGCATTGCAGACCATTCCAAAGGACATTTACGAGGCGGCCCGCATTGACGGCGCGAACGGCTGGCAGCAGTTCACACGCATCACGATTCCGCTTCTCAAGCCAATGATCTTTTTCGCGGTGACGCTCTCGATCATCGGCGGCCTGCAACTCTTCGAAGAGCCGTTCATCTTGCTCCCGAACGAAGGCATGGGAACGAGCCAGTCCGGCTTGACCACGGCTGTCTATATGTATCGCACGGCATTCCACGACGGCGACTTCGGCACGGCCAGTTCCATTGCTTGGCTGCTCTTTATCACGATTTCCGCGCTGATGTGGCTCAACACGCGCATTTTCCACCGCAGCGGCATGAAAGAGGAGGCACAGCGATGAAGCTGTCGAACAACAAGGCTCGCTATACCGGCTACGCCATCGTTCTGGCCGGCGCCGCGCTGATGTTCGCGCCGTTCTGGTTCATGTTCGTCTTCGCCACGCACACGAGTTCCGAGATTTTCTCGATGCCGCCGCCGCTTTGGTTCGGCAACGCGTTTCTCGACAACATGGCGTCGCTCATGCATCACATTCCGTTCTGGCGCAATCTTGGCTGGAGCTTCTACACCGCCACGATCCAGACCTTGCTGACGCTGCTCGTCACCTCGATGGCCGGCTACGCGTTCGCGATGTACGAGTTCCGTTTCAAGAAGACGCTCTTTGCCGTTGCACTCACGGCCATGCTGGTGCCGCCGTTTCTCAGCATGATTCCGACCTTCATGACGATGAATCTGCTCGGCTGGATCAATGAACCGCGTGCACTGTACGTGCCCGGTGCGGCCGCTGCGCTCGGCGTGTTCCTGATGCGCCAGTACATTGCCGCTGCCATTCCGACCGATCTGATCGAGGCGGCGCGCATCGACGGCTGCGGCGAGTTCCGCATCTACTGGAGCATCGTGCTGCCGCTGCTCGGCCCGGCGCTGGGCACGCTTGGGCTCATCAGCTTCATTCAGGCGTGGAACAACTTTCTCTCGGCGCTCGTCGTGCTGCGTTCGCCTTCGATGTACACGCTGCCTCTCGCGCTGCGCATTTTGCAAAGCCCGACCAATTCGGACTGGGGCGCGGTGATGGCGGGGTCCGCGGTCGCTGTGCTGCCCTTGCTGGTGCTGTTCGCTTTCACTTCGCGGCGCTTGATCGACGGTTTGACGACCGGCGCTGTGAAGGCCTGAGTTTCTCTTCTTTCAATTGCCGCCCAGTTGCGAAAGCGCCGGCGTGGCTAATCAGGATACCAAATTATGTCAAAATTTCGATTCAAGGAAGACTTCGTCTGGGGCGTTGCCACCAGCTCGTACCAGATCGAAGGTGCAGCGCATGAGGATGGCCGTGGCGAGTCGATCTGGGACACGTTCTGCCGGGTGCCGGGCAAGGTCGTGAAAGGCGAGAGCGGTGATGTGGCGTGCGATCACTACCATCGTTTCGAAGAAGATCTCGATCTGATGGCCGAGCTAGGCGTCAATGCCTATCGTTTCTCGATTGCATGGCCGCGCGTTCAACCCGATGGACGCGGTGCCTTCAACGAAAAAGGCATCGCGTTCTACGAACGTCTGGTAGACGGTTTGCTCAAGCGCGGCATCCAGCCGTTCGCAACGCTGTATCACTGGGACCTGCCGCAAGCGCTGCAGGCGGAACAAAACGGTTGGGAGAGCCGCGACACGGCTTATCGTTTCGCGGACTACGCACGCAAGATCGGCGCCGTGCTGGGCGACCGCGTGGCGTCGATCGCCACGCACAACGAGCCATGGTGCACCGCGTGGCTCGGCAATGCAACGGGCTATTTTGCACCGGGCAACGCGGACCTGAAGAAGGCGGCCCACGTGGCCCATCATCTGCTGCTCTCGCACGGCCTCGCCGTGCAGGCGCTGCGCGCCGACGGCGTAAAGGCGCCGCTTGGAATCGTGCTCAACCAGTCACCGGCGCATGGCGCGACCGATGCGCCGGAGGACCTGGCCGCTGCGTCGCTCGAATATGCGAAGTTCGTGCGCTGGTACATGGACCCGATCTTCAAGGGTGAATATCCGGACGAAGCGCTCCAGTGGTATGGCGCGAACGGCCCGCAAGAGGTGATCCGCGAAGGCGACTTCGACATCATCGGCACGCCGCTGGACTTCCTCGGCATCAACTATTACACGCGCATTTTCGCGAGCGCTTCCGGCGAAAAGCGTCCGCCGGGCGTCCACGGTTTCACGGACATGGACTGGGAAATCTACCCGGAAGGCCTGACCGAACTGCTCACGAAGCTGAATGCCGAGTACGAGCTGCCGCCGATCTTCATCACCGAGAACGGCTGCGCGTCGAAGGACGTGCTCGAAAACGGCCGCGTGCAGGATACCGAACGCATCCGCTTCTACGATCTGCACCTCGCCGCACTGTCCGAGGCGGCGCAAAAGGGTGTCGATGTGGCCGGCTATTTCGCATGGAGCCTGCTCGATAACTTCGAATGGGCGTCCGGTTACGACAAGCGTTTCGGCATGGTGTATGTCGACTACGAGACCCAGCGGCGCACGCTGAAGGACAGCGCGCACTGGTATAGCGAGGTCATCGCGGAGCATGCCGGCGCCGAGGCTTCGCGCTGACGCGCTCACGCACAAAGGCGCACCGTACCCGCGTGAGGAACGCCGCAGCAGGGCGACCGCACGGCAACCTCGCGCGGGACTGCAAGCAATAGCACTAAGGAGGACGTATCAATGGGCGAACTCGTATTGCGTAACGTCGTCAAGACGTACGGCGAAGGTCCGCAGATCATTCAGGGCATCGACCTGCACATTCCGGACGGTCAGTTCACGGTTTTCGTTGGACCTTCCGGTTGCGGGAAGTCGACCATGCTACGCATGATCGCCGGGCTCGAGGAGGTGAGCGGCGGCGATATCCTGATCGAAGGCATCCGCGTCAACGATCTGCAGCCTGTGGATCGCGGCGTGTCGATGGTGTTCCAGAGCTATGCGCTGTATCCGCATATGACGGTTGCGCAAAACATGGGCTTTTCGCTGAAGCTCTCGGGCAAGTCGAAGCGCGAAGTGAGCGAGGTGGTGGGGCGTGCCGCCGAGATCCTGCAAATCACGCACCTGCTCGATCGCAAGCCCAAGGCGCTTTCCGGCGGTCAGCGGCAGCGCGTGGCGATCGGCCGTGCGATCGTGCGCAAGCCACGCGTGTTCCTGTTCGACGAACCGCTCTCGAATCTCGATGCGGCGTTGCGCGTGCAGATGCGCATCGAACTCGCGAAACTGCACCGCGAACTGGGTACGACGATGATTTACGTCACGCACGATCAGGTCGAGGCGATGACGCTGGGCGAGCAGATCGTCGTGTTCAACAAGGGCAAGATCGAGCAGACGGGCGCGCCGCTCGACTTGTATGACCGGCCGGCGAACCGCTTCGTAGGCGGCTTTATCGGCTCCCCGCAGATGAACATGCTCGCCGCAACAGTCGTGGCGCACAACGGTGTGCAGACGGTGCTGGCGCTCGCGGGCGTGAGCCACCGCATCGCGCTGACGGGCCGTCCGGATCGCGCGCTCAACGGCGAACTGACGCTAGGCGTGCGCGCCGAACATCTGAGCGTCGGGCCCGTGGACGAAGGCATCGCCGCTCGCGTGGAACTGGTCGAGCATCTGGGCGATGTCTCCATCCTGCACGCGCGGCTCGATGGCATGGCGCACGCCATTGCGCTCAAGCTCGACAAGAAGGACGCGCAGTACGAGCCCGGCGAACGTATTGGCATCAAGGTGCCGTCGTCGTCGGTCACGCTGTTCGACGCGAAGGGCGAAGCGGTGGTGTTCGAGCACCGCGCAGTCGGGGAGAACGTTCGAGCCGTCGTTTGATGGGCCCGATCGCGAAGGGGGAGCGTGCGATGGCGAACAAGGGGTGGACGAAGGACGATTGCGGATCCGCTGGGAAGGCAGGGTCCGCGACCGGCCCGGCGCCGGACGGCGCGATTGCCGCAGCGGACTGGGAGCGTTGCGCTGCTGGGCCCGCGCGGCAAGCGGATGGCAGGGGCGATGGAGAAGTACGGCAAAAACTGCGCGTGCCACTGCACGCGTGCATCGTGCATTTCGACGCCGAGCCCACGTCGGAGCCACCTGTTCTGGATTACCCGGAGCCGCACGCCTGACTAACGCAAATGGGGTACGGCAGGAAATTATGTTCGTCGCGAACGGGGCTTATGAATTTTGTTACCGTCCGTCTAACGTTAGGCGCAACGGCGCTACCCTTCGAGCAGTTCGCCCCATTCTCGTGCCTTGCGGGACGGGCTGCGGGGCGGGATTCGACCGGGTGCCCGGCAATTCGTCGAGCCTGGGTAAACCCCGCATGGCGGCACCGGCAGGCTGCATTTAACATCAAATAACGTTAAGGGTAACGTTATTGTGTTAGTGCTTAATCGGCGGCGCGCAGCGAAGGCAACCCTCCTTGCGGCAGCGACCGGAGCGCCGCGCGGGCCGAACACCGCCATGTAGGCACTCCGCCGGCACTCAACAGACCCGGTTGTCATGCCCCGCGAACCGGCCGACGATCAGCCGGACCGCACACGGGCCTCACAAAATGTAGCAATTATATGAAAGCGCATGGACCGCCGGGGTATCTTCGGACGAAAGATGTTACCGGTAAAAACCCGTACTGCTGAATGCATACGCCACTTGAGTGATTCAGCGGCGCTGGCGTTCCGGGCGCGTTTCAGGCAGCAAACCGTTGGACAAGGTAAGCCAAAGAACCATCTGGCCGCGAAGCGAAAAATTGGTTGTGCACGCAACGACCAGATGCAATAAGATTCCGTTTGATTTTTGATGGGTGGAGAGCGTCATGGAAAAGCGAGTATCGAAGGCCATTTTCAAGTCCCGGGCGTGCGAGCTGTTCCGCCAGGTCGAAACACTGGGCGAAACGGTCATCGTGACGGACCGGGGGCAACCCACCATTGAGATCCGACCCTACCGTAGCAAGGACGAGAATCCGCTCGAATTGCTGCGTGCGTCGATCACGCATTTCAATTTCAAGCATGCGCTTGCACGGGTAGCGGCTGAGCAGGAAGAGTAATGATCACGCTGGACACGCTTGCACTGGTGTGCTGGCTCGGCAGGCAAAAAGCGCTGAGTCAGGCTGCACACGATGCGATCGACCGGGAGCTGGACGGCGGCGAGATTCTCATCTCGGCGATCAGCGCGCTCGAAATCGCGGAGTTCGTGAAGGCCGGCAGCCTCGGGCTCTCAATGGACGCGCGAAGCTGGCTCTCCACCTTTTTGAAACTGGACGGTGTGCGCCTGATTCCAGTCGATCTGGAAATTGCGTTCAGAGCGGCAACGTTGCCGCCGGTGCTCACGTCGCATCAAAGGCTGATCGTCGCGACGGCCCGCACGCATGGCGGCGCGCTCGTGACCTCCGACGCGAAGGTGCGCGCTTCGACTTACGTCGAAACGATCTGGTGACGTGAGCGGCGGTGACGCGTCTTGACCGGCCCGGTCGAGTCGCGCACCACCAGCTCCGCCGGCAGTGTGATGCGCTGCGAGGCGGCGTCGATGCCGGCGATTTGCGCGAGCAGCGTATTGACCGCGGAGCGCGCCATTTGCTGGAACGGCTGACGAATGGTAGTGAGTGCAGGATGAAACTGCTCGGACATGGGAATGTCGTCGAAACCGATCACGGAAATGTCGTCGGGCACGCGCAGGCCCGCTTCCCTGATTGCGGCGATCACGCCGAATGCGCTTTGGTCGTTGGCCGTGAATATTGCGGTGGGCGGATCGGCGAGATTAAGCAGGTCGAACGTGACGTCGAACGCCATCATTTGCGAAAGATCGCCCGCGGCCACCAGCGCGTCTTCGCGCGGCAGGCCGAGCCGGGCCAGCGTGTCGCGATAGCCGCGTTGACGGTCGCGCACGCCTTCGATCGTTTCGTCGCCCGCGAGAAACGCGATGCGTTTGTGGCCGAGTTCCGCGAGATGCTCGACCGCGAGACAGGCACCCCCGTAATTGTCGACCGACACCGACGGAAAGCCCGTGAGCGTGCCGCGTTGATCGACTACCACCACCGGGACCTTGGCCGTGGCGAGCGCTTCGAGGCAGAGCGATTCGCGCGGCAGGATGGCGAGAATGCCGTCCGAGAATTGCTGGATCAAGCCGAGAAGGTCGTGATGCGTATGGCGGTCTTCGTCGAACACGGTGTACACCAGCATTTCCATGCCCGCGCCGCGCGCCGCACGGCCCGCGCCGAGCACCAGCTCACTCGAGAACTGCGTGTCGAGCGTGGGCGTGATGATGCCGATGATGCCGTTGCGTCCGCCGGAAAGTTTTTGCGCGGTGCGGTTGACGACGTAACCGATGTCCGAAGCGATCCGCAGCACTTCGTCGCGCGTCTCGCGGGATACGCCCGGGCGTCCGTTGAGCGCGCGCGACGCGGTCATCTGCGATACCCCCGCAAGCTTGGCGACGTGCTCAAGCGTGGGAGTTTGCCTTGCCATGCGTGGTGTGGGCTTACGAGAAGTCATGTCTGCGAGGGCTCGAATGACGTTAGCGATACCGTTTACATGCCGGCTATTCTATCAGAAGCGCGTACGTTCGACCGCCTGAGAGCGAGCCGACTTTGCGCGTGACGCAAGCTCCGGCGCGGTGCGCACCAGGAAAATCCCGCATAGCCGGAGTTCAGATGCGGGATTAACATCACTTAACGTTAAGGCTAACGTTAAACCGTCGGATAGTTCAGGTAGCTCTCAAATATTCAGAAGAGGGGACACAAACATGGCGTACCCAGGTTTCTCCAAGGCGCGTGCGATTGCCGGCGCCGCGGCACTGTTGTTTTCGGTTTCTGTGGTCGTTTCGAACGCCGTAGCGGCGGAGGCCAGGACGATCACGGTCTGGGATCAGCAGACCAATGCGTCGTCGAGCAAGATCATTCGCGACGCTTCGGACCGGTTCGAAAAATCGGTGCCGGGTTACAAGGTCGAGAATTCGCACGTCCTGAACGAGGCCTACAAGACGAAGCTGAAGGTTGCATTCGGTGCCAACCAGCCGCCGTGCGTGTTCGAGAACTGGGGCGGCGGCGGCCTGCACGAATACGTGAAATCAGGCCAGATCGTCGATCTCACGCCGTACCTCAGCAAGGATCCGGCGTATCGCAACCGCTTCATGCAGTCGTCGTGGAATGTCACGACGTTCGACGGCAAGACCTACGGTGTGGCTGCCGAAAACGCAGCGGCCGCGGTGATCTTCTACAACAAGGAAGTTTTCAGAAAGTACGGCATCACGCCGCCGAAGACGTGGGATGAACTGATGCACGTCGTCGACGTGCTCAAGCAGCACAACGTGGCAGCGTTCTCGCTTGCGAACAAGAACAAATGGACCGGTTCGATGTACTACATGTACCTCGTCGACCGTATCGGCGGTCCGCAGGTCGTGAGCGACGCGATCGCAGGCAAGGGCAAGGGCTTCGAAGATCCGGCGTTCATCGAAGCCGGCAAGCGCATTCAGGAACTCGTGAAGGCTGGCGCGTTCGCGCCGGGCATCAACGGTCTCGATTACGACTCGGGCGCGTCGCGCCGTCTGCTGTACTCGGGCAAGGCTGCAATGGAGCTGATGGGCGCCTGGGAGGCTTCGACGATCGCCAACGAAAATCCGGGCTTCTCGAAGGATCTCGACTTCTTCCCGTTCCCGAGCGTGCCGGGTGGCAAGGGCGACCCGCGCGACCTGATCGGCACGGTGGGCGATGGCTTCCTGAGCATCTCGGCCGAGTGCAAGACGCCGGACGCCGCGTTCAAACTGATCCAGGCACTCACCGACGACCAGGCCATGCAGGCACGCGCTTCGGATGACCATAAGCTTCCGCCGGTCAACAACGTCAAGATCGCCGATCCGTTCACGCAGCGTCTGCAGCAAATGCTCGCCGCCGCTCCGAGCGTGCAGCTCTGGTACGACCAGGCGCTGCCGCCGGCGCTCGGCGAACTGCACAAGGACACGACGCAGGCGCTGTTCGGTCTGTCGCTGACGCCCGAAGCCGCCGCGCAGCAAATGGAAGCCGCTTCGAAGAAGGGCGGTTAATCTCCAGTCCTAAGGAAATGTCAGGGCGGCGCCGCGAGGTGCCGCCCGGCATAAAAGCTCGTGAATATCGCACTTTCCGCTACACCCGAACGCCGGCTGAAGCTTTCATCGCAAACGCTCGTGACGGTCGCGTTCCTTGCGCCTGCGCTGCTGCTGCTGGCCATATTTCTGCTCTATCCGCTCGTCTCCAGCCTGCGGCTGTCGCTGCTCGACTGGAATGGCCTCGGCAACACCGCGCGCTATACCGGGCTCGCGAACTGGGCGCGGCTCGCCCACGACACGGTGTTCTGGCAATCGCTCAAGAACAACGTGATTCTTGCCGTCGCCTCGATCGTCATCCAGCTTCCTGTCGCGCTCGCGCTCGCCGTGCTGCTCGAAAAGGCCGGCCGTGGATCGCGCGTGCTCAAGGTGCTTTATTTCCTGCCGCTGCTCATGTCGAGCGTGGCCATCGGCGTACTGTTCAAGCAAATCTACGATCCCAATTTCGGTCCGCTCAACGTCGCGCTGCAGGCATTCGGGCTCGATGGCATCGCGAAGGACTGGCTGGGCGACCCGCATTTTTCGCTGGGTGCGACCATTGCCGTGATCATCTGGCAGAACGCGCCTTTCTACATGATCCTGTTCCTCGCGGGGCTCTCGTCGATGCCGGCCGAAGTCAACGAGGCGGCGCTGCTCGACGGCGCTTCGGAGTGGACCATTTTCTGGCGCATCAAGCTGCCGCATCTGCAAGGCACGGTGCGCACCGCGGTGATCCTTTCCGTGCTCGGTTCGCTGCGTTACTTCGATCTCGTCTTCGTCATGACCGGAGGCGGCCCCGAGGGTTCGTCCGAGGTGATGGCCACCTACATGTATCGCACGGTGTTCAGTTCGTTCCAACTCGGCTACGGCAGCACCATCGGCTCGGCGATGTTCCTGATCGTCATCACGGTCGCGGCGGTGTCGATGTATTTCACCCGTCGTTATGCAACCGAGGTCTGAACCATGAACAAGAAATTCCGCTTCCCGCGCGTGGGCATTCCGCTCCTGGCGCTGATCTGGCTGGCTGTCACGACGGTCCCGTTCATCTTCATGGTCGTATCGAGCTTCAAGAGCCAGGAAGAGACCTTCGCGTCGTCCGTGTGGGCCCCGCCGAGCCATCTCTATTGGGGCAATTACGCGGCGGTGCTGCAAGGGCCGTTTTTCACGTATTTCCGTAACAGCGTGTTCACGGTGGGCGTGTCGGTGGCGCTCATCGTCATCATCAGCGCGATGGCGGCTTATGTGTTTGCGCGCATGCGCTTCACGCTGAACAAGACGCTCTTCGGCCTCGTGATTGCCGGCATGATCGTGCCGCTGCATGCGACCCTCGTGCCGATTTACCTGCTCACGCGCAACCTCGGTCTTTACGACACGCCGTTCGCGCTGCTCGGACCTTATGTGGCGCTCAGCCTGCCGGTGTCGATCTTCATCCTGACCGAGTTCATGCGCCAGATTCCGCGCGAGCTGGAAGAAGCCGCGCAACTCGACGGCTGCAGCCCGTTCCGCATTTTCTGGCGGATCTTCTTCCCGCTTTCGGGACCGGGGCTCGCCACGGTGGCGATCTTCAACGGCATCGGTCTCTGGAACGAGTTCATCTTTGCGTACATGCTCACGTCGACCTCCGAGCACCGCACGCTGCCGCTCGCGATCTGGGATTTCATGGGGCAATACGCGTCGAACATACCCTCGATGCTGTCCGTTCTCGTACTCACGTCGTTGCCGCTGATCGTTGCCTACGCGTTCGGTCAGGAGCGCGTGATCAAGGGGATGATGGCCGGCTCCCTCAAGGGCTGATCCGCATCGCACACCGCCTCGAATCGTGCGGGCCGAAGTGTCATCGATTGGCCAGCACACCGAACTTTGCATAAAACGATATGGCAAGCATCTCCCTCAATAACGTACAGAAGGCCTACGCGAGCGGCAACGCGGTGATCCGCGACGCCAACCTAGAGGTCGGCAAGAACGAGTTCTGCGTGTTCCTCGGGCCATCGGGCTGCGGCAAGTCCACGCTGCTGCGCATGATCGCCGGTCTCGAATCGATCACCGACGGCGAGCTGCGCATCGACGGTGAACGGATGAACGAGGTCGAACCCGCGAAACGCAAGGTTGCGATGGTGTTCCAGAACTACGCGCTCTATCCGCATATGAGCGTGTACGAGAACATGGCGTTCGGTCTGCGTCAGGCGAAAGTCGACAAGGCCGTCATCGACAAGAAGGTGCGCAGCGCCGCTGCCGCCCTGCAACTCGATAGCTATCTTGAACGCCGCCCCGCAGCGCTCTCCGGCGGCCAGCGCCAGCGCGTCGCGATCGGGCGCGCGATCGTGCGCGAGCCGGGTGTCTTCCTGTTCGACGAGCCGCTGTCGAATCTCGACGCCGCGCTGCGCGTACAGACCCGTACCGAAATCGCGCGTCTGCATCGCGAGTTCAGCGAGGCGAGCGCCGTGTATGTGACGCACGATCAGGTCGAAGCGATGGCACTGGCCGACCGCATCGTGCTCCTGCAGGCCGGCGCTCATATGGAGAAGCATGGCAGTATCGCCCAGGTCGGGGCACCGCTCGATCTGTATCACCATCCCAGGAGCCGGTTTGTCGCGGGCTTCATCGGCTCGCCGAAGATGAACTTCTTTGCAGGCACGGTGACGGGCGGCGATGACGGCGGCGTGGTCATCGACCTGGCAAGTGGCGAGCGCGTGCGTGCGCGCGTGGACGGCTCGCGTGCGCGCGCCGGCATGAAGGTGACGCTCGGTGTGCGTCCCGAGCATCTGCGCGTGGCCGTGGATGCACGAAACGAGCAGACGCTGGCGTGCCGCGTGAAGCTCGTCGAGCACATGGGCGAGCACAGCTATATCCATGCGACGCAGACGGGCGCGGGCGCGGCGACAGTGATCGCAAAAGTGCCTGGTGACAGTGCGTTGACACACGACGAACTCGTCAACCTTTCCCTGCCGCCCGAGGCGTGCCACGTTTTCGACGACCACGATATGGCGCTGCGCCGCCTCATTTAAGTCCAGCGCGGCTTTCGCCGCGCGGCCAGGCAACGCCTGGTTCGAGAAGCACTACTAAATAGACGGCGATCAACCAATGCCGTCTTCTGCAATTCCAGGGAGTGAATCGATGTCGCTTGAACACACCACTGAGGTTCCGCTTTATCGCCGGTCCGATGCGCCGACCGGGCAGCGCGTCGCCGACCTGCTCGCACGCATGACGCTGGACGAGAAAATAGCGCAGCTTCATGCCGCGTGGTTGAGACTGTCGGCCGACGGCAAGCACATGGCTCGCAGCATCGATTTTGCGAGCAGTGCGGACGAGCTGACCGTCGACGAAATCCTGCAGCACGGTCTTGGACAGATCACGCGTCCGCTCGGAACCCATACGGTCGAACCGAAAGAGGGCGTGCGCGCGCTCAACGAACTGCAGCGCAAGATGGTCGAGGACACGCGCCTCGGTATTCCGGTCATGTCGCACGAGGAATGCCTCGTGGGCCTGATGATCAAGGACGCCACGCTGTTCCCGTCGCCGCTGAATTACGCGGCGACGTGGAATCCGGGCCTCGTGGGCGAAGTGGGGCAGATCATCGGCGAGCAGGCGCGCTCCATCGGTTGCCACCAGGGGCTCGCTCCGGTGCTCGACGTGTCGCGCGATCCGCGTTGGGGCCGCACCGAGGAAACGCTCGGCGAAGATCCCTACCTGGTCGGCGTGCTTGCTTGCCACTACGTCAATGGTCTGCAAGGCGAGCGGCGCGATGTGCTTGCCACGCTCAAGCACTTCGTCGGCCATTCGGCGAGCGAAGGCGCACGCAACCACGCGCCCGTGCATGTGGGACCGCGCGAACTCAACGACGTATTTCTGCTGCCCTTCGAAATGGCGGTCAAGCTCGCGAAAGCGGGCTCGATCATGCCGGCCTACCACGACATCGACGGCGTGCCCTGCCATGCCGATCGCACGCTGCTGCACGACACGTTGCGGGAAAAGTGGGGCTTTGAAGGTCTCGTCGTGGCGGACTACGCCGCGGTCGACCTGCTCTACAGCCACCATGCGGTGGCGCGCGACAGCGCTTCGGCGGCGGCGCTCGCGTTCAATTCCGGACTCGACGTCGAGCTTCCCGGACACGAGTGCGCGATCCATCTGAAAGAGGCACTCGATCGCGGTGAAATTACTCAAGCGACCATCGATACCGCCGTTTCGCGCGTGCTGCGCACGAAATTCCGTCTGGGACTGTTCGAGAACCCGTACGTCGACCCGGAACGCGTCGATGTGAAGAGCGCAACGGCGGGCGACACCGCCTATGAAGTCGCGCTCCAATCGGCCGTTTTGCTGCGCAACGAAGGCGGTGTGCTGCCGTTGAAGGCCAACGGCGCGGAGAAAATCGCGGTGATCGGTCCCACGGCCGACGATCCGCTTGCGCTGCTCGCCGGCTACAGCTTCCCGGTGCACCTCATCAACTCGGGCGAGCAATCTGTCGCCACTATGGCCACGCCGTTGGGCGCGCTGCGCGCGCTGCTGGGCGAGGAGCGCGTGCTTCACGCGAAGGGCTGCGACATCATCAAGGAGCGCCGTGCAGGCGCGCCCGTTTTCCCGGGCGACGTCTCGCTCGACCTGAGCACCTTCACGAACCGCGATGAGCTGATCAGCAAGGATACCGAAGGAATTGCGGCTGCCGTGGATGCGGCGCGCGAGGCAGGCGTAGCAGTGGTATTCGTGGGCGATCTCGCAGGGCTGTTCCAGTCCGGCACGGTAGGCGAAGGTTCCGATACGGACAGCCTCGAGCTGCCTGGCGTGCAGCTGCAGTTGCTCAACGCCGTGGTCGAGAGCGGCACGCCAACCGTCGTGGTGATGACGGGCGGCCGCCCGTACAACCTCGGCGGTCTCGAAGATCGCATCGCCGGGCAGGTCATGGCCTTCGCACCGGGCGAGCGCGGTGCCGAGGCGCTGGCCGACCTGCTTGTCGGTCGCGCTAATTTCAGCGGGCGCCTGCCGCTATCGGTGCCGAGAAGCGCGGGGGCCGTGCCGTACGTGTACAACCATCGCCTCAAGAGTGCGGGCACGCCGGTTGCCTATCACTTCGGTTCGCGCTACCCGTTCGGTTTCGGTCTTGCCTACACGCAGTTCCGTTACAGCGAGCTTGCGGTTGCACAGCGCGAGATCCCGATCGAAGACGGCACCGTCGAACTGAGCTTCACTGTCGAGAACGTGGGCGAGCGCGAGGGCACGGAAGTCGTGCAGATCTATGTGCGCGACCGGCACGCGTCGTCGGCCCGGCCCGTGCGTGAGCTGAAGGCGTTCGCCCGCGTACCGCTCGCGGCTGGCGCGAGCGCGCGCGTGCGCGTGGAGCTGCCCGTCGACATGCTCAATTTCACCGACGGGCGTGGTGAGCGCATCGTCGAGCCGGGCGACTTCGATCTGATGGTCGGCAGTTCGAGCCGCGACATCGCGCTCAACGGCACCGTAACGGTGACGGGCGATGCCGTGCGAACGTTGCCGCGCGACTGGCGCATGCTGAGCGCCGTCGAGGTCGTGTCGTAAGCGCTGGACAAGCAACAGGTCAGCGTGCCTTCATGGCTCGCCGCCCTGTTTGGGCTTTGAAAAGTCATAACTGGAATATGTGATGTCGTACGCAATCTATCCGAGCCTGGCGGACAAAACCGTCGTAATCACCGGTGGCGGCAGCGGTATTGGCGCCGCGATCGTCGAGGCATTTGCGCAACAAGGCGCGCGCGTGTTCTTCCTCGACGTTGCCGAGCAGGATTCGCTCGCACTTCAGGAAACGCTTCGCAATGCGAAGTATCCGCCTCAGTTCCGGCGATGCGACCTGCGCAGTGTGGAGGCGATCGATGGCACGTTCACGTCGATCGTCGATGCCGTGGGTCCAATCGACGTGCTCGTGAACAACGCCGGCAACGATGACCGCCACGAAATCGGCGAACTGACGGCGAGCTACTGGGACGAGCGCATCGCCGTGAACCTGCGTCACCAGTTCTTCTGCGCGCAAGCCGCTGCGAAAGGCATGCGCGAAGCGGGACGCGGCGTGATCCTCAACTTCGGCTCGGTGTCCTGGCACGTCGCGTTGCCGAGCCTGCCGATCTATTTGACTGCGAAGGCCGGCATCGAAGGGCTCACGCGCGGTCTTGCGCGCGATCTGGGCCGCGCCGGCATCCGCGTGAACTGCATCATCCCCGGCGCGGTGAAGACGCCGCGGCAGATGAACCTGTGGCAAACGGCCGAGAGCGAGGCGAAGGTCGTCGCGGGGCAATGCCTGCAACTGCGCATCGAGCCGGAGCACGTCGCGCGCATGGCGCTGTTTCTCGCGTCCGACGATGCCGCGCGCTGCTCCGGTCGCGATTATTTCGTCGATGCAGGATGGTACGGAGAATGAACGTGCGTGTACCCGTGTGCGTATGGCCGGTCGGCGCGGAACTCGCGGAAGGGCCGCTGTGGCAGGCCGAGGAAAACGCGGTCTATTTCGTCGATATCAAGGGCCGCCAGATTCATCGCCTCGTGGTCACGACTGGACAGCGCACGACATGGTATGCGCCCGACCAGCCCGGCTTCATCGCGCCGCTCGGGGATCGGGTTTTCGTGTGCGGCCTGCCTGACGGGCTGTATCGTTTCGATGCCGTGGGCGGGCAGTTCGACAAGCTGATGGACATCGAGTCGCATCTGCCCGGCAACCGCCTCAACGACGGTTTCGTCGATGCGCGCGGCCGCCTGTGGTTTGGCTCGATGGACGACGCCGAAGAAGCGCCGAGCGGCACGCTCTATCGTGTGGACCAGGACGGCACGGCGAACCCGCAGGACAGCGGCTATGTGATCACCAACGGACCGGCCATGAGTCCGGACGGCGGCACGCTCTATCACAACGACACGATGCGCCGCGTCGTGTACGCGTTCGATGTGGCAGAGGACGGTACGTTGTCGCGCAAGCGTGTCTTCGCGGCAATTTCCGGCGACGGCCACCCGGACGGGATGGCCGTCGATGCCGATGGTTACGTGTGGGTTGCGTTGTTTGGCGGCTGGAGGATCGAGCGTTACTCGCCCAAGGGAGACCTTGTCAAACAGGTTGCGTTTCCTTGCGCGAACATCACGAAGCTTGCGTTTTGCGGGGACGATCTGCAGACGGTCTATGTTTCCACCGCGTGGAAGGGTCTTACGCGCGCCGAGCGGCAGAAACAGCCGCAAGCGGGCGGTCTGTTTTCCTTTCGCGCGCCGGTACCGGGGCAGGTTCAGGCGCGATGCACAGCATTCGCGCGGCGTGAAGACTAATCATCCTGGATGTAGGCGGCGCCTTTGGCGGCGCTATATCAGCAGACACCAAAGCGCCAGAAGCGGGGTCGTTCCCGACCGCATCGCATGTACGGCGTTGCGGGGATTGTGCAGCCCGCCGCCGAGGCCCGGATCGAACCAGTCCCCGTCACGTTGGCGAAACTCCCCTGCGCTCAGAAGTACATAGGCCTCTTCCGGCGGGTGCTGATGATCGGGGTACCGGGTGGCCGGCGCGAGCAATGAAAACCCGAGCTGGACGTCGTAACGGCTTTCCATCCCGCCGGGGCCGCAAATCATGCCATGCACGTGGTTCTCGACATAATCTTTGCTTCCGTACATTCCGGACGTTCGCCGTTGCCATCCAATGGCAGGTTCGAGTAGCTTGATCGTGCGAGCAGCCTCCCCGAGACCGGAGGAGTCCCCAAGAAGTGGGGCAAGAGCAGAATCGAGAAGGTCACAGGCCGGATAGCGTTCGTTGTTTCGCTTTCCGTCGTCGGATGGCTGATCGAGACGTTCGAATACCGCCACGGCCAACTGGCGGGCAGCATCGGGGAGCGCTCGCGCCCGAAAAAGATTTCGCGCGACGCGGATGAAATGCTCGAGGTTCTGGTGTCGCTGATACATGGGTGCTCCATAGCCCGGTTGTGGCATTTGTAGCAGAGCGACTGCAGGGCCGGGACGGCCTCAGTCGTTGTTCATCTGGCTTGAACGAATTGATGCCCCGTCCTGGCGCGCAAGGCGTTGCGCACCAGGACGGGGCATTTGCCTTTCGTCGTCTGAACTTTGCGCCTGGATTTGTGCGGCCGGCAAGCCATTCAGCGATTTACCAGTAATTTCCCTTACTCATCCCGACCAGGACTTTCCCTTGGCGCAAGCGGATTTCGCCGATCCGTGAGCCGTGGCCGAACAAGCCCACCCCTTCATTCATTCACCCGCAAAGCCCCGCCTGGCTTGGATTCCGCGCCGCACTCGCGGATTCGCTGAACGTTTCCCTGCCCATGAAGCGTTTCCCATGCATTACCAAAGGTATGGAAAAGGGCCGAGAAAATGTAGCTGGAGCGCGCAATTTGGATTGCTACGCTGCGATCACAGCATCACCTGCCGCATCGGAATGGAATTCACCTGTGTATTGGATTCAAAGCCGGGTGAGTACCGGTGCTAGCTGAATCGCCACGCGAGAACTTCTGGTCATTGCGAAGTTCACCAGCGTCAATTTTTGATCCTGCCAGTTGGGAAGACCGAATGAGCCCAAATCTGACGTTCGCGCCGGAAGACGTGATACCTCCAGGCGCAATCCACACCGCAGCCGCGCAGTCGGTGGCCCGGCCCGTCGCCATCTCGGGAACCGACATTTTGACGGTCCGTAACCTGTCGAAGATCTTTGGCCCGAAGCCCGAGGTTGCCGCGCAACTGGTCAAGCAGGGCCTGGGGCGCGACGAAGTATTCAAGCGCACGGGCAACATGGTGGCGGTCAACGACGTCAGCCTCAACGTCAAGGCCGGCGAGATCTTCGTCATCATGGGCCTTTCGGGTTCCGGCAAGTCGACGCTCGTGCGGCTGCTCAACCGCCTGATCGAGCCGACGTCCGGTCAGGTGGTGCTCGAAGGCCGCGACATTGCACCGATGTCCACCGTCGAGCTGCGCGAAGTGCGCCGCAAGAAGATGGCGATGGTATTCCAGTCGTTCGCGCTCCTACCTAACCGCACGGTGCTCGACAATATCTCGTACGGCCTGGAAGTTGCGGGCATGAAGAAGGCCGAGCGTTACGAAATCGCCCGTGCGGCACTCGAGCGCGTCGGCCTCGGCTCGTACGAAAAGCTACTGCCCGGCGAACTCTCTGGCGGCATGCAGCAGCGGGTCGGACTTGCGCGCGCCCTGGCGGTCAATCCTGCGGTGCTGCTGATGGACGAGGCCTTCTCCGCGCTCGATCCGCTGATCCGCTTCGAAATGCAGAGTGAACTGCTGCGGCTGCAGAAGGAAGAGCAGCGAACCATCGTCTTCATTTCGCACGATATCGAAGAGGCGATCAAGATCGGCGGCCGCATCGGCATCATGAAGGACGGCTGCCTGATCCAGGTCGGCACCCCGGCCGAACTCATTCAGTCGCCGGCGGACGACTATGTGCGGGACTTTTTCCGCCACGTCGACGTCTCGCGTTTCCTCAAGGCCGAGAGCCTGCTGACCCGCGTCGAGCGCGGACTGATTGCCGGTGATGTCGGCGCGCCCGCGGAGCGTTACCTCAATCAACTGATCGATAGCGGCGCCGAGTGCGGTTACGTGTGCGATCAAGCCGGCCGCTACCAGGGCTGCGTCACGCCCGCTTCGCTGCACAAGGCGGGCGCCCAACCCCTGCGCGAAGCGTTGCTCAAGGACTTGAGCACGGTCTCGCTGGACACCGACCTGCACGAACTTTCCGCGATCGCCCTGAGCCAGCAACACGACGTGCCGGTCACGGACGCTGCGGGCAAGCTCGCGGGCGTCGTGTCGTGCCGAACGATACTCAAGCAGGTCATGGAGCGGAGGGCAGCATGAATTCGTCAGTCATCGGCAAGTTCGCAGAGAACGCCGTCAATTTCCTTTTCAATCACTTCCAGGGCGGCTTCAACGCGTTTTCCGCGGCGCTGGGTGCGGTCGTCAAGCTGCTCGAAGTCGGTCTTGGGGCGATTCCCTTCGTCGCGATGCTCGTCTTTCTCGTGGCGTTCGCGTTGTGGCGCCGCGGGATCGCCTTCGCAGTATTCGTCGGCATCGCGCTGCTGCTCATTCACTACATGGGGCTGTGGCCGCAAACGGTCTCGACGCTGGCCCTTGTCGTTGCCGCGACGGTGTTCAGCCTCGTCGTCGGCGTGCCGCTCGGCATCTGGGGTGCCCGCAACAAGCGGGTGGAAATCATCCTGCGCTCGCTGCTCGATTTCATGCAGACCATGCCCGCATTCGTTTATCTGATTCCCGCCGTGATCCTGTTCGGGTTGGGCCGAGTCCCCGCCGTGATCGCAACCGTCGTGTTCGCCATGCCGCCTGTGGTGCGACTAACTACGCTGGGCATTCGCCAGGTTCGCGAGGAACTGCTCGAAGCGGGCCGCTCGTTCGGCAGCACGGACGCGCAGCTGCTCTGGAAAATCCAGTTGCCGAACGCGTTGCCTTCCATCATGGCCGGCGTGAACCAGACCATCATGATGTCGCTTTCGATGGTCGTGATCGCCTCGATGATCGGCGCAGGCGGCCTCGGCGAATACGTGCTGAGCGGCATCCAGCGCCTCGATATCGGCATTGGCTTCGAAGGCGGTCTCGGGGTCGTGCTGCTGGCTATCGTGCTGGACCGCCTGACGGAAACGTTCGGCGTGAAGTCGAAGAAGAGGAGAACCGTCACGAAAGCGGGCAAGGCTGGCGCCGCCGAAGCAGCGCATAGCTGAGAAACCGGACGGCCGCCCGAAATCATGGGCGGGAGGTCGAACGACGGAACTGGTGATGTCAACATACCTACGGAGTACTAACATGATTAGCAATATCTTCAAATCGCTCGCGGCGAAGGTCGCGATATCGACGGTCGTCGCTCTCGGTGTCGGCACGGGGTCGGCAGCGGCGGCGGAACCGCTCAAGATGGCGGTCACCGACTGGGCCGACGTTCTCGCCACGGCCAATGTCGCCAAATACGTGCTCGAAACGAAACTGAACCAGCCGGTCAAGTTCGTCAATGCGGACATCGGCATTCAGTTCCAGGGTGTCGCGCGCGGCGACCTCGACATCATGGTGGGGGGCTGGCTGCCGGTGACGCATGCCGTGTACTACGCCAAGTACAAGAACGATCTGGATGACGTCGGCGTCATCTACACGGGCGGCAGAAATGGCTGGGCCGTGCCCGCCTATATTCCGGAGTCCGAGGTATCGTCGATTACGGACCTGAGCAAGCCGGAAGTCAAAAGCAAGCTCGACGGCACGATTCAGGGCATTGGTCCGGGCTCCGGTCTGATGCAGGCCTCCGCGAAGTCGGTGCAGGCTTACGGCCTCGACGGCTACAACCTGCAGTCGTCGAGCGAAGCCGGAATGCTGGCCGCCGTGTCCCGTGCGTATCAGACGAAGCAGTGGGTGGTCGCCACCGTCTGGAGTCCGCACTGGCTCTGGCAGAAATGGCAGATGCGCTATCTGAAAGACCCCAAGGGCACCCTGGGTGGCGAGGAACAGGTCCACGCGTTCGCGTCCAAACAGTTTGCCGGCAAGTTTCCCCGCGCCGATGTGTTCTTCAAGCATTTCAAGCTGACGCTGGCCGACGTCGAAGCCATCGAACTCGAAGGCAACGCGACGAACGACTACGCGGCGGCCGCGAAGAAGTTCGTCGATGCGCACCCTGACAAGCTGAACGCCTGGCTGCAAAAGTAGCGGGAAGGGTCGTACCGACCGGGGCAGGAATGGCCCGCTGCCCCAGGATTCTTGTTCTTTCAGGGCCTGCTTGACACGATTACTTCCTGGAGTGACCTGTGAGCGAAAACTCGTGCTTCTTTTCTGAAACGCTCCAGAGCCGTGACCCGGTCATTGCATCGGAGATCGCGCTCGAATTGCGCCGGCAGCAAACGCAGATCGAATTGATCGCTTCCGAAAACATTGTTTCGGCCGCGGTGATGGAAGCGCAAGGAACGGTGCTGACCAACAAGTACGCCGAAGGCTACCCATCGAAGCGCTATTACGGCGGCTGCGAGCACGTGGACCGGATCGAGGCGCTCGCCATTGATCGCGTGAAGGCGCTGTTCGATGCCGAATATGCCAACGTCCAGCCGCATTCCGGCGCACAGGCGAACGGCGCGGTCATGCTCGCGCTGGTCAAGCCGGGCGACACGGTCATGGGCATGTCGCTCGACGCCGGCGGCCACCTCACGCACGGCGCGCGGCCGGCGCTCTCGGGCAAGTGGTTCAACGCCGTGCAATATGGCGTGAGCCCGCAGACGTACAGGATCGACTACGACGCCGTGCGGCGCCTCGCAATGGAGCACCGGCCGAAGCTCATCATCGCGGGGTATTCGGCCTATCCGCGGGCACTCGACTTTGCGGCTTTCCGTGACATCGCGGACAGCGTGGGCGCGATGCTGATGGTAGACATGGCGCATATCGCGGGCATCGTCGCGGCCGGCCGCCACGAGAACCCGATCAAGTACGCGGATGTGGTGACGTCCACCACGCACAAGACGCTTCGTGGCCCGCGTGGCGGCTTCATCCTCACCAACAACGGCGACATCGCGAAGAAGATCAATTCCGCTGTTTTCCCCGGCTTGCAGGGTGGCCCGCTCATGCATGTCATCGCGGGCAAGGCGGTGGCGTTTGGCGAAGCGCTGCGTCCGGAGTTCTCGGGCTATATCGATCGCGTGCTGCGTAACGCCGAGGCGCTGGGCACCGTCCTGCAAGCGGGCGGTCTTTCCCTCGTCACGGGCGGGACCGACAACCACCTGCTGCTCGTCGATCTGCGTTCCAGACACATTACGGGGACGCAGGCGGAGAAGGCGCTCGAACGCGCGGGCATCACCTGCAACAAGAACGGCATTCCGTTCGACACCGAAAATCCGACCGTGACCTCCGGCATCCGGCTTGGCACACCGGCGGGTACGACGCGCGGATTCGGCACCGCTCAGTTCGAGCAGATCGGCGAAATGATCCTCGAGGTGCTGGCGGGACTCGCGCGCGAGCCCGGCGGCGACAACCACGTCGAGCGCGCGGTGCGTAGCCGTGTGCGGGATCTGTGCAACCAGTTTCCGGTTTACGCGCCCGCGGATGCCATGGCGTAAGCCACGCGCCGACTCGGCGAGTGCACGGAAGTCCAGATTTATCTGTTTGAAGATCGAATGAAGAGAGGAATCCAAATGAGCTTCGAGGGCGTACATACTCCGCTGGTCACACCGTTCAAGGAAAACGGTGAAATCGATCATGCCTTGCTCGGCAAGCACGCAGCGAATCTCGCGGGCCGCGTGTCGGGACTCGGGATCGGCGGCACCACGGGCGAATACTACGCGTTGAGTTTCGAGGAACGCGTGAAGACATTCAACACCGTTGCCGAGGCGGCCGGTGGAAAGACGTATCTGACCGCGGGCATCAATGCGACGACGACGAAGGAAGTGATTCGCCTGGGGCTGGAGGCGAAGCGCGCGGGGCTGTCGTCGCTGCTGGTCGCCGCGCCGTACTATGCCCAGCCGACGCAGGAGGAATTGCTCAGCCACATGCTGAAGGTCGACGACGCGCTCGACATGCCGATCATGCTGTACAACTTTCCGGCTCGCACGGGGACTGAAATTAGCGACGGCGTGCTGGCAACGCTGCTCGAGCGGCCGAACTTCATCGCCATGAAGGAAAGCACGGGCGATATTTCGCATTTGCATCACCTCGTCACGCACTTCAAGGACCGTCTCGTGCTCAGTTGCGGCATGGACGACCAGGCGCTCGAATTCTTCGCGTGGGGTGCGAAGAGCTGGGTGGGCGGCGCCTCCAATTTCCTGCCCGAAGCCCATACGGCGCTCTTCGATGCGTGCGTCAAGCAAAACGATTTCGTTCTCGGCCGCAAGCTGATGGCGCAATTGCTACCGGTGCTCGAACTGCTCGAACGCAGCGGCAAATTCATCCAGTACGTCCGCTACGGTTGCGAACTGGTGGGGCTGCCGGTCGGCGTGGCGCGTGCGCCGCTTGGCGCGCTGTCGGAAACGGAGCGCAGTGCGTTTGCGCAGCTCGTGCAACCACTGATTCGCAACGCCCAGTAACATCACTCGGCAACGACAGAACATGGTCTCGAATCTGGAATTCGCACGTTTTCCCGCGCCCGATGGCGTGAACGGATGGTGGGAGAGTCTGCCGCCCGCGGCGCCGGCCCGCAGCGTGTCTTCCGATCATCGATACGACTGGGTCGTGGTCGGCGGCGGCATTACCGGGCTATGCGCCGCCCGGCGGCTTGCCGAACTCGCGCCCGATGCGTCGATCGCGCTCGTCGAGGCCGATCGCATTGGACGCACGACGGCTGGGCGCAATTCCGGATTCTTCGTCGATTTGCCGCACGACATCAGCAGCGAAAGCTATTCGCGCAGCGTGGCGGAGGACAAGGCCGACGTGCGATTCCAGCGGCACGGCATCGACTACGTACGCTCGATCGTTCGCGAGCACGGCATCGATTGCGACTGGCGCGATGAAGGCAAATTCCATGCGTCGGTCAACAGGAAGGGGCTCGACGCGCTCACGCATTTTGCGCAGGGCTTGTCGCGTATCGACGAAGCATTCGAATGGCTCGATCAAGCCGCCATTCGCGCGGTGACGGGTACGGACTTTTATCAAGGCGCGCTGTTCACGCCGGGTTGCAGCACGGTGCAGCCAGCGGCGCTCATGCGCGGCCTGGCGGCCACGCAGCCTCCCAACGTCACGGTCTTCGAGCAGAGCGCGGTGGCCGGAATCGAACATCGCAGGAACGAGAAAGTCCTGCGCTTCGCCGGCGGAAAGATCGTCGCCAAACAGGTGATTCTCTGCACGAACGCTTACGCGGCGACGTTCGGCATGCATCCCAACGGCCTGCTGCCGGTCTACACGTTCGCATCGATGACTCGCGTCCTGAATGCGCAAGAGGTTGCAAGACTGGGCGGAACGCCGTCGTGGTCGCTGATTCCCGCCGACCCGATGGGCACGACCGTGCGCCGTCTCGCGACGAACCGTATTTGCGTGCGCAACCATTTTGCGTTTCGGCCCGGGCTGCAGGTATCCGATGCCGATCTCGCGAAGGCGAAAGCACTGCATCAGCGCTCGTTCGACCGCCGGTTTCCCATGTTGGAAGGCGTCGAACTCGAGTACACGTGGGGCGGTCCGCTGTGCCTCTCCGCGAACAATGGGGCGCTGTTCGGCCGCCGCGACGACGGCATCCTGGAAGCGGTGGGGTGCAATGGGCTCGGGCTGAGCAGGGGCTCCTCGTCGGGCAAGTTGATCGCTGAATACGCGCTGGGACAGACCGGTGAACTCGTGCGGCAACTTCTGAACCAGCCGCATCCGCGCTCACTGCCGGTCCGACCGATCGTTGACATGGCAGTGTCGGCGACGATCTGGGCAAAGGAAATGTCGGCCGGCGTCGAACTTTAATCTAACCAAGGACACGAGATGACGACGCATCAGGAATGGAAGCACAAAGCCGCGGAATTGCCGCTCGACGGCCGCGCATTGATGGCTGGCGAGCGGTGCCGGGCGGCGTCGGGCGAAACGTTCGCCACGCTCAATCCGGCCTCGGGCCAAGTACTGGCGCAGGTGGCGAAATGCGGTGACAAGGATGTCGACCGCGCGGTCGCGGCCGCACGCAGTGCGTTCGAATCCGGCGTGTGGTCGAAGGCCGCGCCGGCTCATCGCAAGGCCGTTCTGCTTCGCCTCGCGCAATTGATCGACGAGCATGTGGACGAATTGGCCCTGCTCGAAGCGCTCGAAGCGGGCAAGCCGATCGGCGAATGCCTCGGGCTCGATATTCCAGAATCGGCGGCTTGTATTCGCTGGCACGCGGAGGTCACCGACAAGCGCTACGACGCCCTTTCGCCTTCGGGCGCGGAGGTGGTCGGCATGATTACGCGCGAACCGATTGGCGTGGTGGGCGCAGTGCTGCCGTGGAATTTCCCGGCGCTGATGCTGGCGTGGAAGATCGGGCCGGCCTTGTCGGTCGGCAATAGCGTGATCGTCAAGCCCGCGGAGCAGACGTCGCTTTCGACCTTGCGCATTGCCGATCTCGCTTTGGAAGCGGGCGTGCCAGCGGGTGTGTTCAGCGTCGTCACCGGCTTTGGCGAGACCGCGGGACAGGCGTTGGGCCGCCATGCCGATGTCGACCTCGTTGCGTTCACCGGCTCGACCGAAACCGGCAAGCGCTTTCTGCACTATTCCGCGGATACCAACCTCAAACGCGTGGTGCTCGAATGCGGCGGCAAGAACCCGCAGGTGATCCTTCCCGATGTCGCGAATCTCGATGCGGTCGCCGAACAGGCCGTCGCCGCGGCGTTCTGGAACATGGGCGAAAACTGCAGCGCGGGCTCCCGCATTCTCGTTCCTTCGAGCAAGCGTGCGGAACTGGTCGAGAAAATGCAGGCGGTGCTCGCGGGCTGGAAGACGGGTGATCCGCTCGACCCCGATGTGAAGCTCGGCGCGCTGATCGAGCAGAAGCACTACGAGAAGGTGCTCGCGCACATCGAGAAGGCGAAGGCGCAGGGCGCGCGCGTGGTTTGCGGGGGACGCGCCGCCCCGACCGAGACTGGCGGATGGTTCGTCGAGCCCACGATCTTCGATCAGGTCATGCCCGACATGGCCATCGCGCAGGACGAGGTGTTCGGGCCGGTCGTGTGCCTGATCGAATACGAAGACGTGGAGGACGCCATCCGGATCGCGAACGATACGTGCTACGGGCTGGCGGCTTCGTTGTGGACGGATAACGTGAACCACGCACACAAGGTCGCTGCGCGCATCCGCGCGGGCACCGTCACGGTAAACTGCTTCGGCGAGGGCGACCTTTCGACGCCATTCGGCGGCTTCAAGCAATCGGGGTTTGGCGGGCGCGATAAATCTGTCTATGCCCACGATCAGTATTGCGAGTTGAAGACCACCTGGTTGAAGCTCGCTTGAACCGGTTGCGGCAAAAAAATGCGCGCGGGCCGATCTGGCCTGGCTGGCCTGAAATGCGCGTAGGGAGAGGGCGTCAAAATCGAAGAGGAAAGGCCAGTTCAACGCGATTTCGGCCGCCGCTCGGTGCTGTCGGCGCGATGTAAGCCTCAAGGCGCAGCCGGGGGGCGTCACCGCACTATATTGGACCCTTATACTGGATCGCCTCACTTGCCAGCGGGCAGACGGGCTCGCAAACTCATCTCATTCGAATCCCTTTATGGTTCGTGGCGTGCAAGTCGCTCCCCGCCATCCCCGGCCCGGCCGGGCGAGCGACACTTCGATGCGCCCTGCGAGCAGCGTGTAGAGAGTGCAATCCATGTTGAAGAAGCAGCTATTCGCAGACCGACTCCTCGCCCAGATGCCCTCGCTGCGCGCACTCAGATGTTTCGTGACAGCGGCCAGATACGAGAGCTTCACTCAGGCGGCCGAAGTGCTGTGCGTGACGCAGGCGGCAATCAGCAGACAAATCAAGGAGCTCGAAGACTCGCTCGATGTCGCGCTGTTCGAGCGCACCGGACGCCATATCGCGCTGACCGATGCCGGCCGCATTCTGTACAACGCGTCGTATCTCTCCATCATGAATATCGCCGAGGCGGCGGAGGCGGTGCGCCGTACGGACAGGCACGCGTTGACCCTTTGTGTTTCGCACACCTTTTCGGCGTTGTGGTTGTCGTCGCGTCTGCCCGCGTTTCGCGCGCGATATCCGGACATCCGGCTGCATGTGATGGTCACCGAGCACTTCATGGAGCTGGACGAGCTCATGGAGCCGGACATCATCATCACGAAGAATCCGCCGCGCGAGCCGGAATACGAGGTCGAACCGTTGTTTCATGACGTGGTGTATCCGGTCTGCAGCCCGACGTTTTACGACCGGCATTTTCGCGGCAAGAAGCTCAAGCCGCTCGACCTGCTATCGCACCCCACCTTGAATCTCTCGTTGCTAGGGCGTGCCCAGGTTTGCGAGCACGTGGATTGGCGAGTGTGGCGCAACTGGTTCCAGCAGGGCGACGGCACGGACGCACTGGCGGACAACAGGCATCTGGAGAGCAACGACTATCGGCTTCTCGTCGCGCAGGCGGAGGCCGGCGAAGGGACGCTGCTTGGCTGGCATCATCTCGTTCATCGTCAGGTCGAGCAGGGGCGTCTGATGCGGCCTGTTCCCGATGCGCTCGTCTTCAAGGACCGCCACCACTATTTGATCACGCACCGCAACGCGCGGCCTCGCACCGAGTATCTGCAGTTCCGGAACTGGCTGAGCGATGAAGCCGGCGCCATGATGCACGACTGGCTCGATGCCGGTGTTGCCGTTGCGAGCCAGTGAGCAACGGGCAGCGCGCTTTCCACCCTATCGGTTGTCTGGATGGCATTGAAACAGGCGGTCCCAATGGTTCATCACTCGATCGATAGCGAAGCCGCGGCGGCGAAGCGGCTGCGCTTCGGGATCGTCCTGTTACCCAACTTCACGTTGACGGCGTTCTCGGGCTTCGTCGACCTGCTCAGGCTTGCGAGCGACGAAGGCGACATGAGCAGGCCGGTGCGGTGCTCGTGGACCATCGTCGGCGAAACTCTCGTTCCGGTTCGGGCCAGTTGTGGAATCCAGATCACACCGTGGACAACATTCGATGAGGCCGAGAGATTCGACTATGTGGTGATCGTTGGCGGGCTGTTGCATTCGGGGCCGCCGGCCAGCGACGCGACACTCGCCTTCATTCGCGCCATGGCCGAGACGCCTGCCACGCTCGTCGGACTCTGCACGGGTGCGTTCGCGCTCGCACGGGCCGGTGTGATGAGCGGATACCGGATTTGCGTGAGCTGGTTCCACTACTGGGATTTCGTCGAGCGGTTCCCGCACGTCGACGAGCGCGATCTCGTTGCCGACCGGCTCTTCGTGATCGATAGAAGGCGCATTACGTGTTCCGGCGGCCGTGCGTCGATCGACGTCGCCGCGGCTATCCTGCTGCGCCACGTCGAGGCCACGATCGTCCGCAAGGCGCTGCGCATCCTGCTCGTGGACGATGCGCAGAAAGGCAACGCGCCGCAGCCGCATCCCCCGGGGCTCGAGCCCGCTACGCATCCCAAGGTCCGGCGCGCCATTCTGCTGATGGAGCAGCACGTAGGCCAGCCGCTGAGTCTGCCGGACATGGCCCACCGGCTCGATGTTTCGGTCCGCCAGCTCGAACGCCTCTTCACGACGGAAACCGGCAAGTCGCCGGGCGCGTACGCGAGACAGATCCGCATTCGCATGGCGTCGTGGCTGTTGACGAGTTCGGACCGCACAGTCGCCGATATTGCTTCGTCATGCGGCTTTTCCGATGCCTCGCATCTCGGCCGCGAGTTCCGCAAGGAGTTTGGCGCATCGCCCAACGAATATCGCTCGACGCGACTGCCCCATGCCGATGCGGTATTGGGCGGCACGACCGAGCCGGACATGCCGCCGCCGGACGAATATGTCGATCTACCCGTTGCGCAACTGCCCAGCGCAGCCGAATAGATCGCGCTAGCGGCACGGCGTCACGCGAGCGCTTTCGCGTGGAAGGCCATGTGTTCGCCGATGAAGCTGGCGATGAAGTAATAGCTGTGGTCGTAGCCTTCGCGCAGATTGAGCTGCAGTGGATATCCTACTTTTTCGCAAGCCGCCTGCAGCAGTTGCGGACGGAGCTGCGTGTCCAGGAAATCGTCGGCATCGCCCTGATCCACGAGCAGCGGCAACTGTTCGCTCACGCTTTTGCCCCCGCTTTTGCCCCCGTTGGCGACCAGCGCCACGGCGTCATATTGCTTCCATGCCTCGCGATCATCGCCGAGGTAGGCGGCGAGCGCCTTCTCTCCCCACGGCACCTGGCTGGGCGCGACGATCGGCGAGAACGCCGATACGCTGCGGTAGCGGCCCGGATTGCGCAGCGCAACGACCAGCGCGCCGTGGCCGCCCATCGAGTGCCCGCTGATCGAGCGCGCGTCGCTGGCCGGGAATCCGCCTTCGATGAGCGTGGGCAGTTCGGAGACCACGTAGTCGTACATGCGGAAATGCCTGGCCCACGGATCCCGCGTGGCGTTCACGTAGAAGCCCGCGCCCTGGCCGAGATCGTAGTCGGGGGAATCGGGCACCGTGTCGCCGCGCGGACTGGTGTCCGGCGCGACCACGATGATGCCGTGCTCCGCCGCGTAGCGCTGCGCGCCCGCCTTGGTGATGAAGTTCTGCTCGGTGCAGGTCAGTCCCGAAAGCCAGTACAGCACCGGACATTGCTGCCCGCGCAATGCGGCCTCGGGCAGATAGATGCCGAACTTCATTTCGCCGCCGACGACGGAAGAGGCATGTTTCCAGACCTCCTGGCTTCCGCCGTGGCTCGCGTGCCGTTCGATTCGTTCCATAAGGATCAGGCCTCGCGGTAGTTCGGTTTCAGTAATGAACGACGCTGCGGATCGATTTGCCCTCGTGCATCAAGTCGAAGGCCTCGTTGATGCCTGTGAGCGGCATCGTGTGAGTGACGAACGGCGCGAGCTGGATCTTGCCCTCCATCGCGTCTTCGACCATACCCGGCAGTTGCGAGCGGCCCTTCACACCGCCGAAGGCCGTGCCCAGCCAGCGCCGGCCGGTCACGAGCTGGAACGGGCGCGTGGAAATTTCCTGTCCCGCGCCAGCCACGCCGATGATCACCGATTGCCCCCAGCCGCGATGTGCGCATTCGAGTGCCGCACGCATCACGTTCACGTTGCCGATACATTCGAAGCTGTGGTCCACGCCCCAGCCCGTCATGTCGACGATCACCTGCTGGATGGGCTTTTCGTGATCGTTGGGGTTGACGCAGTCCGTGGCGCCGAAGGCCCGCGCGAGGTCGAACTTGCCCGGGTTGGTGTCGACGGCGATGATGCGGCCCGCCTTGGCGAGCTTCGCGCCCTGGATCACGGCGAGGCCGATGCCGCCCAGACCGAACACGGCGACGGTATCGCCTTCCTGGACCTTGGCGGTGTTCTTCACCGCGCCCAGACCCGTCGTCACACCGCAGCCCAGCAGGCACACCTGCTCGGGATTGGCCTGCGGGTTGATTTTCGCGAGCGACACTTCCGCCACCACGGTGTACTCGCTGAACGTGGAGCAGCCCATGTAGTGATAAATGGGCTGGCCGTTGTAGCTGAAACGGGTCGTGCCGTCGGGCATCACACCCTTGCCCTGGGTGGCGCGCACGGACACGCACAGATTGGTCTTGCCGCTCTTGCAGAACAGACACTCGCCGCATTCCGCGGTGTAGAGCGGGATCACGTGATCGCCGGGCTTTACGCTCGTCACGCCTTCACCTACTTCCACGACGATCCCGGCGCCCTCGTGGCCGAGCACGGCGGGGAAGAGGCCTTCGGGGTCGTCGCCCGAGAGCGTGAAGGCATCGGTATGGCAAACGCCGGTATGCGTGATCTTCACCAGCACCTCGCCCTTGCGGGGCGGTTCGACGTCGATCTCGACGATCTCGAGGGGCTTACCCGGCGCAAACGCAACAGCAGCACGCGATTTCATGGCAGTCCTGTTAAAAAGCGGGCGAACCCGCGGTGAGCTAGCGTAAATAGGTTCGGACGAGTGTCACGACATCTTCGATCGATCCCGGCGAGTCCTCCGATCCCGCGAGGTGGGTGAACTCTTCGCGCAAATGGCTTTCGAGCACCCCGGCCATTACGCCGTTGATCGCGCCGCGGATAGCCGCGAGCTGCTGGAGCACGGGCGCGCAGTCGGCACCTTCCTCCAGCGCGCGCTCGAGCGCGTCCAGCTGGCCGCGAACCTTGCGCACGCGCGTGAGCACGCGTTTTTTTTCTTCGGGGGAATGAGGCATGACGGCATCGATTCATGGATACTGCCCGGCAGTATAGGCGAATACTGGCTGGGAGTATAGGTTTGCAGCGCTCCGAAAGCGCGATGCCAGGTGAATATCGGGGCTGTTCCCTCGGTGCATGCGGCGCATAATGACCCCATGTTGGTCCCTGGCCGCGACGAGGTTGTATGCGCTGCACAAACTGCGGATTCGAGAATCTCTCCGGGGCTGGAGTCTGCGGGGCGTGCGGTGCCCGGTTGGCTCGCATGTGTCCCCGCTGCGGAAGCGAGGTCGCCGTGGCCGCCCGATTTTGCAGCGAGTGCGGGGCTTCGCTCGCCGAGGCGCAGCAGGCGCCGCGATCCATGCCGGAGCCGCCGCCCGCGCCGGTCCATTACACGCCGCATCATCTTGCCGAGCGCATCCGTGCCGAGCACGTCGCCATGGAAGCGCGAGGCGAGACCGCCGGCGAGCGCAAGACCATCACGGCGCTGTTCGCGGACATGGCAGGTTCCACCACCTTGATCCATGGTCTCGATCCGGAAGAGGCTCACCACCTCATCGAGCCCGTCGTCGCGCTGATGATGGAAGCGGTCCACTATTACGAGGGCTACGTCGCAAAGTCGCTCGGCGACGGCATTCTCGCGCTCTTTGGCGCGCCCATCGCCCACGAAGATCATCCGCAGCGCGCGCTTTTCGCGGCGCTGCGGATGCAACAGGCAATGCGCAGGCATGGCGATCGCATTCGCCTTGAAAAAGGCATTCCGCTGCAGATTCGTGTGGGCGTTCACACCGGCGAGGTGGTCGTGCGCTCGATTCGCACCGACGATCTGCACACCGACTATGACCCCGTCGGCCATACGATTCACATCGCGTCGCGGATGGAGGGCATCGCCATGCCTACGTCGATCCTGGCGAGCGAGTCGACTCATAAACTGGCCGAGGGCTATTTCGAGTTCAAGGCGCTGGGGGCCGCCCAGGTCAAGGGCATCCCCGAGCCACTTCCGGTGTACGAGGTGCTCGGCCCGGGTGCGCTGCGCACGCGTTTGCAGCTGGCGGCGCACCGCGGCCTCGCGCGGTTCGTCGGTCGGGAAGCCGAAATGGCGCACCTGAACCGGGCGCTGGAAGCGGCGCGTGCAGGACACGGGCAAGTGGTCGGGGTGGTCGGCGAAGCGGGCGTCGGTAAATCGCGGCTCTTTCACGAGTTCAAGGAGCGGTCGCGGCGAGGCTGTCTGGTGCTGGAAACGTTTTCCGTCTCGCACGGCAAGGCGTTTGCCAACTTGCCGCTGATCGAGCTCATGAAGAGCTATTTTCAGATCACGGCCCGGGACGATGAGCGGCGCTGCCGTGAAAAAGTCGTCGGCAAGGTGTTGACGCTCGAGCGCGGTTTCGAGGACTTCGTGCCCTACCTGCTGTATCTGCTTGGCACGGGCGAGTCCGCTCCCGCGCTGGCGGACATGGATCCCAGGGTGCGGCGCGACCGGACCTTCGACGCCATTACGCAGCTCTTGAAGCGCGAGAGCCGCGACCAGCCGATCGAACTGCTGTTCGAAGACCTGCAATGGCTGGACCGTGAGACAGAGGCGTTCCTCGTCTACCTTGTCGAGCGCGTGCCGGGCTCCCGTATCCTGCTGCTCGTGAACTATCGGCCCGAGTATCGGCCTGCCTGGGATTGCAGCCAGTTGCGGCTCGAAGCGCTCGGTCCGCGGGAAGCCCAGGGACTCCTTACTGCTTTGCTGGGCGACGATCCCTCGCTCCTGCCGCTCAAGCAGCGCATCCTCGAAAAGACCGAGGGCAATCCGTTCTTCATGGAAGAAGTGGTGCAGACGCTCGCCGAAGAGCGCTCCGTGCTCGGCGAGCCAGGGCGCTACCGGATCGGACGGACACCCGCCGAGCTGCACATCCCGACCACGGTGCAAGGTGTGCTCGCCGCACGTATCGACCGGCTTGCGCGCGCGGAGAAGGAGTTGCTGCAAACGCTCGCGGTCATCGGCAAGGAGTTTCCGTTCAGCTTGATCCAGCGTATCTGCGGTGGCCAGCTCGCCCGCACCGACGACGATCTGCGCGAACTGCTCGCCCACCTGGAAGCCGCGGAGTTCATTTATGAGCGGCCCGCTTTTCCGGAGGTCGAGTATTCGTTCAAACACGCGCTGACGCAGGAAGTGGCGGGCCACTCGCTGCTCACAGAGCGGCGCAGCGCGTTGCACGAACGCACGGCGAAGGCCATCGAGGCGCTGTTCCCCACGCGCATCGCGGACTACTGCAGCGAGCTGGCGCATCACTACAGCCTGAGCGGCAATATTCCCAAGGCGGTGGAATACCTGCACCGCGCCGGGCAGCAGGCGCTCAGGCATGCCGCCCATCCGGATGCGATGCATCACCTCGGCGCGGCACTGGGACTGCTGGACCGGTTGCCCGATACGCCTGCGCGAGCGTCACACGAGTTGGCGCTGCTGCTTTCGCTCGGGCCGGCCCTGATGGACGTGCGCGGCTATGGCGCGCCGGAGGTGGGCGCGACCTATACGCGGGCACGGGAGTTGTGCGAGCAGCTCGGTCAGACGTCGCAACGTTTCTCGACGCTGCTCGGTTTGAGAATCCACAACATGACGCGCGCGCAGTACGCTGCCGCGCACGAACTGGCCGAGCAGATGCTTCGCATGGCGAAGGAGGCAAACGATACCGATTGGCTCCTGGAAGCACACGGCGCACTCGGTGTATGCGGATTCCTCGAGGGCGAGCTGGCCGATGCCGTCACGCACCTGGAACTCGCACGCGGCCTTTACGATGCCGAGCGGCATCAGGCCCATGTCTTCGCTCATGGCGTGGACCCCGGCATTCGGGCCTTGAACTTTCTGGCGCTGGTCCTGTGGCTCCAGGGCTACCCCGATCAGGCGCAGCAACGCAGCGTGGAGGCCCTGGCGCTCGCGCAAAAGCTCGCCTACGGGCCAACGCTCGCATTCGCGCTGGCTTATGCCGCCGAGCTGCATCAGTTTCGAGGCGAAGCTGGGCTGGTGCGGGAACGCGCGGAGGCCGTCATCACCGTTGCGAGCGAGCAGGCGCTGCCTTACTGGCTCCCTTGGGGAAACATATTGTGGGGCTGGGCGCTCAGCGAGCTGTTGAGTCCGCAGGACGGCATTGCGCCGTTGCGCGAGGGCCTGAGTACCGAACAATCGGCTGGCGGTGCGGAACATCGCTCGTACTTCTTGACCCTGTTTGCCGAGTGCCAGTGGAAGGCCGGCGACGCGGAGGGCGGCCTGCGCACGATCGAGGAGGCCATGGCTTTCGTGGCGACGACCGGCGAGCGTTTCTACGAGGCCGAAGTGCATCGTGTGAAGGGAGCCATTCTCCTAGGCGCATCGGGTGACGGCGGGCGCACACACGCGTGCAGCGACGAGGCACAAGCGTGTTTTCTCAAGGCGATTGCGGTGGCGCGCGCTCAGGGCGCGAGGTCGCTGGAGCTACGCGCGGCGTCGAGCCTCGCCCGCTTGTGGCAGCGCGCAGGAAAGACAGGCGAGGCGAGGCAAGTGTTGTCCGAGGTTTTTGACACGTTCACGGAGGGTTTCGATACCCGCGACGTGCGAGAGGCAAGGGAATTGCTCGACGCGCTGGCGTCGAGCGGCGCGTGAGCGATCTATGATGGTTGCGAATAACGGCTGTCCGGTTGACTGTCGCGCCCGCCCGCTGTCGAAGCGGAGCGGCCGGGGAGGCGCCCTATGGTGACGACGCAAACAAGGCAAGCAAAGCGAGACGACTCAGCAGCGCCACGGCAGATCGCGCTGGCATTGCAGGGCGGCGGCATGCACGGCGCGTTCACATGGGGCGTGCTCGACCGGTTGCTCGAAGACCCGCGGCTCGCCATCGAAGGCGTGAGCGCGACCAGTGCCGGCGCAATGAACGCCGCGGTGCTCGCATATGGGCTCATGAAGGGAGGCGAGGCGGGGGCGCGCCAGGCGCTGCACGACTTCTGGCATGCGGTGGCAGAATCGGCCGAGCGCTACAACCCGTTTCGCTGGGCACCGTGGCTCAAGGGCTCGCACAGCTTCGGACTCGATCATTCACCGCTCTATGCGTTCGCGGACATGTTGCTGCGCGTGTTTTCGCCGTACCAGTTCAATCCGCACAACCTCAATCCGCTGCGTGAAGTGCTCGAAAGTCAGGTCGACTTCGCCGCGCTGCGCAACGCGTGCCCGATCCTGCTGTACTTGTGCGCGACCAATGTCGAGACAGGGAAGATACGCATCTTCACGGGCGAAGACGTCTGCGCGGACGCCGTGCTCGCCTCCGCATGCGTGCCCACGCTGTTCCAGGCAGTGACGATCGCAGGCGAGCACTACTGGGATGGCGGCTATATGGGCAATCCGGCCATCTATCCGCTGATCTACCACTGTGAAACGCGCGACGTGGTGATCGTGCATATCAACCCGCTCGTGCGCAAGGGCGTGCCGGTCACGGCAGCCGAAATTCTGAATCGCATCAACGAAATCAGCTTCAACTCGTCGCTAATGCGCGAAATGCGCGCGGTGGCGTTCGTCACCGATCTGATCCAGCAAGGCAAGATCGCACGAGAAGAGATGAAGGAAATGCTGATCCATTCGATCCGCTCCGACGACGCGATGTGCGCGCTCAGCGTATCGAGCAAGTACAACGCGGACTGGGGGTTCCTGTGCGAACTGCGCGACAACGGCCGAAGGGAGGCCGACGCGTGGCTCGACCAGCATTACGCCGATATCGGTGAGCGTTCGAGCATCGACATTCGAAAGGAATTTCTGTGAGCATCGCGCCGCTGGCGGCATCGGTCAGCCGGCGGCGCGCGCAGTGCGCAAAGGAGCAGCGATGACCCGCACGCAGGGACGCTTCGTCGAGCTATGGTCGCGCAACGGGGGAGTGCGCGCCGAAGCCGTCTTTGCGGATCTGGCGCGCTGTTATGGGGAACCGGTTCGCCACTATCACACGTTGCGTCACGTTCGCCGCTGCCTGCGCTACTTCGATCTGGCGCGCGATGTCATTCCCCAACCGGATCGGGTGGAGCTTGCGCTGTGGTGCCACGACGTGATCTATGTTCCGGGTGCGCGAGACAACGAGGCGCGCAGCGCCGACTGGTTCCGCCGCTGGGCCGACGATCGCATCGCGTTGGGTGAGCTTGTCTGTGAAATGATCCTCGCGACCCGGCACACGCGCGCGCCGGACGAACTCGACGCGCGCTTCGCGTGCGACATCGATCTCGCGATGCTCGGCGCGCCGCGCCGCCAGTTCCGCGAGAACGGCGTGCGCCTGCGCGCCGAGCGCCCCGATCTCGACGACAGTGCCTATGACCTGCACGAAAGGATGCTCCTGGGGCGCCTGCTTGCCCGGCCGCGAATCTATCTCACCGACTATTTCCTTGATCGATGCGAGGCGCGTGCGCGCCGGAATTTATCGTGGCGGCTCGGGTTGCAGACGCCACGATAACCGAGCCCACACTCACAGTCCTTTGCTGCTGTCAGGCCATGCAAGCTTCGTTCGCGCGCGCCTAGAACATGTGCTTGATGCCAACCATTACGCCGGTCTGACCCATTCCCGCGCCCGGCGTCGTGCCACCGCCGCCGCCGCTCACCGAATAGCGCGCTTTCGTGCTGTTCGCGAGATACGCAGCCTGCGCATAGACCGACGACCGCTTGCTGAGCAGGTAGGTCGTGCGCAGCGTGCCCATCGTGGCGCGCGTGTCGTGGTCGGAATTGATGATGCGGAACACCTCGCCATCGAGAATGAAAGCGGGCGTGAACGAGTACGAAGCGCCCATGAAGAAGAGGTCGGAGCGCACGTTGGGAACCGCCGGCGACTCCGTGACCACGCGGCGACCAATCCAGCCCGCGCCGATCTTGGCGCCCGCGTATTGCCCGTAGGCGCTCAGCTGTGTGCGCGCGTCCTTGTCGGCGGCGCTGGTGAGGGGGATGGGCGCCACGCCGTCGAAGAAGTTGGCGGCTGCCGTCGCGCCGCCGCGCTCTTCTTCGTACGAAGCCGCCGCCCCGAAGTACTGCGAATCGTACTTGAGCATAACCGACCAGTCGCGGCATTCGGTGGCGTGCCCCGGCACGGAACCCGCACAGGTGCCTTGCCCCGGCGAATTGCCGGTGCCCGCTGCATCGCGGCCGAACGAGTAGCCCGCGCCGAGCGTGAAGCCCTTGTACGAACCGATGTAAGTGACGGAGTTGTCGGTGCGCGCGTTGGGCACGTAGGCGTCGAGCGAGCCCATGCCGTAGATGTCGGGCCCGATGATGTCCGCGCCCTGCACCGCGAGATACGTCATGGTGTACTGGCGGCCGAACGCGAGCGTGCCATAAGGGCTCTTGATGCCGACGAACGCCTGGCGCCCGAAGAGTCGTCCGCCTTGGCCAGAGCTGCCGTCGCGCACGTTAAAGCCGCTTTCGAGCGTGAACACCGCACTGTAGCCGGCGCCCAGGTCTTCGTTGCCGCGCAGCCCCCAGCGCGACGGAAATTCGCCGGTCACGGCCGGCATGCGAAACACGTGATCGCCCTTGGCATTGGCGTGCGAGACGAATTCGATGCCAGTGTCCACGATGCCGTACAGCGTTACGCTCGATTGCGCGAAAGCTCCGGTGCTCAACGCGCACAGCGCGCCGCACATGAGGACGTAAGTCGACTTCGATTGCATGGTGTTATCTCCAAACCTGTTGTGTGTTTTGTTTTGAACCGCAACGACGTAGCATGGGATGTGCGCGCTCAGTCGTTCGCGCGCGGCCGGCGCAGCAGCATCAGCGCAGCGATGGCGGCGACGAGCGTGACCGGAATGCTGGCGCCGATCACCGTGGAGCCGCTGCGTCCCATGGCCAGCAACTGTCCCGCGGCGAGCGGCCCGATTACGGAGCCGAGGCGGCCGACTGCCACGGCTGCGCCTACGCCCGTGCCGCGCATGTTGGTGGGATAAAACGCGGCGGAAAGCGCGTAGAGCACCGATTGCCCGCCGACCACGAACATGCCCGCGCAGAATGCCGACACGATGAGCGAGCCGAGGCCCGTCGCGCCCGACAGTCCGGCAAGCGACGCGATGATGCCGATATACATGCCAGCCACCACGACGCTGCCGCGCAGACGGTCCATCAGCATGCCGATGAAGAGCGCGCCAAGACCCCCGCCGATATTGAAGAAGGTCTGCACGAGGCCAATGTCGCCACGGCCCAGGCCCCGCGCGGCCATCAGCGAAGGCAGCCAGTTGAGGAGGAAATAGAGGACGATGAGCGTGCAGAAGTAGCTGATCCAGATCTGCAGCGTCGAGAGCCTGCGATTCGCGCCGAACAGAACCTCGCCGACGGGTGCGGGCGTGAGCGTTGCACCGGTTGCCGCCGACCGAAATGCCTTGGACTCCGGAAGAAACGACATAAGAAGCGGGATCATGATGATCGGTCCGACGCCGCCGACATAGAAAATATGTCGCCATTCGGTGTCGCCCACACTGAACATGCCGATGAGCGAAGCGATGACGCCGCCGAACGGAATGCCGCAATACATCACGCTTACCGCGGTGTTGCGCGCCTTCGGCGAAACGGCCTCGGACGACAGCGCGATCAGGTTCGGCAACGCGCCGCCGAGGCCGATGCCGGTCAGCACGCGCACCAGCACCAGCATGCTGAAGCTGCTGACGAGTGCGGTGGCGATGGAAAGCACCCCGAAAACAGCCGCGGAGAGAATCAGCACGCGCTTGCGCCCAATGCGGTCGGCGAGCCGGCCGCCGAACAGCGCGCCCGGCAGCAGGCCGAACGTGCCGGCGCTGAACGCGAGTCCCATCTGCGATACGGAGAGGCCGAACTCGCGCGCCATGCGCGGTGCGGCGACGCCCACGGACTGCAGATCGAGTCCCTCGAGCAGAGCCACCGCAAAACAAAGGGCCAAGGTCGTGGCGATGCCGCTACCCGCTACGGGTTGCTTTGCCACGTCGTCTCCTGATAGTGCCGTTCTCGTCGATCTCATGTCTAACGCCTGGTGGTAGTTTTGATTTTGGAAGTCACGCTCGGTGTCGCAAACCCGAACTGCTATCTCAATATCAGGGAGCCTGATATTGAGGGCAAATAAAAGCGCGTTTCGGGAAAACGCGCCTGCCTCCTGTGACTAGCGGTATTTCATATCAGGCGCCCTGACAGTGCAAGCTGATTGTCTTCGGTGAATACCCCAGGCGATCGTGGTCTAACGGTGTCTTAAGCGGCTACTGGGCGCGGGTTGCGGCCTCATGCGCACCATGCGCTGCGGCGCGTTGCGGTAACATTGCGCATTCCATCCAGAGTGTTCGACCGATCCAATGACCGGCAAGGTTTCCACGACAACGACGACATCGGCGGCCAAGGCGCGCACCGCCGGTAAGGGGCGCAAGGCCGCGACGCCCCGGTTGACTTACCTCATCGGCAGCCTCGACCGCATCCTGCACCGCGAGCTGACAGCGGCACTCGCGCCGCTCGGGCTCACGCTGTCCCAGTTCACTGCGCTATCGGTGCTCCAGGCGCGGGGAGAAGCGTCGAACGCCCAGCTTGCGGAGCGTTCGTTCATCACGCCGCAGTCGGCCAATGAAGTGATCAGGTCGATGGTGTCGCGCAACTGGATTGGCCGCGAACCCGATCCCAACCACGGGCGCATCGTCGTCCTGCGGCTCACAGAAGAAGGACGCGACGTGCTGTTCCAGGGCATGAAGCTTGTTCAAGCCGTAGAGGACCGGATGCTGGGCGGCGTGGATGCGCAGTCCGCCGCTGCCGCGCGCGAGAGCCTCGAACGCTTCGTGCACAACCTGCGCCAGGGCTAAAACGCGCTCACGCCACACTTACGTCGCGCCGTGCAATCCGAGCAGACGGATCGCATTTTCCTTGAGCACCAACGGACGAACATCGGGCTTGATGTCCAATGTGGCGAAGTCTTCCAGCCAGCGGTCGGGACGGATCAGCGGGAAGTCCGAAGCGAACAGCACTTTGTGGCGCAGCAGCGTGTTCGTATATTTCACGAGCTCCGGCGAAAAGTATTTCGGCGACCAGCCTGAAAGATCGATATACACGTTCGGTTTGTGCAGCGCGATCGAGAGCGCCTGCTCCTGCCACGGCCACGACGGATGCGCGATGACGATCTTCATATCGGGAAAGTCGGCGGCCACATCGTCGAGATGGATGGGCTCGGAATATTTCAGGCGCAACCCGCCGCCGCCGCGCATGCCGGAACCCATGCCCGAATGGCCGCTATGAAACACCGCCGGCAACCCGTGTTCGGCGATCACCTCGTATAGCGGATACGCGAGCCGGTCGTTCGCGAAAAAGCCCTGCATGGTGGGGTGGAACTTGAAGCCGCGCACGCCGTGCTCCTCGATCAGCCGCCGCGCTTCGCGCGCGCCGAACTTGCCCTTGTGCGGGTCGATGCTCGCAAAGGCGATCATGATGTCGGAATGCTTTTGCGCGAATTCCGCGACTTCCTCGTTTGGAATGCGGCGCCGGCCGATGTTCGCCTCGCAATCCACCGTAAACATCACGAAGCCGATATTGCGCTCGCGGTAGTGCTCGATCGTTTCAGCAATGGTGGGACGCCTGCCTTGCTTGAGCACGGTGCCGAAATATTTGTCGGCGGCATCGTCGAACTCTTTCGCAAAGAGATCGGGCGGCTGGCAGCACGAAACTTCGGCGTGGACGTGCGTATCGATGGCGACCAGGCGGTCGAGGTTCATGGTTGTCTCCTTGTCTCTTTCGTTTGAGGTGGCTTCCGGCAGTCACGTGGCGCGCAGATTGCGCACGCAAGCGTGCAGCAGCCCTTGCAGGGATTGCGCCGCTTCGTGCCCGGTCTCTTCGAGCATGGCCCGCTCTATGCGATCGGCCTGGGCATTGCAGTCGTCCAGCAACGCCTCGCCGGTCGGCGTGAGCGATAGCAGGACAATGCGGCGGTTGGCGGGATCATGCTCGCGCGTGACCCAGCCGTTGGCCGCCATCGTTTTCACGACGACGTTCGCCGATTGGGGCGTGATGAACGAACGCTCGGCCAGTTGGGCGTTCGAGGCACGGCCTCGGGCGCGCAGCACGGAAAGGGCCGTGTATTGCGGCAGCGTCAGGCCATGTTGCGACAGCGCCTCGGAAAGCCGGCGCGACACGATGCGGTCGAGCTGGCCGATGAGGTAGGTGATGCGCAGGCCAGCGGCCGCGGGACGGCGCGCGGTCCCTTTCCCGGTACGTCCCGGGCGATCGGCGACGGTGGTTCTGGTACTCATGATCAAAGCGCGTTTAAGGGTTTGTACCGAAGCGGTCTCATTCTACTTTACATATCAGGCTACCTGATAGTACATTGATCTCAGGCCGCGTGTGCGGCAATGTTCACGGAGATGGAAAATGAATTACGAAGGTCGCTGGAAAACGGTCAAGGTCGCGGTGGAAGCCGGTATTGCCTGGGTGACGCTGAACCGTCCCGAGAAGCGCAACGCCATGAGCCCTACGCTGAACAGGGAGATGATCGATGTGCTCGAAACGGTCGAGCTCGATCCTGAAGCGCAGGTTCTGGTGCTTACGGGCGAAGGCGAATCATGGACCGCGGGCATGGATCTTAAGGAGTACTTCCGGGAAGTCGATGCGAGCCCCGACGTCATGCAGGAGCGCATTCGCCGCGATGCGAGCCGCTGGCAGTGGCAACTCCTGCGCATGTATTCCAAGCCCACCATTGCGATGGTGAATGGCTGGTGCTTTGGCGGCGGTTTCTCGCCGCTGGTGGCCTGCGATCTTGCTATCGCCGCCGACGAAGCCGTGTTCGGCCTTTCGGAAATCAACTGGGGCATTCCGCCGGGCAACCTGGTGAGCAAGGCGATGGCGGATACAGTCGGCCACCGCGAGGCGCTTTACTACATCATGACGGGCGACACGTTCACGGGCCAGCAGGCCGCGAAAATGGGCCTCGTGAACAAGAGCGTGCCGCGTGCCGAACTGCGCGAGGCGACGCTTGCGCTCGCCGCGAAGCTGCTCGACAAGAACCCGGTCGTGCTGCGCAACGCGAAGCACGGTTTCAAGCGTTCGCGCGAACTGACATGGGAGCAGAACGAGGACTATCTCTACGCCAAGCTCGACCAGGCCAACTACCGCGACCGCGAAGGTGGCCGCGCCAAGGGGCTCAAGCAGTTCCTCGACGACAAGAGCATCAAGCCGGGCTTGCAGGCCTACAAGCGCTGATTCAAGTGCGGTATAACGAAGGAGGAGACGACATGCACGAAACCGGGCTACTGATCGGCGGCGCGACCCGCTCCGCATCGAACGGCAAAACCTTCACGCGCCTCAATCCGGCGACGGGTGCAGTGGCCACGCGTGCTGCGGCCGCCACGCTCGAAGACGCCGATGCCGCGGTCGCCGCCGCCGCGCGCGCCTTCCCGGCTTGGGCCGCGCTCACGCCGACCGAGCGCCGCAAGCGCCTGTCCGCCGCCGCAGACCGCATGGATGCGCGCGCAACGGATTTCATCGCCATCGGCACGGCGGAAACGGGTGCCATGGCGAACTGGTACGGCTTCAATGTGATGCTCGCGGCCAACATGCTGCGTGAGGCCGCCGCCATGACCACGCAGATCGACGGCTCCGTGATCCCGTCCGATGTGCCAGGCAGCCTGGCCATGGCCGTGCGTCAGCCGTGCGGCGTCGTGCTCGGTATGGCGCCCTGGAATGCGCCGGTGATTCTCGCAACTCGCGCGCTCGCCATGCCGCTCGCGTGCGGCAATACCGTCGTGCTGAAGGCTTCGGAGGGCTGTCCCGGCGTGCACGCGCTGATCGGCGAAGTGCTCAACGAAGCGGGTCTGGGCGAGGGCGTCGTCAACGTGCTCACGCATGCGCCTGAAGACGCACCGGCCATCGTCGAGCGCCTGATCGCGAATCCGGCGGTCAAGCGTGTGAACTTCACGGGCTCGACACGCGTGGGCCGTATCGTCGCCGAGCTTGCTGCGCGGCATCTCAAGCCTGCGCTGCTCGAACTGGGCGGCAAGGCACCCGTGCTCGTGCTCGACGACGCCGATCTCGACGCGGCCGTGGAAGGCATCGCGTTCGGTGCGTTCTTCAATCAGGGGCAAATCTGCATGTCGACGGAACGTGTGATCGTCGATCGCAAGGTTGCCGATGCGTTCGTGCAAAAGCTCGTGGCGAAGGCGCGCACGCTCAAGGCGGGCGATCCCACGCAGCCGGGCTCGATACTGGGTACTTTGGAGAGCGAAGCATCGGCGCGGCGCATTCGTGCGCTCGTGGAAGACGCCGGTGCGAAGGGCGCGAGCCTGCCGCTGGGCTGCGAGGTGAACGGTGCGATCATGCAACCGGTGATCGTCGAAAACGTCACGCGCGAAATGAAGCTTTACGCCGACGAATCGTTCGGCCCGGTCGTCACGGTGCAGCGCGTGGATGGCGACGAAGAAGCGGTGAACGTGGCGAACGACAGCGAGTACGGACTGTCGGCCGCGGTGTTCAGCCGCGACATCGCGCGCGCGATGAACGTCGCAAAGCGCATCGAATCCGGAATCTGCCATATCAACGGGCCGACCGTGCACGACGAAGCGCAGATGCCGTTCGGCGGTGTGAAGGCGAGCGGCTATGGGCGCTTCGGCAGCAAGGCGTCGATTGCCGAATTCACCGACCTGCGCTGGATCACCGTGCAGACCGGCCCGCGCCACTATCCGATCTGAACGATACGGACGCGCGCCCCATCGCGACATGACATGAACTACCGGGCCGGCTGCGCGGCTACCTTGCGCGGTCCCGGCACCGGTTTGCAAAGGAGACAGGCTTTGGAACCGGAGCCGACCCAAACCCAGCCGGCCTTCGCAGGCTATCGTGCCGTCGCCATCGGCACGGCTGCGCCGCAGATCGAGCGGCGCGGCGACTGCTGGTATCTGCGCTCGACCGAGCCGCTAGGCGACTACCCCGAACGCGTGACGGATCGCCTCGTCAGCGGCGCGCGCACGCATCCCGACCGCTGGCTCGTGGCACGCCGCGGCGCTGACGGCCAGTGGCAAGGCATCAGCTACGCGCAGATGCTCGAACGCGCACGCTCGATCGGTCAGGCTTTGATCGAGCGCGGATTGTCGGCCGAGCGCCCCGTCGCGCTGCTCTCGGGCAATGATCTCGAACACTTGCAGATGGCGTTCGGCGCACTGTGGGCCGGCGTGCCCTATGCACCGATTTCCCCCGCGTATTCGCTCGTATCGAGCGACTTCGGCAAGCTGAAGCACGCGCTGGGCCTGCTCGATCCGGGCCTCGTGTTCGCGGCCGACGGCCCTGCCTTCGCGGCCGCGCTCGACGCCGCGGTGCCCGAGCATATCGAACGCGTCGTCGTGACACCCGCTGGCAGCGGCCGCCGCGAAACCTCGTTTGCCGACTTGCTGCAAACGCGCGCGGGCGGCATGGAAGAAGCCCTGGCGCGCGTGAATGGCGACACGATCGCGAAGTTCCTCTTCACTTCAGGCTCGACGCGCCTGCCCAAGGCCGTGCCCACGACGCACCGCATGCTGTGCAGCAATCAGCAAATGCTGCTGCAGACGTTCCCGCAGTTCGGCATCGAGCCGCCGGTGCTGGTCGACTGGCTGCCGTGGAACCACACGTTCGGCGGCAGCCACAACGTGGGCATCGCGCTTTACAACGGCGGCACGCTCTATATCGACGACGGCAAGCCCGTAGCTGGCCGCTTCGAAGAAACCCTGCGCAATCTGCGCGAAATTGCCCCTACGCTCTATTTCAATGTGCCCAAGGGCTGGGAAGAGTTGACGGCCGCGCTCGAAACCGACGAGCGCCTGCGCGAGACATTCTTCTCGCGCGTGAAGATGTACTTCTTCGCGGGCGCGGGGCTTTCGCAGGCCGCGTGGGACCGGCTCGAGCGCGTGACGCAGGCGCATTGCGGCGAGCGCATCCGCATCATGGCGGGCCTTGGGATGACCGAAACGGCGCCGTCGTGCCTCTTCACGACCGGGCCGGTGATGGGCGCAGGCTATATCGGGCTGCCCGCGCCGGGCTGCGAGACACGTCTCGTGCCGGTCGACGGCAAGCTCGAAGCGCGTTTTCGCGGGCCCAACGTGATGCGCGGCTACTGGCGCGCGAACGAGGCGGACCGTCATGACGTATTCGACGAAGAGGGCTACTACCGCACCGGCGACGCCGTGCGTTTCGTCGACCCGGCGCGGCCCGAGCTGGGCCTGCTGTTCGACGGCCGCATTGCTGAGGATTTCAAGCTCAGCTCCGGCACGTTCGTGAGCGTCGGGCCGATGCGCGCGCGCATCGTCTCCGGCGGCGCGCCGTATGTGCAGGACGCCGTGATCGCCGGCATGAACCGCGACGACATTGGCGTGCTGATCTTTCCGCGTCTCGACGAGTGCCGCCGGCTCGCCGGTCTCGACGCAGGTGCTTGCGCGCGCGATGTGGTGGACGCGCCCGCCGTCCGTGCTTTTTTCACTGACCTGATGGAGCGGCTCAATCGCGATGCGACCGGCAGCGCAACGCGCATCACGCGCCTTCATGTGATGGACGTCCCGCCTTCGCTCGATCTCGGCGAGATCACCGACAAAGGATCGATCAATCAGCGCGTCGTATTGAGCAAGCGTGCGGCGCTCGTGGAGGCGCTGTATGCCGCGCGTGACGGTCACGATACGCGCATGCGCGTGCTCCTCTCGTCGCATCTTCAGCATGTCTAAGGGGTGGTGACGATGAGTCTCGACTATCGGGCTCCGCTGCGCGACATGCGCTTCGTGATCGACGAATGGATCGACGCGCCCGCGTGGTGGCGCAGCGTGCCTGCGTGGGAAGACCTCGACAGCGCGATGGCGCAGCAGGTGCTCGAAGAAGCCGCGCGTTTCGTAACGGAGCGCATCGCACCGTTGAATTCGGCGGGCGATCTCGAGGGATGCCGCTTCGAGAACGGCGAGGTCTTGACGCCCACGGGCTTTCGCGAGGCATACGAGGGCTTCGTGGCGGCGGGCTGGCCCACGCTCGCGCTCGACGTCGACGCGGGCGGCCAGGGCTTGCCGCAACTGCTCGAAGTAGCGCTGCAGGAAATGCTCGCCGCCGCCAACCATGCGTGGCTGATGTCGCCCGGCCTCACGCACGGCGCCACGGCGTGCCTGCTGGCGCACGGCTCCGATGCCATGAGGCGCGACTGGCTGCCGAAGATCGCGAGCGGCGAGTGGCTCACCACGATGTGCCTGACCGAGCCGCAGGCAGGCAGCGACCTGGCGCTGCTGCGCGCAAGGGCGACCGCCGACGCGGCGCACGACGCATGGCGCATCGACGGCAACAAGATTTTCATCAGCGGCGGCGATCACGATCTCACCGACAACATCGTGCACCTCGTGCTCGCGCGGCTGCCCGATGCCCCGACGGGCACCAAAGGTCTCTCGCTCTTCGTGGTCCCGAAGTGGATCGTCGATGACAGCAGTGGGAAGCGCGTGGCCAATGGCGTGCATTGCGAAGGCATCGAAAAGAAGATGGGGCTCAAGGCGAGCCCGACCTGCTCGATGCGGTTCGAACAGGCGCTGGGCTGGCTCGTTGGCGAGCCGCATCGCGGCCTCGCTTCGATGTTCGTGATGATGAACGCCGCGCGCTTGCAGGTTGCGATGCAGGGTGTGGGCCATGCGCAGCTCGCCTGCCAGCGCGCGCATGCCTACGCGCACGAACGCGTGCAAATGCGCGCCGTGAGCGCACCTGCGAACTACGGGGGCGAGCCGGGGCAGGCCGCGCCGATTGCGCTTCATCCGGCCATGCGGCGCATCCTGCTCGACCTGCGCTCGACCGTCGAAGGCGAGCGCGCCATCGGCTACTGGATCGGCTACTGGCTCGACGTGGCCGCGCGCCACCCGCACGCGGGCGAGCGCCAGGCTGCGAGCCAGCTCGCCTCGCTGCTCACGCCCATCGCCAAGGCGTTTTTCACCGCCAACGGGTTCGCGGCCGCATCGAGCGCGCTGCAGGTATTCGGCGGCTATGGCTACATCCACGAATACGGCGTCGAGCAGACCGTGCGTGACAGCCGCGTCGCGATGCTTTACGAAGGCACGAACGAAATTCAGGGCATCGATCTGCTCGTGCGCAAGGTGCTGGGCGACGGGGGCGAGGCGTTGCGCGCGTTGCTCGCGCATATCACCGGGGAGGCCGCGCGATGTGCGGCGTCCGGCGACTGCGCGCTTCGCGACGCGGGCGTCCGGCTCGATGCGCTGGCCGCTAGCGTTCAGCGCGTCACGAACGAGATCGAGCAGGGCAGCGCGAGCGATCGCGAGTTGCCCTACCGCGTCGCTGACGACTACCTCGCGCTGCTCGGCTGGCTGCTGCTGGCATTCGCGTGGGCGCGAACGCTACGCATAGCGCTGAACGCGCCCGTCGACGATCCGTTCTATGCCGAAAAGCGCATCACGGCGCATTACTTCTTCGCTTATCCGCTTGCGGCGTTCGATCATCAGCTGAAGCTGATCGAAGCCGGGTGCCGCGCATCGCTCCCGTACGCCGGACAGGCTTTCGTCGATTAGCAGCACGAATCTATCGAGACAGCAGCCAGCGAGCGTCGACGTCGTGAACGATGGCGCGTTTCCACCAGGAAATGCGGCGCATGCGGTCGCGTATCAGAGATCGAGCACGAGCATGGGCGTGCGCGAGCGCGAACAGCACGGCAGCAGTTGATCGTTGGCGGCGCGCTCTTCGTCGGTCAGGTAAAGATCGCGGTGGTCCGGCTCGCCTGACAACACGCGCGTGAGGCAGGTGCCGCACACACCTTGCTCGCAGGAGATAGGCACCTCGATGCCGCCGGCGCGCAGCGCCTCGACGATCGTCGTGCCCGCGGGGACATCGATCACGCGCTGGGAACTGGCCAGCGTCACCTGGAACGCGCCGCTTTCGTCCGCGCCAGCGTCGGTCTGCTGCGCGGCGCCGCCGAAGTACTCGCGATGCACGTTCTTCGCCGGCCACCCCGCGCTTGCCGCCGCGCCGAGCACGGCGTCGATGAAGCCCGCAGGGCCGCAGACGTAGAGGTGCTTGCCATCGTTTGGCTGGGCGAGCACGCGCGCGAGGTCGATGCGCGCGCCGGGGCCTTCGCTGTCGAAATAGAACCGTGTGTTGTCCGCGAAGCCCGCTTCGGCAAGACGCTCGCCAAAGGCGGCGCGCTGCGGGTCGCGCGCGCAGTAATGCAGCTCGAACGCCCGGCCCGCTTCGCGCAACTGCTCGGCCATGGCCATGAGCGGCGTGATGCCGATACCGCCCGCGAGCAGGACGGTGTGGGTAGCCTGTTCGTCGAGCGGAAAGTGATTCCTGGGTGTACTGATTTCCAGCGTCGCGCCCGCGGCTAGCGCGTGCATGGCGACGGAGCCGCCACGCGAGGCAGCCTCGCGCAGCACGCCGATACGGTAGACGCCGCCTTCGGACGGGCGGTTGCACAGCGAGTACTGCCGCACGAAGCCGCCGACATGAACGTCGATATGCGCGCCCGCCGCGAATGGCGGGAGTGGCGTATCGTCGGCGCTCGCGAGTTCAAAGACGCAGATGTCGGTAGCAACGGGAATCTTGCGGATGAGAGTGACTTTCATGAGGCATCTGTTCGTAAGAACGAGGGCGGCCGCGCGCATGCGCGCGGCCCTGGCGTCAGACGGTTTCGGTCGTGGCGCTGCGCTCCGCGGCGATGAGCCGGTCGAGCACGCGCCGTGACTGCACGCCGCCCGCGTCGATATTGAGGCTCAGCAGGCGGCGCTCGGGCCATGTGAGGAGGTTGCGCTGCTGCGACTCGAGCATCTCGAGATCCTCGGCGAAGATCTTCCCCTGGCCCGCCCGGATCGCTTCGGTGAGCGACGCGTCGTGCACGGCGAAACTGCGCGCCATGCCCCAGAAGTACCAGATCGACGTTTCCGTCTCGGGCGTGATGAAGTCCACCACGATGCTCGACGCCTTGTCGCGCGCATCGGCGTCATACCCGCCCTTGCCTGCGTGCGCCACGCCCACTTCGATCATCACGTGGCTGGGCGGCGAGAAGTGGCAGATCTGCCAGCGGTCGCAGGGCACGTTGTCGGCAAGGCCGTTGCCGCGCAGCGCGGCGGCCCAGAACGGCGGCGGCATGATGTTGTGCATGAAGCGGCTGGTGGTGACCACGTCGCCGTTGACGGTTGTTTTGGGTGGCGCTTCCTCGATCTCGGCCTGGCCGATGCTCGATGCGTGGACATACGTCTCGTGCGTGAGGTCCATCAGGTTATCGATCATCAGGCGGTAATCGCACTGGATGTGATAGAGGCCGCCGCCATAGGCCCAGCCAGGATTGCCGGCCCATTCGAGGTGATGGATCTTCGCGGGGTCGGCCTCGGCTGCATCGCCGGGCCAGACCCAGATGAAGCCATGGCGCTCCACGGCCGGATAGCTGCGCACCGCCGGTATGCCGCCCACGCGTTGGCAAGGCATGCTCACGCACTTGCCACTCCCGCCCACGGTGAGGCCGTGGTAGCCGCATACCAGGTGGCCATCGCGCACGCTGCCGAGCGAGAGCGGCGCGCCGCGGTGCGGGCAGAAGTCTTCGAGCGCGGCCACACCGCCTTCGGCCGTGCGCCAGAACACCATGCGCTCGCCGCAGATCTGCCGCCCAAGCGGCTTGCCGTCGATTTCATCGGGCGTGCACGCGACGTACCAGGCGTTTTTCAGGAACATATGTCTCCTCCGGGGCGCTTCAATGCGCTTTTGTTCATGATGGGGGGCGGCACGCCGTGCCGCCGTTCGTATCGAACCGCGAAACGCGCTGGCGAGCTAGCAACAACGCAGCGTCAACGCAGCATCAACGGGTATTGCGGCGAATGAGGTTGCCGCCAATCAGCCTCGTCATCGCGCGCTGGTTTTCGAGCACGCGCCGCAGGTTCTGATGGGCGATATGCGAATGCTCGCGCATCAGCGCTTCGGCGCGTGCGCCTTCGCGGTTCTCGATCGCTTCGAGCACGGCGCGATGCTGGGCCTGCGCGACGATCAGCGTCTCTCTCGCGCGCGGGTCGAGCGACTGCACGACCACGAACGCGCTCGCCGACGCGAACGGCAAGGTGGCGACTTTCTCGATCTGCCGCGCCACCACTTCGCTATCCGAAGCAATGGCGAGGAGGCGATGAAAGCGTCGGTTTGCTTCGACATAGTGCGAGAACGTCTCCTCGCTCAGTTCGCCCACGAGCAGCTCGTCGATTTCGTCGATGCAGTCGTGCAGATCGCGGGACATCGAATGGGTGATGCCGCGCTCGGCGGCGAGGCGGGCGGCCAGGCCTTCGAGCGTGCCGCGCAGCTCGATGGAGTCGCGTATTTCATTTTCCGAAAACGAGCGCACTGCATAGCCCCCGCTCGGAATCGGCTCGAGCAGCCCTTCCTCCTGAAGGCGCATGAGCGCCGCCCGCACCGGCGTGCGGGAGACGCCAAGACGCTCGACCACGCCGAGTTCGGAGATGCGCTCGCCGGGCGGCAGCTCGCCGCCGAGTATCAGTTCGCGCAGCCCGAGCTGGGCCTTGACGGTTTGCGAGGCGGCAGAGCCGGCGCGCGTGCTGGTTGGCGTGTCGTCGATGCTGTTCATGCGTAGCGAGGAAATGGAAGCGAATGCGGTGAGCGGCCGGCGAAGGCTGCTGACTACGTCTCGATGTGTACAAATTGTATACAGCGTTTCCATCGATTCAACCGGTTTCCGTCCAGATTACGGGTTAACGTGGAGAGGAAAGCCTTTTGAGAAAAGAAAATTGTGTACAATGCGCCGATTGCGCTGGCTGCTTGATGAGGCGGTGGGGCGTTGGGAGTTGAAGCGGATCGAGTGCGCTGCGCACGCGGGTAGAAGCGGCACCGTTTGGTCGGAATCAGGCGCCGGGTGAACTACAGGTGAGCCCGCCACGCCGCTCCCGCCGCAACGGCAAGGGGAGCGGCGTGGGGATCGTTCAATGCGACATTGCGCCGGATGCCGGATGATCCATGCCCATCGCATCGCCCTTCGCGGGCTTGCTCATGGAGTCGTGTTTCATCCCATCGGTCTTGCTCATCGTATCGTGCGACATGGCATCCTTGCCCATGGTGTCCTTGTGCATCGAGTCCTGCGACATGGCGTTGTTCGACATCGCGCCGCTCGCTTGCGCGAACGCGGTGCCCGCCGTGATGCTCAACAGGGCGGCCGACATGGCGATTGCTGCAATTCCGGTCTTCTTCATTTCACTGCTCCTTGCGGGTTGAAAAAAGCGAAGTTCGCGAATAGGGCGAACGGGAAACGAGGCCGCCACGCGAAGCGGCGGCATGAAAAACGTCACGAACCGCCAAACCAGTTGTAGCCCTGGTCGACCCAGTAGCCGCCCGGATACGAATTCGTGACGAAAATCTCGACGATGTGCTTCGGGTTCTTGTAGCCGAGCTTCGTCGGCATGCGCAGTTTCATCGGGAAACCGTATTTGGCGGGCAGGCGCTCGCCGTCGTAGTCGAAAGCGAGCAAGGTCTGCGGATGCAGCGCGGTGGCCATGTCGATGCTTTCGTAGTAGTTGTCTGAGCAACGAAAGCCCACGTATTTCGCTGTTAGGTCCGCATCGACACGACGCAGGAAGTGCGCGAACGGCGTACCGCCCCAGCGCCCGATCGCACTCCAGCCTTCCACGCAGATATGCCGTGTGATCTGCTCCGCGTGCGGCAGGGCATACAGCTCCGGCAGCGTCCACACGCGCTGGCCTTTCACGAGGCCGCTGAGCCTGAGCCGATAGTCGCCGGCATCGACAACAGGCGCCTCGCTTTCGCTATAGAACGCGTTGAAGGGAAACGGCCGCGTGATCTGGGCTTCGGTATAGGTGGGCGCGAGCCGTCTCGGGTCGAACAGCCAGGCCTGGACGCGATCGTTCAAACGCGAGACGGCGCTGAGGAACGTGTTGACCGACGCGTCGTCGGTGAGCGTGCAGCCGGTGAGCATCGCAAGACCGCCTAGCGTGAGCACGCGCTTGCCGAACAGGCGCCGCGACGGCATGTCGAGTTCGCGCCGGGCGTCGGCCAGGATCGCCGCGCGGTCGAGTTCGATGATCTTTCGATCTGGCGTTTTCATATGGAATCCTCATAAATCACGATGGAGGGCGTCAGGCGTGATGTCGCGCTGTGCGTTCAGCGCCCGCGCAGCATGGTGAGCAGCGAGCGCGGCACGAGCGCGACCATCGTCACGTGAACGAGCACGAAGGCGGCAAGCAGCGCCATCGCGCAAAAATGCACGACGCGTGCGCGGTCGTATCCGCCCATCAATTCGCGCAACAGCGGGAATTGCACGGATTTCCAGATCACGAGGCCCGAGAGCACGAGCACGAGAAGATCGGCGATCGCGACGAGATAGGCGAGCTTCTGCACGGCGTTGTACTGGCTCGGGTCGGCATGCGAAAGATGGCCCGTGAGCGCGGCGCGCAGATCCTTGAGCACGGCGCGCGCGCTCATCGGGAAGAACTTCGTGCGCCACCTTCCGGTGGAGAGATTCATCGCGAGATAGAAGAGGCCGTTGAAAAACAGCAGCCACATGGCCGCGAAATGCCATTGCAGCGCGCCGCCAAGCCAGCCGCCCAGGGTGATCGGCGTGGGAATGACGAAGCCGGCAAACACCGGCGACGCATCGTAAATGCGCCAGCCCGAGAACATCATGACGAGCGCCGCAAGCGCGTTGAGCCAGTGCGTGACGCGCAGCCAGAGCGGCTGAATGGCGCGCGGGCGGCCCAAGCGGGTTTCGAGCGGGAGCGGTTCGCCGGTCGAGGTGTGCATGGCATTTCCTTTAGCGGATCGATGCCAGTGAATTCGCTCCGGCGCGGGTGGGGGTTACAGCGTGTCGACAAAAAATTTCGCGAGAGTGTCGGCTGAACAAAATATTCGTCTGCGCCGTAGCGCCTGTAACCCGATCGGCGCTGCGAACGAATTACCGCGAATGGACGCATATGTTTGCGTCACGCGGAGAATCCAGACGTGGGCTTGACCAATACATGGGCGATAGGGGGGAAAGCCGCCGCGGCCGGCGCGGAGCACGTTGTTGCGGTGCGGGGAGCGTTCGGCTACCCTCACGCCTGCGCTCATGCAATTGGGGGCGAATATGGCGGCATCTGCAAGCTGCCTGAAAGTTCGCCTTCGCGAGATCGCCCGAACACAACGCGCCCGTCAACGTATCGTCGCGACAACCCAGGACGACTTTTGCACTCCGCGGAAACCCGTCTAAAAGCGCTCTTCATCAGCGGTCTGGAAGGCGACGCAATCGCGTATCGAGACTTCCTCGAGGAACTCACGCGCCATTTGCGGGGCTACCTGCGCCGCCGCATTCCGCAGTTGCGCGACGACGTTGAGGATCTCGTGCAGGAGATCCTGCTCGCGGTCCACAACGCGCGTCACACGTGGCGTCCCGACGAACCGCTCACGGCGTGGGTGCACGCGATCGCCCGTTACAAACTGATGGACTTCTTCCGCTCGCGCGCACGCCGCGACATGCTCAACGATCCACTGGACGACCATACCGATCTCTTTGCCGCGCCCGACGACGAACCCGCGCAGGCGCGCCGCGATATCGGCAAGCTGCTCGAGGCATTGCCCGACAAGCAGCGCTTGCCCATCGTCCACGTGAAGCTCGAAGGGCTTTCGGTCGTGGAAACGGCGAAGCTCACGGGCCTGTCCGAGTCGGCGGTCAAGGTGGGCATTCATCGCGGGTTGAAAGCGCTCGCCGCGCGCATTCGGGGAGCGCGATGAAAACCGACGATCTGATCAACCTCCTGGCCACTGGCGTGATGCGCGTGGATCGCAAGGCCGCACTGCGCCGCTTCGCACGCGCGCTCCCGCTCGGGTTCGCGGGCTCGGTCGTGCTGATGAGCGTGGTGTTCGGCGTGCGGCACGATCTCTGGAGCGTCGCGCACACGCCGATCTTCTGGGCCAAGCTCGCATTCCCGTTCGGCGTGGCGCTGGCTGCCGCGCTCGCCGTCAGCCGCCTCGGGCGGCCTGGCCTGCGGGGCGGTTACGCGTGGGCGCTGGTGGCGCTGCCGTTCGTCGCCGTGCTGGCGGCCGCCTGGCTCGTGCTCGGCGACGCGCAGCCCGCGCAACGCGTGCCGCTCGTGCTCGGCCTCACCTGGCGCACGTGCCCGTTCAATATCGTGTTGCTTTCGGTGCCTACGTTCGCGGCCGTATTCTGGGCCGTGCGCGGTCTTGCGCCGACGAATCTGCGCGCGGCAGGCGCCGCGTCGGGGCTCTTTGCGAGTGCGCTCGCGACCATCGCATACTGCCTCCATTGTCCCGAGATGAGCCCGGCGTTCTGGAGCGTCTGGTATGCGATCGGCATGTTGCTGCCCGCCGGTGCAGGCGCGTGGCTGGGGCCGCGGCTGCTGCGCTGGTAGCGGCGGCGTTGGCCCCGCGCGTGTTGCCGGCTCAGGGCCGCCACGCCTCGCCGTCCGGGAAAACGTGTCGCTCCAGCGAATCCGGCTTCATTTCGATGCTGTAACCCGGCTTCTGAGGCGGCATGTACCGGCCATTGCGGATCACGACAGGATCCACGAAATGCTCGTGCAGATGATCGACATATTCGAGCACGCGATTCTCCAGCGAAGCCGACACGCACAGATAATCGAACAGCGAAATATGCTGCACGTACTCGCACAGGCCGACGCCGCCCGCATGCGGACAAACGGGCACGCCGAACTTCGCCGCCATCAGCAGCACGACGATCACTTCGTTCAGCCCTCCTAAGCGGCAGGCGTCCACCTGGCAGAAGTCGATGGCCTGCGCCTGCAGGAGTTGCTTGAACATCACGCGGTTATGGCAGTGCTCGCCGGTCGCGACACCAATCGATCCCAAACGACGGCGAATCTGGGCATGGCCGAGGATATCGTCGGGACTCGTCGGCTCCTCGATCCACCACGGGTCGAATTCCGCCAGGCGCCGCATGTTGGCCACCGCTTCGTCCACGTCCCATACCTGGTTGGCGTCCATCATCAGCTTGAGGTTTTCGCCGATCTCTGCGCGCAAGATTCGCGCGCGCCGCACGTCTTCCTCGAGATCGGCGCCGACTTTCTGCTTGAAATGCGTCCAGCCCAGCGCGACACCTTCTCGCGCGAGACGGCGGATCTTGTCGTCGTCGTAACCGAGCCAGCCAGCCGAGGTCGTATAGGCGGGGTAGCCTTGCGCGAGCATTTCCTTTTCGCGTGCGCCCTTGGTCTTCGCGTGGCGATGGAGCAGGGCCAGCGCTTCGTAGGGCGTGATCGCATCGGTCACGTAGCGAAAGTCGAGGCAACGCACGAGTTCTTCCGGGCTCATGTCGGCGAGCAGTTTCCACACCGGTTTGCCGACCGACTTCGCCCACAGGTCCCAAACCGCATTGACGACCGCCGCCGTGGCCAGATGAATCGCGCCTTTGTCCGGGCCGATCCAGCGCAACTGGCTATCGGACGTGAACGCGCGCCAGAATGCGCCCATATTCGCGGCGATGTCTTCGAGGCGCTTGCCCACCACGAGCGGTGCCAGCGCGTTGACCGCCGTCACGCAGATTTCATTGCCGCGCCCGATGGTGAACGTAAGGCCGTGACCCGCGAGTGCGTCCGGAGAATCGGTTTCGAGCGTGACGTAGGTGGCGGAGTAATCCGGCGCGGCGTTCATTGCGTCGGAGCCGTCGAGCGAGCGCGAGGTGGGAAAGCGAATATCCCGTACGGACAGCCTGGTGATGGTGGTCATCTGAACTCCCAATGAAGGACGCGTGCGTGAATTGCAAGGTACGCCAGTGAAACGGGAGAGCGGGGTAAGGGAAAACGAGGCGTCTTCCCGCGTTGACAACGCGATGTGTGCTACCTAGCATGCTAGCATGTCTTCTCGAAATCAAGCGTGCCGTGAGCTCTTCTCCCGATGTAGCAAGTGCCGCGAGCGATCCTTATGTCGCACTGCAAAAGATCAAGGACGGCGCGCGCGGCAGCCTGACCGACGCCGTTGAACAGGCGCTCAGAGAAGCGATCGTGACGCTTGCGCTGGAACCGGGAATGATGATCGACAAGATGGCGGTCTGCGAACGGATGGGCGTGTCGCGTTTTCCCGTTTCGGCCGCGTTGGCGAAGCTCGCCCATGCCGGTCTTGTCGAGGTATTGCCGCAACGCGGCACGCGCGTCAAACCCATCGCGCTCGACGATATCCGCCAGCATCTGTTCATCCGCAGCGCGCTCGAAGTCGAAACGGTGCGCGGCGTGGCGCGCATGCACGACCGGGCCACGATCGACGCACTCGCCGCGAATCTGGACAAGCAGCGCAGGGTCGCCGGCAACGGTCAACGGCTCTTGTTTCATGAGCTCGATCTCGCGTTTCACGAAATCCTGCTCGACGCGGTGAAACTGCCGCGCGTGAAAGAAATCGTCGCCGTATCGCGCAATGCGCTGGACCGCGCAAGGCAATTGCTGGCGAGTCCCGAGCGGCTCATGCATACGCTCGACGAGCACGAACGTATTTTCGAGGCCATTCGCGCCGGCAAGGCCGACGCGGCGGCAAAGGCGATGCACGAGCATCTCGACCAGGTGATCGCGGAATTGCACCGATCGGCAAAGGACCGGCCCGATCTTTTCGCGCCTTGAACCTGCGTTTTCGAATGAAGGCTTTTCAATTGCGTTTCACCTGTATGTCAACCGCTTCGTGCTGCGTCGCCAAGTCGCCGCACGTGGAATAAAAGGGCCCCGGCAATGTGTCTGGCTTCTCTTCACGGATTTGCGCCATGACGCCGCTCATTTCCGTCAACAAACTCAGCAAGCGCTTTCCCGGCGTGAGGGCGCTTCATGAAGTGCAATTCGAACTCATGGCGGGCGAGGTGCACGCGTTGATGGGAGAAAACGGCGCGGGCAAATCCACCTTGATGAAGATTCTCGCCGGCGTCTATACGCGCGATTCCGGCGACATTCTCTACGACGGCCAAAGCGTCGCGTTCGCGAGTCCGCGCGAGGCCCAGGCCGCGGGCGTGGGCATCATTCATCAGGAACTCCAGCTGATGAATCATCTGAGCGTCGCGCAGAACATCTTCATCGGCCGCGAACCGCGCGGTCGTCTGGGCCTCTTTCTAGACGAAGACAAGCTCAACGCGCAGGCGCGCGAGATCCTCGGCCGCATGCACGTCCCGCTCGATCCGCGCACCCTGGTCGGCTCGCTCACGGTCGCCAGCCAGCAGATGGTCGAGATCGCGAAGGCGCTTTCGTTCGATTCGCGCGTGCTCATCATGGACGAGCCGACCTCGGCGCTCAACGACGCCGAAATCGCCGAGCTTTTCCGCATCATTCGCCAGTTGAAAGCGCGTGGCGTCGGGATCATTTACATCTCGCACAAGATGGACGAGCTCAAGCAGATCTCCGATCGCGTCACCGTGCTGCGCGACGGCGAATACGTGGCAACGGTCTCGACCGCCGATACGAGCGTGCAGGCCATCATCGGCATGATGGTCGGCAGGACGCTCGCCGACGTCGCGCCTTATGAAGGGCCGCGCAGCGAAGGCGAAGTGGCGCTCGAAGTGAAGCATCTCAATGCGGGCCCGCTCGTGCGGGACGTGAGCTTCACGTTGCGCAAAGGCGAGATATTGGGCTTTGCGGGACTGATGGGCGCCGGGCGCACGGAGGTCGCGCGCGCCGTGTTCGGCGCGGACCCGATCGAATCCGGAGAAGTCTTCGTGAAAGGCGTGAAGGCGCCGATCAAAAAGCCGAGCGACGCGGTCGCGCACAGCATCGGTTACCTCTCCGAAGACCGCAAGCGCTTTGGTCTCGCGACGGGCATGGACGTCGAGTCGAACATCGTGATGTCCAATCTCGGCAAATTCCTGTCGATGAATCTGTTCCTGCGCCGCTCGCATATACGCAGGACGGCGTCGCATTTCATCAATCTGCTCGCCATCCGCACCCCTTCGGCTACGCAGCAGGTGCGCCTGCTCTCGGGTGGCAACCAGCAGAAGATCGTCATAGCGAAGTGGCTGGAGCGCGACTGTGACGTGCTGTTCTTCGACGAGCCGACGCGCGGCATCGATGTCGGCGCCAAGAGCGAGATCTACAAGCTGTTGCGCGCGCTTGCCGAGCAGGGCAAGGCGATCGTGATGATCTCGTCGGAACTTCCGGAAATCCTGCGCATGAGCGACCGGATCGTAGTGATGTGCGAAGGCCGTATCACTGGCGAACTTTCCGCCAGCGAGGCGACCCAGGAGCGCATCATGCATCTCGCGACGCAGCGCGAAACCTTGCAAGCGGCATGAGCCCGAGGTCGAACCCTATGACAACGCAACCGGATATGGCGGCACCGGCGGAACAGAAGCGGTCCACCGGCATCAAGGCGCGGTTTTTCTCGCCGACCACGCTGCAAAAGCTGCTCGCCTTCGCGAGCCTGATTCTCCTGCTGATCTTTTTCAGCTTCGCGTCGCCCGCCTTCATGCAGATGGACAATATCCTCGGCATCCTGCAGGCGACGGCCGTGAATGGCGTGCTGGCCATCGCGAGCACCTTCGTCATCATCACCGGGGGCATCGATTTGTCGGTCGGTACGTTGATGACTTTCACGGCCGTGATTTGCGGCGTGTTTCTCACCTACTGGCATCTGCCGATGTGGATGGGCGTGCTCGCCGCAATCGGAACCGGCGCGGTCTGCGGGACCATTTCGGGAACATTGACCGCGAAAATGAAAATCCCGCCCTTCATCGCGACGCTAGGCATGATGCTGCTGCTAAAGGGGCTTTCGCTCGTCGTCTCGGCCGACAAGCCGATCTATTTCACTGAAACCGAAAACTTCTACATGATTTCGCAGGATTCGCTGATCGGCTATTTCCTGCCCAGCGTGCCCGTGCCCAACGCAGTGCTGATCCTGTTCGTGCTCGCCGTGCTCAGTTCGATCACGCTAAATCGCACGGCACTCGGCCGCTATACGTTCGCACTCGGCAGCAATGAAGAGGCCGTGCGTCTTTCCGGCGTGAATGTGGATCGCTGGAAGATCGCGATCTATGGCCTTGGCGGTGCGATCTGCGGTATTGCAGGACTCCTGATCGCTTCGCGCCTGAACTCGGCGCAGCCGGCGCTCGGGCAGGGCTACGAACTGGAAGCCATTGCGGCCGTCGTCATAGGCGGCACGTCGTTGAGCGGCGGTTCGGGTACGATCGTCGGCACGATCATCGGCGCGTTCATCATGAGCGTGCTGACCAACGGCCTGCGCATCATGTCGGTCGCGCAGGAGTGGCAGATCGTGGTGACCGGCCTCATCATCATTCTGGCTGTCTACGCGGACATCCTGCGGCGCAGGCGCAGTCGATAGGGAAAGCAAAAGAAGAAGCAAGCAAAGAACGGGGAGCAAGAACAGGCTCCCTCAATGGCTGGAGGTCAATGGCCCACCTTAGGAGGAGAGACGTCATGTTGAAAAGAAGACTCATCAGTGCCGTGATCGGGATCGGCGCGCTCGTGGGCGCGACCAGTTCGACATATGCTGAGGAACCCTACATTCCGATTATCTCGAAGGGCTTTCAGCATCAGTTCTGGCAAGCCGTGAAATCCGGTGCGGAACAGTCGGCGAAGGCGAACAACGTCAGGATCACGTTCGAAGGCCCGGAAACGGAGGCCATGGTCGACAAGCAGATCGACATGCTATCGGCTGCACTCGCGAAGAAGCCGCAGGCGATCGGGCTTGCCGCGCTCGACAGCAAGGCCGCCATTCCGCTGCTCAAGCGCGCGCAGGCCAGCAAGATACCCGTGATCGCGTTCGACTCGGGCGTCGACAGCGATATTCCGCTGACCACGTGCACCACGGATAACCTCGCCGCCGCTGCGCTCGCCGCCGACAAGATGGCGGAGTTGATCGGCAATTCCGGCGAAGTCGGCGTGATCGTGCACGACCAGACGAGCCGCACGGGCATCGACCGACGCGACGGCTTTGTCAACCAGATCAAAACGAAGCATCCTGGCATCAAGATCGTTTCGGTGCAGTACGGTGCGGGCGACCACCTGAAGTCGGCGGAAATCGCCAAGGCCATGATTCAGGCGAACCCGAACCTCAAGGGCATTTTCGGCGCCAATGAAGGCTCGGCGGAAGGCGCGGCGATCGGCATCAAGGAGTCGGGCAAGAAGCTCGTGTTGATTGGCTACGACTCGGGCAAGGACCAGAAGGAGGCCATCATGTCCGGCCTGATGGCGGGCGCGATCACGCAGAATCCGGTGGGCATCGGCAAGTGTGTCGTCGATTCCGCGGCGAAGGCGCTGAAGGGCGAAAAGCTGCCGAAGAAGATCGACACGGGCTTTTTCTGGTACGACAAAACCAATATGAACGACCCGAAGATCGCTGCCGTGCTTTACGACTGATTCTGGTCGAACAGTTTTATGCAGGACGAGAGGAAGAGCCGAGGCTCTTCCTCTTTTTGTTCCAATGGCGGGCGCCAGAACTTCTGGAGTGCCGGCTGCGCTTTCGACGCGAATCATGCGCTGGACGGTCGCGCTGGGGACGCGATGCGTTGTCTGGCGATCAGTGTCGCGTGGCGGCGGAACGCAAAGCTGCGTTCGACAGAGACCGGACCATTGCGCAGCGCGACCCGCAACGCCGACAAGTCTCCCACTCGAGGGCAAGAAGCGCTTCAAAGCATCGTTGCGGCTGAGGACCGCCTACAGCGTCCGACTGCCTCGGAGATATCGCGGAGTAACTGCGACACCAATGAGGAAAATTAAGACTTATCTGATTCTCATTGAATTCGCTCTTCTGCGGTCTCTTTACATTCGAAGCGACCTGCAACGTGACGTGCAATTGTGCTCTTTGCTCTCCGATGGGCGTTCAACAGGGAACACAAAAAGGCAATCGAATAGCTATCTAGATATTACAAATTGCCAACACAATTGTTATTTTGTTGATACTCTGAAAGTAGAGGCTGATGTGAGGTCATCGTTTCCGATTAATCATTTTCTGATTCCGGCTGCTGACGGCCACAACCTGGCGCTCTGGAGGGTATCGGAAAACGTCGGGCCGGCTGTCATCCTGACCCATGGCACATTCTCGAATCAACGCTCGTGCCGCGGCCTTGCCGAACACCTCGCGACTCGCGGGTTCTCCCCGTGGATCCTGGAATGGCGCGGGCACGGTGCCAGCGAGCGACCCAGGAATCATGCCTTTACACTGGAGGACGTAGCGCGGTTCGATCTGCCTGCGGCGTTTGAAGCGGTACAGCACGCCGCAGGGCAGGAAAGGGTGTTTCTGATCGGACATAGTGGTGGTGGATTGGCGGCCTGCATGTGGATCGCGAAAAACCCTGCCGAAGCCAGGCAGCGTCTGCGTGGGCTTGTTCTGATGGCTGCGCAGGCAACGCATGCCGCTCCGGGATTCAGACAACGCATACTGCTGCAGTTGATCAATGGCTATCTCTCCGGACGCAAGACTGCGCCAGGTCACCGTATCGGTATCGGCCCCGAAGCGGAAAGTGCCAGACTCATGCAACAGTGGTGCACGTGGAACCTGTTACGCGAATTTCGTGGTAGAGACGGATTCGACTTCATCGAAGCGCTAGGTCATGTCGATCTACCCGTCCTCGCACTGGCGGGAGCCGGCGACTGGTTTATTGCTCCCCCCGAAGGCTGTGAAGCGCTGGCCTCCGCTTTCGGCAGCAGGGATACGACGTTCTACCGTTGCGGCAAATCAGATGGCTTCAGCGAAGACTACTCGCACGCGCGCCTGATCATTTCACAACCCGCAAGCCGTGAAATCTGGCCTTTGGTCGAAAAGTGGCTGTCAGAGAGCGGTAGAAATCTCAAGGCCTGCAGCAAGTGCTTTAGTTGACTAGTTGGGTCTGCAAAGCTCGACCCTCGGCTGGGATACCCCGAGGAAGCAATGGCCAAGGAGCTGGAAATCAATGGATTTGCCAATCGTTGCACTTGACTCTTGAAACCACACTGGCGCACGAACCGGGACACGCGATGCTGTCGGGAGGAACAGGCGGGTCGTTGGCACTGAATCCGGATCGGGCTGAGTCAGATGGGTTGGCGAGCGAAGGGGTAGCGCGGCCTCCGAACCTATCGTCGCCGTTCAGTTGGGCCTGGCGGGTGGCACGTAGACCAGTCCAACCCCGCGTCAGCGTACCACCAGGATCAGTCCGCCTCCACCCGCACCGCCACCTCCATGCGATGCGCGCCGCCGCCGAGTATCACGCCGCGAAGCAGCGACACGTCGCTGTAATCGCGCCCGATGGCGAGCGTGACGTGGCCCTGATCGGCGAGCACGTCGTTGGTCGGATCGAGATCGAACCAGCCTGCCGAAGACGCCGCCGGCACATACAGCGACACCCACGCATGCGAAGCGTCCGCGCCGATCATCGGCGAAGCGCCTGCGGGGGGATCGTTGCGCAGATAGCCGCTCACATAGCGCGCGGCGAGCCCGATCGAGCGCAGGCAGCCGATCATCACCTGGGCGAAGTCCTGGCACACGCCGTGACGCAATTCGAACGCGCGCGCGGCGGGTGTGTCGAATGCCGTCGCCGATGGGCGATACGCGAAATCGGCATGAATGCGATGCATCAGGTCGATCGCGCCGGCCAGAACGGGCGCGCCTGGCGCGAAGCTCTCCAGCGCATAGGCACGCAAGTCGGGCAACAAGTCGATATTCGGCGAGGCGAAGCAGAATTCGGACTCCGGATGGAAGGCGCCGCCCGCCGTGTAACGCAGCAGCCGCGCGACGTCTTCCCAGGCCGGCGTGTCGTGTGCATCGAGCGAAGCGTAGCGCGGCGAGAGCAGCACGCTCGTCACGCTCGTCATCTGCAGATAGTCGTGGGGCGCGTCGAACGAGAAGTAGAGCACCTCGTTGCCGAATGCATCGTGGCGGCTCGTCTGATACGACGGCGACGGCTCGATGGACTCGCGATGCGCGAGCACGCGCTGCCACGGAAGATCGAGCGGGCGGATCGTCGCGAGATGCTGCGCGGTCTCGACGAGCGTCGAATAGCGGTAAGTGGTGCGGTGCGTGACCGCGAGGCGCGTGCCGCTCATGACCAGACCTGCGCGGCGAGCGGCACGGCATGGCTGAACCAGCGCGCGCTGATCTCGTTCGACGCCGCGGCCATGCGTTCGGCGAGACTGTCGCACAGTGCGGTGAGCGCGGGATAACGGCCGTCGTCGCCGGGCTCGCACAGCGCCTCGAGCGACGGCAGCGCCTCGATGGGCGCGAGTTGCGAAGCGAATGGCTCGCGCCTCGGTCCGCCCGCTGCCTGCGCGATTTCATCGAGCCTCGCCCGCAGCCGCGCGTAGACCCCATAAAGGCCGCGCGGATTGGTCGGGTCCGTCACGATCAGGTCGAGCAGGGCGGGCACTTCGAAGCGCCCCGGATACAGCGAGCGATACGTGAGCGTGCTGTCGAACAGTTGCAGCAGCACGTCGAAGCCCGCAGGCGTGGCGAGCGTGCGTTCGTGCGCCGCGATGCGGAGCATCGTCGCCAGTGCCGCCACGCGCTCGATATGGCGTCCCGCGAATAGGAGGCGCCACGCTTCGTCGCGGGTCATGCGGTCGCCCTGGCAACCGCTGATCGCGCTCAGTTGCGTGGCGAGCGCATCGAGCGCGCCCATCAGCGCCATGCGGTCGTAAGGCGTGCTGCGTCGGAATTCGATGGCCGCACCATGACGCTGCGGCGCCGCCGCGGGCACGAGCGATAGCGCGTGAAGCGCGTCGCGGAAGTCGTTGCGCGCGGCGAGTACGTTGCGCCAATGGTCGCTAGACAGCCGGCCGCGAATCTCCCCGCAGGCGTACGCCTGGCTCGCGAGCGTTCGGCCGATGCCCGTTGCGCCCGCTTGCTCGTGGAGATTGGCGACGAGCGCGCGCTCGAAGTCGTCGAGGTCTCGGCGCGCTTCATCGCCCGTGGCTGGCACGAGGCCGTTCGCGGCGGCGAGTTCGAGGAAGGTGCCGAACAGCTCTTCCGCGTCGCTGCCTTCGAGCGAGCCGAGAATCAGCCGGCACAGGCGCACGCCGTTCTCGGCGCGCTCGCCGTAGCGTCCCGCCCAGAAGAGATTTTCCGCGGCGCGGCTAGGCACGCGGCGGCGTTCGCGGCGCAGGTCGCCGGGTTTCATCGGGCTTGGCAGGAGCGTGAAGGTCGAACCGGGCTGGCTCGACAGCACCCAGGTATCGACGCTGCTTCCACCCATCTGCATCGATACGGACTCCTGATGCTCTGCGGCGAGGCGCGTAAAACCGCCTGGCAGCACGCGCCAGCTGCATTCCTGATCGGCGATCGCATAGACGCGCAGGACAGCGGGCCGCGCGCCGAGCATGCCGGCGCCGTTTTCGTAGCGCGGCGTATAGCTGTAGCGCAGCGGCTGCTGGATCGTGAAGGCGTCGGGCAATGGCTCGATACGCTCGCGCCAGGCGGCGAGCGTTTGCTGCCCGGCGGCGAGACCGGGCGGCGAAGACGGCGCGCGCGGGCCGCCCGGCCAGGTCGGCACGAGCAGCGCTTCGGGTACCTGCGCGAGCGCGTCCCGCCAGGCCGCGTCCTCGCCGCACCACCAGGTGGCAACCCCCGGCAGCGCGAGCGGCTCGCCGAGCAGCGCCTGCGCGATGCCTGGCAGGAAGCCGTGCAGCGCGGGCGATTCGACAAACCCCGCACCGGGCACATTCGAGACCATCACATTGCCCGCCCGCATGACCTGCAGGAGCCCCGGCACGCCGATGGTCGAGTCGGCGCGCAGTTCGACGGGATCGCAGAAGTTGTCGTCCAGCCGGCGCAGTACGCCGTGCACGCGTTCCAGACCGCCCAGCGTTTTCAGGTACAGCATGTCGTCGCGCACCGTGAGGTCCTTGCCCTCGACCAGCGTGAGGCCAAGATAACGCGCGAGGAACACGTGCTCGAAATAGGTCTCGCTGAAAGGCCCGGGCGTGAGCAGCACGATATGCGGGGAAGCGCCGCTCGCGCCGTCTACGCCAGGTTCGTCGGCGCTCATGATCGCGCGCGCGGCCGCGGCGAGCGTGGCGATGAGCTGCGAATACAGTGGCGCGAGCCGGTGCACTCGCATGGTGCGAAACGGTTCGGCGAACAGGCTCGAAACGATCAGCCGGTTCTCCAGCAGATAGCCGAGCCCCGAAGGCGCCTCCGTGCGATGCGAGACGACGGTCCACTGGCCTTCGGGCGAGCGCGCGAGGTCGAGGGCGACGATCTGCAGATACTGGCGTTCGGGCGGCACGAAGCCTTTCACGGCGCGCAGATAGCCGGGATGCCCGAACACGAGCGCAGGCGGCAGCAGGCCGCGCGCGAGCAGCGTCTGCGGTCCGTAGATATCGGCGACGATCTCGTTGAGCAGGCGCGCGCGCTGCGCCACGCCATGCTCGATACCGGCCCATTCGTTTTCGTCGATGATGAACGGCAGCACGTCTAGCGCCCATGGGCGAGGGCCGCCCGGGTCCGCGTAGACGTTGTAGGTGATGTCGTTCTCTCTCACCTGGCGCGCGACCGAGGCCGCCGCGCTGTCGAATCCCGCCACGCCCGGCTTGCCGATCAGCGCGAAGAACTGCCGCCACGGCTCGCGCAGCTCACCGTCCGGCGTGCGCAGTTCGTCCCAGTGCCCGGCCCGCACGGGCAGCGTGCGCAGCGGCGCGAGCGCCAGCGCGTCGCTGGCGGAGGAATCGAACGGCAGGGCGGATTGAGTCGGCAAGATCGTGGGTCGTCGCGGCGCACCTCGCGGGCAAGGTGCGCCTTCGGTTGGGTCTCTCGACGTGTTATCGGCCGGAATCAGCCGCGCCGCAGATCCAGTGTGAACGGAAATTCGAGGCTGCGCTCGGGTGGCGGCACTTCCACCGCTCCCGGTGTATGCCCGGTCGTGAAGAAGCGCGCGCGCCGCCGGGCCTCTGCCTCATAAGCGTTGACCGGAAACGTCTGATAATTGCGGCCGCCCGGATGCGCAACATGATACTGGCATCCGCCGATCGCGCGGGCGCTCCAGGTATCGACGATGTCAATCGTGAGCGGCGCGTGCGCGCCGATGGTCGGGTGCAGCGACGACGCCTGTTGCCACGCCCGAAACCGCACGCCCGCCACGCTCTCGCTCACGCGCCCGGTGGGCTGGAGCGGCAGCGCGCGGCCGTTCACGGTGACCACATGACGGTTCTCGTTGATGCCGAGCACGCGCACTTCGAGCCGCTCCACCGAAGAATCGACATAGCGCACCGTGCCGCCGGCCGCGCCTTCCTCGCCCATCACGTGCCACGGTTCGAGCGCGTGGCGCACGGCGAGCGCGATGCCCGCGGTCTGCAACTCGCCCACCAGCGGAAAGCGGAACTCGAAATGCGGCGCGAACCAGGCGGGATCGAGCGCGAAGCCCGCCGCGCAGGTTTCGGCGAGCACATCGTCGAAGTCCATCTGCACGAAGGTCGAGAGCATGAAGCGGTCGTGCAGTTCGGTGCCCCAGCGCGTTAGCCGCTGCGTGTACGGCGTTTGCCAGAAGCGCGCGACGAGCGAGCGCAGCAGCAGTTGCTGCGCGAGGCTCATGCGCGCGTGCGGCGGCATTTCGAAGCCGCGCAGTTCGAGCAGGCCGAGGCGGCCGGTCGGGCCGTCGGGCGAGTAGAGCTTGTCGATGCAGAACTCGGCGCGGTGCGTGTTGCCGGTCACGTCGATGAGGATGTTGCGCAGCGTGCGGTCGACGAGCCAGGGCGGCACGCGCGGGCCGTGGTCGTTGGGGCTCCCGAACCCGCGCAGCAGATCGACCTGGCGCTGGATCTCGGCGAACGCTATCTCCAGTTCGTACACCTGATCGTTGCGCGCCTCGTCCACGCGCGGGGCCTGGCTCGTCGGGCCGATGAAGAGGCCCGAGAACAGATAAGAGAGCGACGGATGGTTGTGCCAGTACGCTATGAGGCTCGCGAGCAGGTCGGGGCGGCGCAGGAAGGGGCTGTCGGCTGGCGTCGCGCCGCCGAGCACGAAGTGATTGCCGCCGCCGGTGCCGGTGTGGCGCCCGTCGACCATGAACTTCTCGGTGGAGAGCGCGGTTTCGTGCGCGGCCTGATAGAGGAATTCGGTGCGCTCGACCAGCTCGTCCCAGTTGGACGACGGGTGGATGTTTACCTCGATCACGCCGGGGTCGGGCGTGACCTGGAGCATTTTCAGGCGCGGGTCGCGCGGCGGCGGATAGCCTTCGATCACGACGGGCAGCGCGAGGTCGGCCGCGGTGGCTTCGACGGCGGCCAGCAGGTCGAGGTAGTCATCGAGCTCGGCGAGCGGCGGCATGAAGACGTGCAACTGGCCTTGCGCGCGGCCGAACGAGGCAGCCTCGGCCTTCGGCCCCGCGGCGCGCGCGGGGTCGCGCACTTCGACGCACAGAGCGGTGCGGTGGATCCAGGCGGCGGATTCGCCGCGCTCGGGGTAGCGGTTTGCATCGGGCGCGTGGGGGCCTCGCGCGCCTTCGGTAGACGCGGCCCCGCCTGCGCTTTGCGCGTGCCGCGATTGCGCAGTCGCACCGAAGCCCGACTCGTACTGCATGCGCAGCCCGGCGGCGCTGCGCAGCGACGCCGGCGCGGCGAACGGATCGCGCGCGTGCTGCCACGGGTAATCGCCCGCCGCAACCCACGGCAGCGAATCGAGCGGCAGCCGGTAGCCCATCGGCGAGTCGCCGGGCATCAGGTACATGCGCTCGTCGCGGAAGAACCACGGGCCGCTTATCCAGCGCGGACCTTCCAGGGCGGGCTGAGCCTGCGAGGCCGACGATGCATCGCCGCGCTCGCAGGCAAGCGGCAACACGTAGCCGGTCACGGTGTCGAGACCCGCGTCGAACACGCGGCGCAGCCGCATGCGCTCGAGTTCGTCGTCGAGACGCGAGTCGAACGGATCGACGTTCACGGGCAGGCGGCGCTCGCGCCACAGGTAATACCAGGTGTCCTCGTAGCCGGGCTGCACATGCTGCGGATCGACGGCGAGCTTCGCGGCGAGATGGGCGATGAAGCGCTGTGCGTCTTCCGCCGTATGGTGAGCGGGCGAGCGCTCGTCGGCGAAGAGCGCAGGGTCGCGCCAGCAGGGCTCGCCGTCGGCACGCCAGAAGAGCGAGAGCGCCCAGCGCGGCAACTGCTCGCCCGGATACCATTTGCCCTGCCCGATGTGCAGAAAACCCAGTGCGCCGTAATGCGCGCGCAGCTTGTCCATCAGCGCGATCGCGTAGCGGCGCTTGGTGGGGCCTAGCGCGTCGGTGTTCCATTCGGGCGCGTCGCGGTCGGCCGCCGCCACGAAGGTCGGCTCGCCGCCCATCGTGAGGCGCACGTCATGGCTTGCGAGCGCCGCGTCCACCTGGATACCCATCGCATGCATGTCCGCCCATTGCGCTTCGGTGTAGGGCTTCGTCACGCGCGGCGTTTCGAGCACGCGCGCAATCGACATCGAATGCGAGAACTCGACTTCGCAATCGTCGAGCGCGCCCGAGATCGGCGCGGCGCTGCCGGGCTCCGGCGTGCACGCCACCGGAATATGGCCTTCGCCCGCGAGCAGCCCCGAAGTCGGATCGAGCCCGATCCAGCCCGCGCCCGGCAAATAGACCTCGCACCACGCGTGTAGATCGGTGAAATCGGCTTCGGCGCCGCGCGGGCCGTCGATTGCCTTGACGTCGGGCGTGAGCTGCAGCAGGTAGCCCGAAACGAAGCGCGCCGCGAGCCCGAGCTGGCGCAGCGTCTGCACGAGCAGCCAGCCTGTGTCGCGGCACGAGCCGGAACCTTTCTCCAGCGTTTCCTCGGGCGTCTGCACGCCCGGTTCCATTCGGATCAGGTAGCCGATCTCGCGTTGGAGGCGCTGGTTCAGGTCGACGAGGAAATCGATAGTCACGCGCGGCGTGCGATCGATCGTCTCGACGAACGCGGCGAAGCGCGGCGTCGGCTCTGCGCGCACCAGATAGGGCGCAAGCTCCGCGGCCAGCTCCGGCGTGTAGGCGAACGGGAAACGCTCGGCGCTCGGCTCCAGAAAGAAGTCGAACGGGTTATAGACCGCCATTTCCGCGACCAGATCGATCGTCACGCGGAACTCGCGCATCGGCTCGGGAAACGCGAGCCGCGCCTGATAGTTGGCGAACGGATCCTGCTGCCAGTTGACGAAATGATCGGCGGGCTCCACGCGCATCGAGTACGAAAGGATGGGCGTGCGGCAGTGCGGCGCGGGGCGCAGCCGCACCACGTGGGGCGCGAGATTCACGAGCCGGTCATAGCGGTACTGCGTGACATGGTTTAACGCGACACGGATGGACACACCCGACTCCTCGATCGACGTGGATGGAACGGCTCGAAACGCACAACAGCCGCACGGCGCAGCGTGCGTATGATGCAGACGGCGTGAGTGCCGGATATGACAGCGGCGGCGGCCATGCGTCCGCGAGGCACGCGGCGTGCTGCGCGAGGCATGGCAGCACGGGCGGCCATCACCGGAATGCGGCAATGAAGACCTTTCACTGCGATCACTGCAACCAGCTGGTGTTTTTTGAAAACGAGCGCTGCGAACGCTGCGAGGCGCGCCTGGGCTACGTGCCGCAGACCGGCGAGATGCACGCGTTCGAAGAGGCGGGCGAGGGCCGCTGGCGCATTGTGCATGGACCGGAGCAGGGCGAGGGCGCGCTCTTTCGCCAGTGCCATAACTACGCGGTCGAGAACGTGTGCAATGGCATGATCCCCGCCGATTGCGCGGACACCCTGTGCCACGCCTGCCAGTTCACGCGCACGATCCCCAACCTGACGCGGCCGGAGAACCGCCTTTACTGGTATCGACTGGAAACGGCCAAGCGGCGCCTGCTCTACACGCTGGGCGTGCTCGGCCTGCCGCTCGTCACGCGCGCCGAGGATCCCGAGCATGGCCTGCAGTTCGAGTTTCTCGAACAAACGGGCGACGGCCAGTCCATCATGACCGGCCACGATCACGGCGTCATCACGATGAACATTGCCGAGGCTGACGACGCGCATCGCGAGCGCACGCGCGTTTCGCTGCACGAGCCATATCGCACCTTGCTGGGGCATTTTCGCCACGAGGTCGGCCATTACTATTTCGAGCGCCTCATCGCGCGGGAGCCGACGCGGCGCTGGCTCGAACCGTTTCGCCGCCGCTTCGGCGACGAGCGCACCGACTACGCCGCGGCGCTCGCCGCGCATTACGCCGACGGCCCCGCGCCCGGCTGGGCGGAGCGCCACGTGAGCGCGTATGCCTCCGTGCATCCGTGGGAGGACTGGGCCGAGACGTGGGCCCACTACCTGCATATCGTCGATACGCTGGACACCGCAACGGCCTGCGGCCTCGCGCTCCTGCCCGAAAGCCCCGACGAGCCGATGCTCGTCGATCAGACTCCGGTGGACGAGGCGAGCTTCGACAGCCTGATGGCGCGCTGGTTTCCGCTCACCTACGTGCTCAACAGCCTGAACCGCAGCCTCGGCATGCCCGACGGCTATCCGTTCGCGCTGGCGACGCCCGTCATCGACAAGTTGCGGTTCGTTCATCGTGTGATCTCGGCTTCGTCGGTTCGTTCGTGATCCTGATCGATGGACTAGCGCTCCAGCACCCAGGTGTCCTTGGTGCCGCCGCCCTGCGAGGAATTGACGACGAGCGAACCCTCGCGCAGCGCGACCCGCGTGAGGCCGCCGGGCACCATGCGCACCTCCTTGCCGGAGAGCACGAACGGACGCAGATCGATGTGACGCGGCGCGATTCCCGCCTCGACCCAGGTGGGGCAGGTGGAGAGCGAGAGCGTTGGCTGCGCGATGTATTTGTCCGGGTTCGCGAGGAGCGCCGCGCGGAATTCCTCGATCTCGGCGCGCGTGGAAGCCGGGCCGATCAGCATGCCGTATCCACCCGCGCCGTGCGTTTCCTTGACGACCAGGTCCGGCAGATGGTCGAGCACGTATTGCAGGTCGTCGGGCTTGCGGCACATCCACGTGGGCACGTTCTTGAGAAGCGGCTCCTCGCCCAGATAGAAGCGCACCATGTCGGGCACGTAGGGGTAGATCGACTTGTCGTCGGCCACGCCCGTGCCCACTGCGTTGCACAGCGTCACGTTGCCCTTGCGGTAGACGTTCATCAGGCCCGCCGCGCCGAGCGACGAATCGGCGCGGAAGACGAGCGGATCGAGGAAGTCGTCGTCCACGCGCCGGTAGATCACGTCCACGCGCTGCGGACCCTGCGTCGTGCGCATGTACAGGTAGTCGTTTTCGACGAACAGGTCCTGGCCTTCCACGAGCTCGACGCCCATTTGCTGCGCGAGGAACGCGTGCTCGAAATAGGCCGAGTTGTACATGCCCGGCGTGAGGACCACGATGGTCGGGTTGTCGGCGCCGGCAGGCGCCGCGGCGCGCAGCGTATCGAGCAGCAGGTCGGGGTAGTGCGCGACCGGCGCGATGCGATTGCGCACGAACAGATCGGGAAAGAGCCGCATCATCATCTTGCGGTTTTCGAGCATGTACGAGACGCCGGAGGGCACGCGCAGGTTGTCCTCCAGCACGTAGAACTCGCCCGCGTCGGCGCGCACGATGTCGATGCCCGCGATATGCGCATAGATGTCGTGCGCGACGTTGACGCCCTGCATCTCGGGGCGGTACTGCGCGTTGCTCAGGATCTGGTCGGCGGGCACGATGCCGCTCTTCACGATCTGCTGCTCGTGGTAGATGTCGTGGATGAAGCGGTTGAGCGCATTCACGCGCTGACGCAGGCCAAGCTCCAGCGCGTTCCACTCCTGCTGCTGAAAAATGCGTGGAATCACATCGAAGGGAATCGTGCGCTCGGTGCCCGCGCCCGAGACATCCTTTTCGCCATAGACGGCGAAGGTGATGCCCACGCGCCGGAAGATGGCATCGGCTTCACTGCGCTTCTTGAGCATCTGCTGCTCGCTCTGGCTGCGCATCCACGCGAAGAATTCGCGGTAGTGGGCGCGCGGCGCGCCGGCCTGCGCGAACGCCGTGGCGGCGAGACCGCGAACGTCGAATTCCCCGTGCTCGAACATCTCGTTGAAGAATGTTTGCGTCATATCCGTTTTTCCGTTCGCTGCTTATGCGCGCGACTTCTACGCGCTGTTTCCGGCTGGTTCCGCCCCCAGCCCGAATCGACGGCTACTCTCGATCGATGACGCCTGTTGCCGATTTCGCGTGTGTCGGCTTGCTCCCCGCGAGCCGTGCCGAACGACGCTTCGACGCATTTGCCTGATCAAGAAGACCTGAGACGCGCCCCCCCCATACGGGCAAGTTCGCTCGAGTGCGCGCGCCGTGCGCAACTGCCGCTACGCCGGTGATCGGGCTGCGACGTGGGCAATGCAACTTCCATGCCGATGCTGGCGCATAGCGTGTTTCATGGCATCGGCTGTGGCGCGCAACGAGCCGTGCGAGGGAGCTTGAATGGCGATTCGCCCGCAGGCGTCGCGCGGCACTTTTTCGATGCGCGGCGCCGCCGGGCCGCGCATCGGCGCAAGAGGAGATGCCCGGTTTTGGTGCGCGGCGGAGATCAGGATGCGATGCCGGGTGCGTCGATGGCGCGCTTCACGCCGTGGGGCTCGCTTGCCAGGGCGTCGGGGCCGGCACGGCACACGGTGCGTCCACGTCGATCGACTTGAAGTCGGCCGGGCTCACGATTTCGAGGTACTCCATGTCGGGCGCGTAATCGAACAGGTAATGGGCGATACCCGGCGCCTGGTGCACGCAGTCGCCGGCTTCGACGAGTGTTTCCTTGTCGCCGTACATGAAGCGCGCCCAGCCCTTGAGCATGAAGACAATATGAAACTCTGCCTCATGGCGGTGCCAGCCCGTGCCCAACTCCGGCGCAAGGTTTGCCCTGACAAGCTGCGCGATCACCTTCCCGTGCGTGGCGTCGGCGATTCCCAGGTCACGATAGACAAAGAAGTCGCGCAGCCCGCCGCCCTCGAATGAGGTGTCCTGCGGCTTGACGTGCGAAAAGCGGGTGGCAAGTCCGGTTTGCATGACAGGTCTCCGGTGGGATCAGGGTGAAAGGGCGGAGGAATGCCAAGCATGAGATGTTCCAGCGCGAAATGCGCTGGCGGGCGCAAGCTCCGCCGTCGCCGCTGCATCCCGCTGAGCGTTTAGCCTCCTGAGGGGCCGCCAGGGGTGTGACCGGGACGCCCCACTTGCAGATGCCGCCAGCTGATGATCGCCGCTGTCTGTGCAAATGCCGTTGCCAGTTTGCGATCGAGTGGCGAGGGTTCACGGGGCATTTCGAAGTACATGGCAAGTGAGCCCACGAGATTGCCTTCCGATGTCTCGACCGGGAAGGACCAGCAGCCGCGATAGCCGAACCGTTGCGCCAGCCATCTCCATGGCTCCCAGCGCGGTTCGAGTAGCACATCGCGCGTAATGACCGGGGTGCCCGTCGCGACGGCGAGCCCGCAGGCGAGGGACTCCGGCGAAATGCGGAATCCGTCCACACAGCGGGCGTAGTCGTCCGACATGCCCACCACGTGTCGCAGGACGTCGCCGTCGGCGATGTAAAACGCGCAGCGACGCGCATCATCGGCCTGAGTGACGAGTGCGCGGATCAGGATGCCCAGCGACGCGTCAAGCGACGCCCCGTTCATCGCCGACTTGAACGCTTCGTTCTGGGCCGAAAGCCACGCCTCGTTCAGGCGCAGCGCGCTCTCGGCCCGATTGCGCTCGGTGATGTCGGCATAGGTGACGGCGACGCCTGCTATTGCGCCCACCTCGGATATGTACGGCCAGGTCTTTCGCAAAAAGCAGCGTTGATTGGCGCCATTTACGACAGCCTCCCGCGGTTCGGCGCCGTCGAGGACACTGCGTATGTCACCCACAAAAGTCCTGTCCCGAAATCTCGGAACGAGATCCTCGATGTTGCGGCCGATATCGTTCGACGTCAGCGGAAACAGTTCGCACATCGCAGGCGTGAACCAGCGGAGTTCCGCCTTCCGGTCAAGAAACATGGTCATGATGGCACCGGACAGCAACACACGGCTTTGCATCGCCAGTTGCCCGATATTCGCCTGGAGTCGGCAGTTCGCTTCGTTGAGGTCCTCGTTGCTTTCATTCAACTGTTCGTTGGACGCCTGCAGTTCTTCATTGAGTGCCAGCAGTTCTTCTTTGGACGCCTCCAGTTCTTCACGCGACACGCGAAATTCGTTCTGCCAGTCCACGGAGTCATTGGTCTGCGGGGCCGGTAGCTCTGGCGCGCCGGCGCCGTCATCGGGGTGCTCCGATGAACCTTGTCCACGGATGAAAGACACCAGCATCCGGTCCCAGACGGCGTCCTCCGAGGTTTGCAGGGGCGTCAGCCGGACACTGAGGGACGCTTTTCCGGTCCCGCGGTCGTACAGTCCCGTGAGCGTGACAGGCACGCGCTCGGCGAACGCCTGCTGTATGGAAAGACGAAGGTGTGCTGACCACTGCCGCGGCACGAGCTCCGGAAGGCTCAGCGTCGGTTCGCCTGCTGGCAGGCTGAGAACCTCGCTGGCCTCGCCGTAGACGCGCAGGACGCTGCCTTCGTCGTCAATGAGCACGCACGGCACATGGAACTGTTCCAGCGCAACGCGAAGCGCCGTTGCGTAGTGGGGCCCGATGGTGGCGGCGGGTTTTGGCAGCGCCGGTCTGCGGGGCGGGCTCATCTGGCCGACTTTCCGGTAGATCTTCCATTCCCTCGACACGGTGGCGAAGGCCTGCCGTTCGAGCGAGTACGGCTCGCTCTTCCCGAGGAAAAGAAAACCGCCCATCCGCAACGCGCCATGGAGGACATGCAGCACGTGGTTGACGCTCTCCGGCTCAAGGTAGAAAAGCAGGTTCCGGCACGTAATCAGGTGAAGGCCGGAAAACGGCGGATCGGCGAGAAGATCATGCGGGGCAAATACCAGCCTTTCGCGCAGATGGCGCTTCACCCGGAATGCGGAATCGACCTGATAGAAAAACCGCGTCCGGCGTGCAGCGGATATCGCCGCCAGGGCATCTGCCCGGAACACACCACGGCTGGCTTTCGCGACCAGCTCTGGCGCTGCATCGGTCGCGAAGATCTGGAAATTGCCGCGTCGGCCGCTCCCGTCTGAGATTTCATCGAGAAGCATCGCGACCGAGTAGGCCTCCTCGCCGGTGGAACAGGCCGGCGTCCAGACTCGCACGGGGTTCTTTCCCGCATTCGTTATCAGAGGCACGAGCACATCCGATCGGAGCACTTCCCACGCCTTCGCATCGCGAAAGAATTCCGTCACATGGATCGGAATACCACGCATTAGTGCTTCCAGTTCGACGGGGTCGTCCTCGACGAGCGACGCGTAGTCGTCGAACGCCCAGATCTTGCGCGTGTCCATGCGTTGCTGGATACGCCAGAACAGCGGTGAAGGCTTGTATCCGCTTAAATCAAAACCGCTGCGCTGCCGGATCAGGTCGATAATGCGGCCGAGCGTTCCGGACATCTCGCCTTTCCAGTCCACCGACCGTTCGGGTCTTGTGTACCGGGGATCGGCGCAAGCCACGAGTTGATGTCCGATCGCTCCGACGGTAAGCACATGATCGTGAATCCCGCGCTGCATGACGGCGTTGGGCATGCCGTCATGCGTCGCCGTAAGCGGATCCTGAACGATCACGACCCCGTCTGCTTCGCGGATGCAGATGGCTCCTGCTGTCCCGTCCATGCCGGTGCCGGAAAGGATCACGGCAATATGACGGGGACCGGCGTGCCGCGCGAGGCTTTCCAGAAATGTGTCGATCGTATCAATGCCAGGTCGCCGCCCGCCGCCATCAGCCGGCCTGGTCCGGAACGCACCATGCTCGATTGTCAGAATATGAGCCGGCGACGGCAGGTAGACGCAGCGCGGCTGGGGGACGGTTCCGTCGGCAGCGGCAAGGACGGGCATGGAGGTCCATCCGGCGACAAGTTGCCCCAAACGACTGCATTCCCCCGTCGGCAGATGCTGCAGTACGACGAACGCGTACGGCAACCTGGCAGGCAGCGTCTCGAACAACTTCTGCAAGGCGGTGATGCCGCCGGCCGATGCACCGATTGCGACGATTGGTGTCATCGAAGACATGTCGTCAACAAGCCCATACGGTTCAGCCATGATCGGCTCCTGCGATACGGCGCCTGTTCACGTGTCGAGCGTGGAGCTAGCTACCGTGAAAACTATTGTAGCGGGCAATGCAGGCTCTCGCGGCTGTCCAGGACCCGGTGGAGGATCGTCACGGGAAGCGGGGAGGTCATTGAAAAATGGATTGACGCCGGCGGCAAAGAACGCCAAACCAGTTACCAGGCGGTGCAGCGGCGTCGACACGAGCGTGACTACCGCCGCGGTGGCTCACGTACGAGGGCACAACGGATTGCGAGTGGACCGAACAATCATTTTGGCGTGCGTTTTGCGCCTGCTCGCAGCCGCTGGATTTGCGCCAGCACCACCCGGTGATCGTAGGGTTTCGATAGCGCGGGGCCCTCATCGCATAACCGTGCGGCTCTTTCGACAGACCCGGCAATGCTTGCAGCCAGGATCACCCGGATGTCGGGAAATCGCCCTCGTATCCACTTCGCCAGGGCGAATCCGCTGCGCTCTTCACCCCCGACGTCCGCCAGCACGATATCGACGGCTGAAGGATCGTCGGCGAGCAGGGATCGGGCCTCGCCGCTGTCAACCGCCTCCATGACGAGGTACCCGCATTCGCGCAGATATTCTGCAAGCGGAGTGCGAACGCATATGTCTGCGTCAACGATCAGAATGTTAGGTGCACTCACGAATGCCCTTTGGGTGGAAGCCGGTCCAGCACTGAAAGAAGCAACGCCACCGTGTGTGCCAGACTGTATGGCTTGGCGACGAACAGCACCGCTGGCAGGTTCCCGGCGAGCGCCGTGTCGCCGGAAGTGAGGATGACGGGAATGCCGGGATGGTCGCTGGCGATCAGCGCAGCCAGCTCTCGACCGTCAACCTTGCCCGGCATCTGAATATCGGAAAACACGAGGTCGACCGTGCCACCAGCGCGGATATAGGCCAGCGCGTCATCTGCGCAACTCGCCTCGATCACGCCAAAGCCCACCGCACGTAGTGCTTCGGCCAGGGCCAGGCGGACGAGGACGTCATCCTCTGCGATCAGGATCTGAGCGACGCCCGGCTCGGGCAGCGGTTGAGGTATCATCGATTTCCCCGGAAAGCACGAAGAGACAGCATCTGTCGTTCCCGCCTGGTGAGAGTGTTTGTCGCTGCGCTGCGGGCGCGTCTTCGTTCCGGCAGCACTGGATTCTGTTGGTCGTGGGGGCCGTGCGGGCCGTGCACTCGACCCGCCCGGCGATCATTCGTAATTCCGGCGCGGCAGTCGCACGGAGAAGATGGTTTGCGTCTCATCGGACTGCGCGCGGATCTCACCGTGATGCGCTTTGGCAATCTCAGTGGCGATGTACAGGCCCAATCCCAGCCCTCCGCTGTCCCGGGGTCGGGCCGGCTCATGCAAGCCGCGCTGGAGCGGCTTGAACATATATTCCATCGTCGTACCATCGATCGCCGGACCGCGATTCCAGACCTCGACGCGGACTTCGTCATCCGTTCCGGTTACCAGCACGCGAACCGAAGTGTCCGGCGCTCCGTATTTGATGGCGTTGACGACGAGATTACCTAGCAGTTGCTGGATCCGCCGCCCGTCCCATGTCCCGTGGAGATTGCCCTTTGCCTCCACGTCGATCCTGCGATCGGAATGCACCGCGCGCAACTGGTCGATCACGTCAATCAGCACTTCCGCGAGATCGACGTCGTGGGGGTCGATCTTGATCCCCAACCCCAGCTTGGTCCGGTTGAAGTCACAAAGATCTTCGAGCAGGCTTTGCATGCGGGCGCCGCTCCTGATGAGTCGGGAAGCAGCGTCCGAAACGCTTTCACCGGCATTGAGCGCCGCAAGGTGAGACGCCGTTGTCACGATCGTCTGCAGCGGACTGCGCATGTCGTGCCCGAGCATCCCGAGCAAGAGATTGCGAGCCTGCTCGACCTCCTTGTTGAAGAACGCGACCGAATCTGCCAGCGCCTGGTCCATGGCTTCGTCGAACCGGATGATGTCATCCAGGTCCAGAGCGTCCGGCCTGGCTTTGTCCGCCCACAGTCGAAGCACACTGGCTCGCAGCGCGCGGTAATCAAGGGCCATCTGGTTAATGCTGAAACCACGTTGCGCCCGCATCAGGGCAAGGGTCTGCGCGGCCGTCATTTCTCCGGCGTCGTCGACTGTCCTCGACAGACGCCTCCGGGATTGCTCCTGCTGGGCGTCTTTCGTTTGCGGGACCGAGATCTGTTTCGCCACGGTCTGCAGTATCTGCCGTGCAGAGTCGCGCAAAACGGTCCATTCTGCGCTTGCCGCCGCCCCCGTCACGGGGACCACAGAGGCTTCCCATTGCGCGAGGATAGCTTCGGTGTTGCACACCATGAAGTCAGCCAGTCTCATGCCTCACCTCCGTTTGCTGGCCTCACAACCTCACAACAGCTCAGGGCTTTTCCAGGCCCTGCTTGTTGCGTGTGCCAAGCGCGGGCCAGGCAGTGCACGAGCGCGAGCCAGTCACCCCAATAATTTACCAGCGCGCAGGCACAGCAAATGAAGGCGCGAGCGCTTTTTTCCCGTCCAAAAGCAATGCAATTCGTACAGCGGCGAAAGACTCGGTATGGCACGCGCATGGCGCCGCAAACCGGGCGAATGTTTTCTCCCGCCCCACCGGCTTTCGGACTACACTTGAACGAACCGCGAATTGACTCCTCATCCCACCAGTGGCTCGCCATTCCTGGCTGTCGAACATATCTCGGCCAACGGTGGCGCAGCTTTGGGTCAGCCCTTCCGACGGACAAACAAGATCAGTCGGCTGCCCACCTTTCCGTCACACATTAAAAGTTGCCGAACAGGCGCGCTATGCGCACCCGTCGGCAGCGGTCAAAGAACCGCGGACGACGTCATTTGCTTGCGCTCACCGTTCATCGCCTTGCCCCAAGCTGCGAAACTTGAGAGTTGTTCAGGTATTGCTGAGCCTCTCCCGCTGTCCCGCAGCGTGCGCCGTCCTCGAGGCCGCTCACACAGTCGCAGCCACCCAGCATCGTAGAAGTTGAACCGTTGTTTGAGCGGATCCTGTTGGTCGGAACGTAAGCACGACAAACCTGGCCTGCCACGAGCGGGCGATCCGGGGAGCTTCATGGAAAGATGTAGGGAAGTGCTCCAGGCCGACGACTATCTGGTGTTGCTTTCATCACTTCGCACGAGGATCAGCTTTTCCTGGAACCGGGATCCGGAGAGCGCTACGGCACAAGTTTTGGACCTGCTCAGTTTCATCGAACTGGGTATCCGAACGAACCGGACGTCCGAGTCCGCCTTTGCAGTGGCGAGATCGATGCTTGCGCTCGGACGACCGGAATCCGCGCTGAAACGCATCGAAACGCTGTTGCGCAAAGCCTGTTGATGACCGTGCGGAGGACCTCAAGGAGATCGACGTACATGAACTTTTCTATCGCGCCTCGATGAGATCAGGCGATAAGTGCACGGTGCGATGAGCATCGGCGGCACCGTTTTCACGCCCAATCAAATCGAACGTCTGAACACGAGCGGCTTGCCGCCTGTCCTCTGCTTCGTCATCCATGCAGCGAGTGCCGAGTCGAGGTAGTCCGCATGACCGGGAAACCAGTCGAAAAGACGCAGGCCGAGAGCCCGGGTCAGTTCCGCTCCGGCCCGCCCTTCCGCGACCGCGGCCTTCACGTCACCGACCGACTTCAGCACGGCCGCATGCTCTTCGATGTGGCAGTCGCGGGGCGGGAAGTTCGTCGTACGCATCCACTCGTCTTCCTGCTCGAAATGGCTAACGGCATGCTGTTCGAACAGATCCAGTGCTGCTGCCGCCGTTGCGTCCGTGCACGTCACCAGCCGCAGTGCGACCGTATAGAATTCCTTATGAATGTCGTCCATTTGCGCGAAGCCCAGGAGTCGCGCGTCATTCCAGACCAGGCTATTGTCGCTGGCCGGCGCCGGGGCATCGCTATCTCGCGCCGGAGGCGTTCGTGGAGGAGTTTCGTCCGTCATGTTCAATGACTCCTGCTGTTTCAGTGTGCTGCCCCGTTGAGCAAAACCGTAGGTGTTCGTGTCCCGCGCAACTCAAAGATCGAGAACCAGCTCCGCGGATTTCGCGCGCGACACGCAGACCATGATCTGCGTTGCTTTTTCGTCGTCGCGCAGCACGAGATCCCGATGATCCGCCTCCCCCGAGCACAACGCGGTTTTGCACGAACCGCAGGTGCCGCTCTCGCAGGAACTGGGCACGCGCACGTTCGCGTCGCGCAGCACCTCGAGGATCGAGCGATTGGCTGGAACGTCGAACGACGCGCCACTGCGTGAAAGCCGCACCGTGAACGGCGTGCTCTCACGTGCATTCGCATTGCCTGCACCGAAGCTCTCGAAGTGTACCGTGCCTGAAGGCCAGTGGCCGGTCATGTCCCGCACGGTGTCCATGAGCGCCTGCGGGCCGCAGCAGTACACGTGTTGCCCCGACTTTGGCCTCTCGAATACGGGCCAGAAGTCGAAGGCCTTCGACGCGTCACCGCGATCGTGATGCATCTTCACGTCCGCACGCCATTCGTCGCTGGTCAGTTCATCGAAGAACGCCGTGCCTTCCGGATCGCGAGCGAGGTAGTACAGCTTGAACGAACGCAGGCCTTCCGCTCGCAACTGCCGCGCCATCGACAGCATCGGCGTGATGCCGATACCGCCCGCGACGAGGATGAACGATTTCGCGCGCTCATCGAGGGAAAATTCGTTGCGGGGCAAAGAGACGTCCACGGCGTCGCCCTCGACCGTGTCGTCGACGAAACTCATCGAGCCGCCGCGTCCGTTGCCGTCACGCTTCACCGCGATGACGTAGCGATCGCGCTCCTGCGAGTCATTGCACAGCGAATAACTTCGCCGCGAGCCGTTGGGCACCACGACGGTGAGGTTCGCGCCCGCCTCGAACGGCGGCAACGGTGCGCCTTGCGGGTCGGTCAATTCAAAGCGCCAGATGTCTCGAGCGATTTTCTCCTTTTCCGCAATCCTCAGATGAAGAAAACCGTCTTTCTGGGGGGCTGCCATATCTGTCTCCTTGCGACCGATCCTGTCTTGTGTTGCATCAACATGGACGCATGTTATTACTAGAGATCTAATGATGCAAGTCAAGGAAAGCAATTATTTGTGATGTCGCTCTCGGTATAAACCCGCGCTTGCCAGCGGCATGAAGCCACCGTAACCTTAATATTAGACGTCTAATTATGCCGCGAGATGGACCCCGTTCCACCCGGTATCCATAATGAAATTCGGAGACATTCAGTTATGGCACATTCAACGCTGCACTCCGGGGACATATCCCTGTCTGCCGTAGCCGATTCGGCGGCGGAGGAGGCGACTTACCGCAAGATCACGCTCAGGTTGATGAGTTTTCTATTCCTGTGCTGGGTCCTCAACTATCTCGACCGCGTCAACGTCAGCTTCGCGCAGTTGCAACTCAAGCACGATCTCGGGCTGAGCGACGCGGCGTACGGGCTCGGCGTGAGTCTGTTCTTTATCGGCTACATCCTGCTCGAAGTGCCGAGTACGCTGTTGCTGCGCCGCATTGGCGCCCGCAAGACCGTCACGCGGATCATGTTGCTATGGGGGGCCATTTCCACGGCCATGGCGTTCATGACTGCGCCGTGGCAGTTCTATCTCGCCCGGACGCTCCTCGGCGCGGCCGAAGCGGGCTTTTGGCCCGGCATCATCCTCTATCTCTCGTACTGGTATCCGTCGAAGCGTCGCGCTCGCATCACGTCGCGGTTCCTGCTGGCGATTGCGGTTGCGGGCATCGTCGGCGGCCCGCTTTCCGGGTTCATCCTGCAAAACTTCATGGGCGTATGGGGCTTTCGCAACTGGCAATGGCTGTTCTTCCTTGAAGGCTTGCCCGCCGTGATTGCGGGGGGCGTGGCTTACTTCTACCTGATCGACCGGCCGCAAGACGCGCGCTGGCTGACCGATGAACAAAAGCGGCTTGTCATTGGCGCGCTGGACGAGGAAGGCCGCAGCAAGCCGCATAGCTCGCCGAGCACGCTCCTTGCCGCGCTGCGCGACCCGCGCGTGTACGTGATTGCCGCAGGCTGGGCCACGGTGCCCATTTGCGGAACGCTCCTCAACTACTGGACGCCCACGATCATCAAACAGGCGGGCGTTTCCAATCTGCTGCAGATCGGCTTCATGTCGGCGCTGCCTTATATCGTCGGCGCCGTTGCCATGCTGCTGATTGCGCGCAGTTCCGACCTGCGGCTCGAGCGCCGCTGGCACTTCGTGCTCTCGACGACAGCCGGCGCCTCGGGCGCGGTACTTCTCACGGTGCTGACGCACAACCCGGTTGCCGCCATCGCGTGCCTGAGTCTCGTGGCGCTGAGCTATTTCGCGGCCGCGGCCATTATCTGGACCATTCCGCCGAACTACCTCAAGGGCGAGGCGGCCGCGGGCGGTATCGGCGTGATCAGCAGTCTCGGTCAGGTGGGCGCGTTCTTCGCACCCATCGTCCTCGGCTGGGTGAAGAGCGTGACCGGCAGCTTCTCGGCCGGCATCCTGCTGGTCGCGGTGCTCGTTTTCATCGGCGGCGTTGCCGTCTTCTTCGGCGTGCCGCGCGAGCGGCAGGCGCAGCAAACCGGCGCGTGACGATGCGCGCGACGGACAGCATTTTGACAGTCAGACAGGAGCAGGAATGAGCAAGCTTCCACTTTCCATCGCCGTTGGTAACTACGACCGGATGCGGCCGCTGATCGACGGCGAGGTCCAGATCGACGGCGTGGACCCCGTGTTCATGCTGCAGGACCCCGAGGAGATCTTCTTTCGCGCGTTCCGTCACGCGGACTACGACATTTGCGAGCTTTCGCTCAGCAGCTATTCGGTGAAGACGGCCGCGGGCACGTCGCCCTACATTGCCGTGCCGGTGTTCCCTTCGCGCGCGTTCCGGCACAGCTCGATCTATGTGCGTTCCGACCGTGGGATCGATCGTCCCGAGGATCTGAAGGGTAAGCGGATCGGCGTGCCGGAATACCAGCTCACGGCCAATGTGTGGGTCCGGCTGTTCCTGGAAGAAGAGTATGGCGTGAAGGCGTCGGACATTCGCTGGGTGCGGGGCGGCTACGAGGACCCGACACGCGTGGAGAAGATCGCGCTGAAGCTGCCCGAAGGCGTCGTGCTTGAAAACGCGCCCGAAGGGCGGACGATCTCGAATCTGCTGGCCGACGGCGAGATTGACGGCGTGATCGGACCGCGCGCGCCGTCGTGCTTCGACCGCGGGCATCCGAAGGTCAAGTACCTCTTCGATGACCCGCAAAAGAGCGCCGCCGAATGGTACGGGCGCAGGCAGCTCTTCCCGATCATGCACACGCTGGGGATTCGCAAGACGCTCGCGGATCAGCACCCGTGGCTGCCCGGAGCGATCGCCAAGGCATTCGAGCAATCGAAGGAAGTGGCGTTGGCCCGTTTGAGCGATACCTCGGCGACCAAGGTCACGCTGCCGTTCATCGAGGACCAGTTGCGCAACGCGCGTCGACTGATGGGGCACGACTTCTGGTCGTACGGATTCGCGAACAACGAGCACGTGATCGACCGCTTCCTCGCGCAGCACCATGCCGAGGGCCTGTCGAGCCGTCGCCTCGAGCCTGCCGAACTGTTCCACCCGGCCAGCCTGGAACGCTTCAAGATCTGACCTTCCGCGGCGGCGGTTAGTGCCGTCGCGCGTCCGGCCGTCCCGCATGCGCCGGGTGCGCAAGGGATGCGCGGAAACCGACGATATATCCGATGTAATCAGTAATCCAGAATAAGACCAGTTGCAGGGCACCTCGATCGCGACGCAGAGCAACGCGCAGCAGCGTGCACTGCTCGGCGTGTCGTACGACTTCGGTCCGGTCACGACGCTGGCGGGCCTGCGCTGGCTGAACACGCGCAACACGGACGTGCCGCCCAGTTCGTTGCTCTATTGGGGCGGGGTGACGTGGCGGGTGAATGCGCCGCTGGCCATTTCCGCCAGCGTCTATCACACGCAGTTTCGCAATCCGCACGGCGGCCCGACGATGGGGGCATTGCTCGTCGACTACTCGCTGTCCAGGCGCACCGACGTGTACGCCGAAGGCGCGTATGTCTCCAATCGCTCGTTTTCCGATGTCGGCCTTCGCGGCACGGGCGTGGACATCGCGCCTGGCATGGACCAGGCGGGCGTGACCGTGGGCATTCGCCACACGTTCTGAGCGGCACGGGTGCGAGACGCCAGTGCCTCTCGCGCCTGCTGAAGCGCTATGATTGTCATCAGTCTGATCACAATAACGGCGAGGAAGGTATGGCAGCAGCACGTACTTCGGGCAAGGGCGGGGTCGCGAGCGAGGATCCCATTCTGCGGCACTGGCGCGAGGCAGTGCCGGACGATCGTCTTGCTCACCTGGTCAAGGATGCGGGCCGCGCGATGATCCGCGGTCTGCAAATGCGCCTGGCACAGCATGAAGTCTCGTTCGGCCACTGGGCGTATCTGCGTGTGCTGTGGGTCACCGACGGGCTTACGCAGAAGGAACTCAGCGACGAGACCGGCACCACCACGCCCACCACGTTCAGTGCGGTGTCGGCGATGGAAAAGCTCGGCTACGTGGAGCGGCGCTATGCGCCCGGCAATCGCAAAAACACGCACGTCTATCTCACGCCGCGTGGCCGGAGCCTGAAAAACAAGCTCGTCCCGCTCGCGGAAGAAGTCAACGAAATCAGCGTCAGGGGCCTGAAAACCACCGAGATCAACGTTGCGCGAAAGGTCCTGCTGACGATCATCGAGAACATGGCGCGCGACGAATCGGAGTCGGACAACCCGGCGCTACGCATTCCGTCGACGCGTGAAGTGGGCAGCCTGATCGCCGCACGCGGGGAAGAATTCGATCAGGAATAAGGTATAGCGCCGCTTCAGGTCATTCCCGGGTAGAACGTTTATTATAGATCTAATAATATTGGCGGGCGTGCCGCGTCCACGACCGGCACGACAGCATGTCACTGCATGCTGCTTTCTCGCTCAAGGAATACGGATCTGCAATGGATGGAATGACCCGCGCGGCGATGACGCGCAACGTCCGCGAGGCGCTCGCGGAAGATGTCGGCGAGGCCGACTGGACGTCACTACTGATCGACCCCGACGCTTCAGCCGAGGCCGTCCTTACCGTGCGCGAAGCCGCCCTGCTGTGCGGCAGGCCGTGGTTCGACGAAACACTTCAGCAGGTCGACCCGCGCATCACGATTGAGTGGTTCGTCGGCGAAGGCGAACGGATGCACGAAGGGCAGGCCGTCTGCCGGATCGCTGGTCCGGCGCGCGGCATGCTCACCGCCGAACGCACCGCGCTCAATTTCATCCAGTTGCTTTCTGGCGTGGCCACCGAGACGAGCATGATGGCGCGGATCGTCCAAGGCACATCCGCGCGGATTCTCGACACGCGAAAAACGTTACCCGGCTTGCGCCTCGCGCAAAAGTACGCGGTGCGTGTTGGCGGCGGTGAAAACCATCGTCGCGGGCTGTACGACGGCATCCTGATCAAGGAAAACCATATCGCGGCTGGCGGCGGCATCGCGTCGACGCTACGCGCCACACAGGCATTGGGTGCGGGTGTGCCGGTTCAGGTCGAGGTGGAGACGCTCGACGAGTTGAGCGAAGCGTTGGCTGGCGGCGCCGCGGCGATTCTGCTCGACAATTTCTCGATCGAGTCCATGCGCGAGGCTGTGCGTGTGACCGCAGGGCGCGCCGAACTGGAAGTCTCGGGCGGCGTGAACGAGGAGACACTGCGTACCATTGCCGAGACCGGCGTGGACCGCATTTCATTAGGAAAGCTGACGAAAAACGTCAGGGCGGTTGATTTTTCGCTGCGTTTCGCAGTATTGGCTGGGTAAGCAGGGCGGGGCGCGCGTGTGCGCCCCGCCCTGACTGTTGACCGTTTTCCAGCATTCCAAAGAGGGCTTTCACGCCTACCTCGGACTATCAAAGCGTTACATCTGCTCCCGTTTCGCTCGACTTCAGAATCGCGATACAGATTTCCAGCGTGCCCTTTGCCCATTCGCCGTTGTGAAGGGGCGGCCGTCCCTCAACGACCGCGCCGTATAACTCGTCGATGACTTCGGCTCGCGGCACACAAGGGACAGGCAGCGGCAGCGTCTTGCGCTGCTCGTCGCCGTAGACGACGATCGAGTCGGGCAACGGGCGCAGGTCCGCGCGTTCACAGGAGACGATGACCGGGCCGAAATGTTGATGAAATCGCTGCGGCCCGTCCGCGGAGGTCGTGGGCGGTTTGTATGCCGAACCGCCGTACGTGCCGGCCGCCTTGAGTTTCGCCTCGTCGCCCGACGAAGCGAGTGTCTCCAGACGGCGGCGGGCGCTGCCATAGGTGTCGGGGCTCGTGCGATCGCCCATCTCGCCGATCCAGCCGCTCCATTCGTCGGTGTTGAAGTGGCCGTAGCCGTTGTACGAGAGCGAGGCATAGGCACCGTTCTCGAACCAGATCAGCGCCGAATAGGCTCCTTCGGTCGGGCGTGACGGATCCCACCGGCCGACGCTTGCGCGCAGCCGCGAGGCGCGAGAGCCGGCGAGCATTCGCACGATGTCCACCTGGTGCGCCGCCTGGCTGAAAACGGCGCCGCCGCCTTCGGCCGTCGCGAGTTCCTCGGGCCGGCGCGGGCGATACAGGTAGTCGGTGTAGTTGACGGCCTGGATCATTTTCACGGCGCCGAAATCGCCGCCGTCGATCAATTCACGCGTACGCAGGTACGGCGTGTCGAAACTGTGGCAATGGCCGACGATCAGATGCACGTTTGCTGCGCGGCATGCAGCGATCATGCGATCGCAGTCCGCAGCGGCGAGCGCCATCGGCTTTTCGACCAGCACGTGTTTGCCGTTCGCCGCGGCAATTTCAGTGTGCTGCGCGTGGAACTGGTGCGGACTCGCAACGTAGACGATCTCGACGTTGCGGTCGTGCGCCAACGACGCCACGTCCGCATAGACGGGCGCCGCGAAATCAGCGGCGAACTGCCGCCGCGCTTCCTCACGCGGATCGCACGCAGCGACGAGCTGGACTCTTGGGTCGCGCAGGAACGTAGGCAGCATCAGCGAAAATGCCCGCCCCAGTCCTGCGACCCCGATACGCAAACGGCGCTGCTCCATGGTCGCGTGCCTCCCGTTATTGCCTGACCTGATAGTCCGTTGCGAGCGCGGATGGCTGGTCGGCCGGCTCCGGATTCTTTTTGCTGACGTAACGCGCGGCATACGTGCGCCAGTCGATTTCCTTCGGCACGACAGCCTGGTACGAACACACTTCGCGGGAAATCACCTTTGTTCCGGTGCCGATTGCTTCTCCATCGCTTTCGAATTCGGCGATCGCATCGATCATGCGGCGACGGAATTCGACGATGGCGAGATCGCTCGCGCCGAGGCGCTCGTCCGAGCGGTTCGCAATCGGGCCCATGGTGACCCACATCGCGATGTCCTGGTTCGGGAAGCCCGAAATGCCAGTGAAATTGCCAGCCTTCATTGCCTGGCGGTCCTGCCAGAAGCGGTTGTCGTGATTGCGCAGCGGACGATAGTACTGGTCGAGGTCAACACCGACCTGCTGACGCAGGAACTTGCGCCACGTTTCAGTTTCTGGCGTCGTCTCCGGATCGCCCCAGGCGATGAAGTAGAACGCCGTGTTCGTGTCGTCCATCGGCACGTTGACGTTCGCGACGTTGTACAGATTGTTCGGCGGGATCAGTACGGTTGCGGGTGCAACGAATACCGTCGAGCGCACGTAGTCGTGCGTGTTGGCGTTGAAGATCGGCCGGCGCAGCGCGGCGTAGCGAAAGCCGTAACCGGTGCGCTCGACCTGCAGGCGCGGCGCCTTGTCGGTGGACGGGCGCAACCAGTTCTTCCCAGTCGCTTCGGCGCCGCCGACGCGCGCCGGCACGAAGTCCGACGAATGCAGGCTCGAGCTGTGGGCGGAATCGATCGCGCCTTCGAGAATCTGCGCCCAGTTGCACGGCAGAAGCGCCTTCGCGATGCTCACGCGCGTGTCGGCGGTCGGCGCCCATGCCGGCGGTACGAACTCGGGGACGGCGTCCTGCGGGCCCATATACGCCCACACCATGCCGCCCCATTCCTGGACCGGGTAGGCCTTGTGCTTGACCTTTTCGGTCATGCAGCTCGCCGCCGGCTCCGACACCATTTCGAGCACGTTGCCCGCGACGTCGAACTTCCAGCCGTGATAGAGGCAGCGCAGGCCGGAGTCTTCATTGCGACCGTAGACGAGCGATGCACGACGGTGCGGACAGTACTCGTCGAGTACTCCAACGCTGCCTTCCGAGTCGCGGAATACGACGAGATCCTCGCCAAATACGCGGGCTTTGACCGGCGCGCCGTCCGGCTCGCTGACTTCTTCGATGAGGCAAACCGGCGTCCAGTGCCGCCGCATCAACTGGCCCATCGGGGCATCGCCTTCAACGCGGCACAGTAATTCATTTTCCTGGTGGGTCAGCATGTCATGTCTCCCGGCGAAAGGTCGCCTTCATCAGCAGGTATTGCGCCACTATATTAGAGATCTAGCTATATTGGCAAGAGCCGGTTGTGCGGTATCCGGGAAAGTCTGTACGGCGGACAGGGATGCCGGACGAGGGGGCTACAACCCCAAAGAAGAGCAGGTTCACTGCTGTTCGTTGCGGCGACCGTGGAACAGGAGATGTAATGTGTGGCACGAAGTGCCATGCGTCAGAAGCATTCGAATATTGCGCAAAACGCTGACCGCCCGGCGGCAGGCGATCGTACCCATCGCGGCATTCGCTGCTGCAGCGAACATGGACACTCTCGCTGCTGCGTTGAATCAGGGGGTGGATACCGGTCTGACGATCAGCGAGGTTCGAGAAATCCTGGTGCAGCTTTATGGTTACGCAGGCTTTCCACGCAGCCTCAATGCGCTCGGCGTGCTGATGAAGCTGGTAGAGACCCGCAAGCATGCATGTCTTCAGGACACCGAAGATTACGCGCCGAGCCGCCCTGTGCCAACCGGCGACGCATTGCTCGTTGTCGGCACGGCGAACCCGACGAAGCTGTCCGGCGCCCCGGTGAAAGGGGCGTTGTTCCAATTTGCACCGGCGATTGATTGTCGTGCTCGAAAACGTCGCCGAACAGGTGGGTCTTGAGGAACAGGTCGCTTGCAGCTGCGTATCGCCCCCCGTCAGGGCGGCGAGCACGCTTACCGTCGCCAGTTCGCGGCTCTGCCAGGCGAATCCCGACCTGATCGCGAAAATGCTGGCAGGCCGGGATGCCGCAGAGCGTCACACCATCAGAACGTCACGACCGTCCGCAGTCCGGCCACGGCCTCGTTGCCGATGCGTGCACCGCCGTTGTTCGGATTGGGGATGCCGCCACCCGGACGGACGATGTACTGGAGTTCGCCCTGCAAGAGCCACCACGGCGCAACCTGATACTGGTAAGTCGCCTCGATCACAGTCTCCGCCGAGCGCACGGGGTGGCCCGGCGTCTGGAGCGTTGCGATGTCACGATCGAGCGCGCTCGCGCTCGAGCTGACATTCGCGTAGCTCACAGCGAGCCCGACCGAGTCGCTGTCGCGGCCCTTGAACGGCGCTTTCAGCACGATCCCCGCATTGATATTGAAGTCGAGCAGGTTACGGTCGCCCGGCGCGCCCATCACACGCGTGAACACGCCGACCGATTGCGGGCTGTCGGCACTCGGGCGCCACACCATCTGGTCTGCAACGGCATAAATGCTGAAGTTGCCGCGATGCGCCGCCGGCACGCCGTTCGACGCGGGGCTCGCGAGCGAGATGCCGTTTGTATCGAGGTGCTGATCCGCGAAGTGATTGTTGTTGTACCAGAAGCCCAGCTTGTAGGTGCCTGGCAGCCCTGCTGGCTGTGACGCCCCGGATCCTCTTGCCGGCGGCTGATTGATCGCGTACTGGACCTCGCCGATTATCATGACGCCATTGTGCAGGTTGAACTGGGTGCCACTGGCGTTGAGCTGTTGCGGGTCGCCATTGCCCGGCGCGGGGTTGCCGTCGAAGATGCCGCCGAGAATCGTCATCGAATCACTCGGCTTGAACCGCAGGCGCACGCCAAGCGACGACAGCGGGTAAGCAGGGCCGCCCGCAGGCAGGTCGGTGGCCGCCAATACGGGCCACCCGAACGTCGCGTTCGCGAACGTGCTGCCGTACTGGCTGATGATGAATTCCTGATCAAGGCTCTGCTGGCCGATCTTGACGTCGAACTTGTCGCCGAGCGCCTGCTGGTACCAGAGTTCCCATAAACGCGTCGTCGCTTCGGCCTCGACGCCGCTCACGGCTTGCAGTGCATTCAGCCGTGCAGCCGTGATGCCGTGTCCGTGAATCTGTAGCGCATCGACGAAAAAGGTGCCGCCTTTCAAGCCGAATGCCTTGTCGGTATCAACGCTAAGGCCAAATTGTGTGGCGCCGTTGTACGAAGCGCCCTTCGAGATGCCACCGGAGAAGTTGCCGTACACCTCGCTCGTTTCCTGCGCGTTGAACGTGACACCGTGGTCGCCCAGCAGTGTGCGCAGTCCGCCCATGTCGCCGAGCAGGTTCGAGCGCTCCCAGAAACCGGTCGGCGCGGCGGCAGCCGCTTCCGGTGCGGCGTTTGCGTCGGTATTCGTGGCTGCGGCAGGGGCCTTCTCCGCCGATCCTGGCGCGGCTGACTCCGATTGTCCGTAAGCCGGAACAGTTGTGCCCGCGGCCAGCGCGACTAGCAGCGCTGCGATGGCGCTGAGCGGCTTCACGCGCGAGGGCGGGGCGAGGAGGCCACGCGTGCCAGTGCTATTTTCGTTTTGTGTGGGCATGCCAAAGGAGATCATTTTATTTTCTTCTGGGAAATGAACTGATGATTGAGCGATGGCGAAAGGGGGACCTGTGCCGAGTCGCGCGGGGCCACGGTTTTATTGAGTCGTATTCGTGACAGCCCGCTCAGGCGGGCCATGATGTACCGCCAGCGTTGCGTGTTGAGGTCGCCCAGAGAGCCGCGGCTGAAGCGTCGCGTTGCACTGCCCGGCCTGGGCGGGCGCACGTAGGCTGCCAGAGCTGGCTGGGTCCGTCAGGTTCGCGGCGCGGTGGGACGGCCAGCGTCGCACGCAGGTAAGTGCGTGAGACGCGGAGAAAGCGTTCGATATGCATGATTCAACCCCCGTCGGGCCCGGCCAGGCCGGGCAACGTTCGATAAGCGACACGCCGACAGCGCAGTCAAGCGCTGTCGGTGTTCTTAAGCAAAAAAGGGAGCGAGCTACAGACGGACCGCACGGGCGGTCCGGAAGAAGCGCGCTGACCCGACAATCGGAGTCAGCGGCAGGAAGGAAGGTCCGGCGTCGCTAACGCGCGATTGCAGTCTGGGTGCCGGCACACGCCGGCGTACGAGATCGACTACCAGGGCTTGCGTCCACGAAGGACTCTCCTGTTTCTTGAGACAGGGCGGATTCTATGCGCGCCTTTTATGAACGCACAAGCAAAAATTGCCGGCAGTGCTTATTCGTTTGAAAAAAGCTGCAGTGCCCATGCCGCGCTGAACGGATTCAAGCCCGGCGCACTAGCGTTCCCGCGTTGCTCCTTTGCCACACTGCAAGCTCTGCAGTCACCGTTGGGCAGATGCAATTCTAAGAGGAGAGCAAAACGATTTGCATCCAACTGCAAGTAACGGAATCGAAAGAAAAATCTTCAAAGAAATCGTTGACTCTGTGCAAGCGTCGTCACTAGAATTCGGATGTTTTCACGAAAGGGGCATATGCCTTGGACAGTAGCAGTAGTCGACCTTCGAACGGTTTTTCTGCCTGACCGGCACGACGCCCGCCTGGATTCTCCCCTAGCCGCCGTCCTGCCAGCAGGCAGACGGTGCGCGCCGCAGTAGCTTCCGCAGTTTCTTCCCGCGCATCTCTTCGATTGGCCACCGTCTTTGACGCGTGCGTTGTTACGCGCATTCGTCCAGACGATTCGGCGCGTCGGGCCATTGGCTCGCGGCGCCGCATGCTCACGCCGTTTTCGCGCGCCGAACGTCGCGCGCAGCGGCATGCGGTTACCCACGTCCATTCAACGAGAATCGGACGCAAACGACGGAGGAGTTCACGATGCCCGACCCTGAGCCTGGTTCCAGTATGACTCGCCGTGCGTTCTCGCTGAACGCCGCTCGCTTCGCCTGACCTCCTGGCCGCACACGTTCCTCCCGCACGCCCGAGCACTTCGGCCCGTGTGAACTGAACGAAGGCCCGGTCGACGGCGCCACGTTTCAAGCTATCGGAGGAATCACCATGCGCTTCGTACTCCTCATTGCGCAACTCCCGCGCGTCGAAGAAGCTCGCACGCACTACAACGACATGCTCGCGCTCGATGACCATTCGCCTGTATCGGCCCGCGTGGTCGCCGCGGTCCGGGCGGCCCTCTGGAAACTCGCTCACTAACACGGCCTGGCGTGACCGCCTGTCTCCCCATCGCTCCCGGCCGGCAGCAGGGCGAGACAGTGCCACACCTCGATCATCAAATTAAAAAGCCCTGCCAAGGAATAAACAAAATGTCCACCACACCAGCAAACATCGCGCCGCGCCGGGCCGCTGTGCTCGACGATGCACACATCGGCGATATCAAGGGTGCCTTCGGCACGATCTCCCACCACGACACCGCCCCGCGCAGCAACTGGATGGCGCGTCTGCGCACGCTGCTTGCCATCCTTGGCCCCGGCCTCATCGTCATGGTTGGCGATAACGACGCCGGCGCGTTCGGCACCTATACGCAAGCTGGGCAGAACTACGGCACGTCGCTGCTCTGGACGCTCGCACTGCTGATACCGGTTCTCTACGTCAACCAGGAAATGGTGCTGCGCCTGGGCGCCGTGACCGGTGTCGGTCACGCGCGCCTCATCTTCGAACGCTTCGGCAAGTTCTGGGGTGCGTTCAGCGTCATCGATCTCTTCCTGCTCAATGCGCTCACGATCGTCACCGAGTTCATCGGCATTACGTTTGCACTTGATTTCCTCGGCGTCTCGAAGGTTCTCGGCGTCTGCATCGCTGCAGTGCTGACGATGGCCGCGGTCAGTACCGGCGACTTCAGGCGCTTCGAACGCTTCGCGATCGTGCTGTGTCTGTTGAGTCTCCTGCTCGTTCCGGTGCTCGTGTCGATCCACCCGCCTGTGGGAGTCATTGCGCGTGACTTCCTCGTGCCGACCTGGCCGAAGCATTCGAAGCTCTCCGATGTCATGCTGCTCGTCATCGGCATCGTCGGCACGACGGTCGCACCGTGGCAACTGTTCTTCCAGCAGAGCTATGTGATCGACAAGCGCATCACGCCGCGCTTCATGAAGTACGAAAAGGCCGACCTCTGGATCGGCATCGCGTTCGTGATCATCGGCGCCGTGGCAATGATGGCCTTCACCGCCGCGCTGTTTGACGGCAGGCCCGAATTCGGCAATTTCACCGATGCGGGTGGGGTGATTGCCGGCCTGCACAAGTATGTCGGCCAGACGTCGGCGACGATCTTTGCGGTCGCGCTCCTCGACGCGTCGATCATCGGTGCCGCCGCAGTTTCGCTCTCGACGGCCTACGCGATCGGCGATGTGTTCAAGGTCAAGCACTCGCTGCATCGCAGTGTGCTCGACGCGAAGGGCTTCTATCTCGTCTACTTCGGCATCATCGCGCTCGCTGCCGCCCTCGTGCTGATGCCCGGCAGCCCGCTCGGCCTCCTGACCGAGGCTGTGCAGACGCTCGCCGGCGTGCTGCTGCCGAGCGCAACGGTGTTCCTGCTGCTGTTGTGCAACGACAAGGCGGTGCTTGGGCCGTGGGTGAATTCCAGGAAACTGAACGTGTTCACGGGTGCAGTGATTGCCGTGCTCGTCGTGCTGTCGATCATCCTGACGTCCGCCACCGTATTTCCGGATATCAGCGGTGCGGCGATCGTCGAGATTCTCGTGGGCGGATGTGGACTTGCCGCCGCCGTGTACGTCGCGGTGGAGCTCTCGCGCAAGGCGCGCGGTAAGGCTGTCAACCATGATGCGCCGGCGCTCAACAAGCCAGCCCTCAAGGCGTTGCGCAACACGTGGCGCATGCCGCCGCTCGACGACCTGTCGGCGCCGCAACACCTGACGTTGTCGACGCGCGTGTGGATGGGCGTGCTGCGCACGTATCTCGTCGTCGCAGTGGGTCTCGTCATCGTGAAGGTCGTGCAGATGGCCATTCACTAATGCGGATGGGGCAGGCACACGTCGGTCTCCTTTTCACGAGCGCGCGGTGTGCGAAATTGAGCGCAGGCGCAGGCAACCTGTGCGCAACGGCTCCCTCATAGCGTGATCGGCCGGCCAGCCGCGCGGGGTGGGGGTGCTTCGCTGGCGTTTCTGCCTGGGTCGTGCTGTCGGGATGGGTCCGCGGGGCCCGGCAGGCACTTTCATTGGCGCCCGTTCGCAGAGGCAGTGTGGCCTGTTCGGATCGTTGATTGCCGCGCTTGGGCGCGTCTATACGACCGCAAGAGGTCACCAGGAAGCTAGGCCCGCCGCGAGCGGGCTTTTATTTGTAGTGTTGCGAAATGTACCTTGACCGGTGAAAGGTGTTTCTCTCAGCGCCAAACCACAGCGCGGGCTGTTGCTGACTGATGGTCCGCTGTACGCGCAAACGCCTTTCGTCTGGACCGACGAACAATGCGCCGACATATCTCGACGGTAAAAGGCGTCCCAACGACGATCTGAGGCCGCTGTGCGCTCCCTGGTCAGGGGCGGGCCAGCGAGCCGTTCTCCTGGCGGGTTTTCGCCCGTCGTGCCGTTCACGTCAGGTGCTCAGTCTGTACCTTCTGGACGCGAAACGCTGGTGCGGTAGCAATTGCTACGGACATCCAGACCCCATCGCGATGCACGTTTTGTCCGGGTGAACGTCGTCTCTGTCCATTGAGCGGAACTCGGCTCAGGCTCTAAATTGGCGGCATCAAACCCACCGGGCGCTTGCGAGAAATGCAAATACCGCGCGCCATCCCGTCCGAACCTTCGCCAGCGGCGCGCGAAGTTCGGACGGCCCTAGAGGAGACACCGCCATGGCCCATCAGATCACACTCCGTTTCGAGGACGGCGTGACCCGCTTCATAGAGTGCGCGGACGCAGAGCGCATCACCGATGCCGCGATTCGCGCGAAGATCAATATTCCACTCGATTGCCGTGATGGCGTGTGCGGTACCTGCAAGGCAGTCTGCGAGTCAGGCGAGTACGTGCTGGGCGACTGCGTGGACGATGCGCTCAGCCCGGAGGAGGTGAGCGAGCGCAAGGTTCTCACCTGCCAGATGAGTCCGCGTTCCGATTGTGTAATCCAGATCGCCACGAACTCCGCTGTCTCCGGCACCGGGCCGAGCTCCCACAGGGGGCGCATTGTCGCCTGCCAGCGCGCGTCGGACAGCACGATCGCCTTCTCGGTCGAGCTGGAGAACCGCGCGAATCTCAGCTTCCTTCCTGGCCAGTACGTCAACATCCGCGTGCCCGGAACCGATCAAACAAGGTCCTACTCCTTCAGTTCGGGGCCGTCGGAGCCGCATTTGTCCTTCCTTGTGCGCAACGTGCGCCAAGGGGCGATGTCGACCTGGCTGTGCGAAAGCGCCAAGGCAGGGGACGAAATCGAGTTTCGCGGCCCGATGGGTGGCTTCTATCTGCGCAAGATCGAGCGCCCGGTGCTGTTTCTGGCGGGTGGCACGGGCCTCGCGCCGTTCCTCTCGATGCTGGACAAGATCGTCGAGGACGGCGGCAGCCCGTACCCGGTTCACATGATCCTGGGCGTGAACACCGATGAGGATCTGGTTGGCGTCGACCGGCTCGAAGCCTATGCAGAGCGTCTGCCGAACTTCACCTATGCCTGCACCGTCGCCAGCCCCGACAGTGCCCACCCCCACAAGGGCTATGTGACGCATCACATCATCCCTTCGCAGCTCAACGACGGCGACGCGGATGTCTACCTGTGCGGCCCGCCGCCGATGGTCGATGCGGTGCGCAACCACCTCTCGGCCGAAGGGCTCGCGCCGCGCAACTTCTATTACGAGAAGTTCGCCGGTACCGGCCTGGTGGTGCAGACCGGCGAAGAGCGCATCGCGCCTGTCGATGTCGATGAAGCCTTCGACCTGCGCATGGCACTCGAACTGGGGGCCGCCCAGCTGACCATGGGCCGGCTGTCGAGCGAACAGTTGATCCGCTTCCGCCAGCTCGCCGAGGCGACGGCGCCGTTCGTGTCCGGGCAGCGCTTTACTGACGTGGCGCGCTATATCGAGGCAAACTACGCCTTCCACCTGTTCACGATTGAAGCCTCCGGAAACGCCCAGCTGATCGCGCTCTACCGGCAACTGGCCGTGCAGGACTTCATCGCGCGCGCGCTAACCGACCAGATCGAGATCGTCGGCGATATCGTCCAGCAGCACCGGGACATTGTCGGCGCCTTCGAACTGGGCGACCTGAACAAGGCACAAGAAGTGATTGCGCTGCATGCGCTCCATTCCAAGGCCACGATGAGCCGTGCGCTGGAGCGGCTGGCGCTGGGCAAGACGGCCCCTAAGGTCGCCGCGCCCCCAATTGCCGTGCCGCAAAGCGCGCCGCAGGTTTGCCCGTTCACGGCCAAAACGCTTCCGGCCTATTCACACGAACTGGACTGGCCCGAGGGGCTGGAGCCATTCAAGGTGGTCGACGACGGCTCGCAAGGCGACCCTTACGAGCACTACCGCTGGATGCGGGAACATGCGCCGGTGCTGCGTTGCCAGTCGGCGACTTCGGACGTGTGGTTCCTCTCGCGCTATGACGATGTCTACCAGGCGATCCGCAACCCGAAGCTGTTTTCCTCCGAGGTCGTCAGCCCGCCGCCGCTGACCTTCCTGACGTTGTTCGACGCGCCCGACCATTCGCGCTTGCGCAAGGTCGTTCAGCCATCCTTCCTGCCGCTGGCGCTCGATCCGTTTGTTGACCAGATCGCGCAAAGGGCGGAGGACCTGCTCGACGCGATGATCGCCAAAGGTGGCGGTGATGTCGTCAATGATTTCGCCATCCCGCTCAGCATCTCCACCATCTCCACGATGATCGACGTGCCGAACGAGGATGAGGAGAAGATGAAGTTCTGGTCGGACGAGACCTTTAGCTACTTCGGGCGCCTTGCCCGCAACGCGCCGGGGACCGGCACCGACGAGCAGAGCGCGCAGGCTTTCTTCGCATACCTGAAGGAAGCGATGGAGCGGCTCGCTCTCACCGATAGCCAGTCGATCGGCGGGCATATCGCGCGCATGTGGAAGGACGGTCTGCTTTCGGAAAAGGAAGCGAAAGAACTGTGCGCCTTCGTCTTCATCGCCGGGCACGACACGACGACCATCCTTGTCGCCAATGCTTTCCGCATGCTTGCCGAACAGCCGCATCTGCTGGGACGTATCCGCGGAAACCCCGCCGACGCCGATCGTTTCGTCGAGGAGGTGGCGCGCTATCGTGGCACCGTCCAGCGCGTGAGCCGCATCACCACCGAAGCCACCACGGTCGCAGGCATCGATCTGCCCAAGGGCGCGGTGGTGCGATTGCTGCTGTCAGCGGCGAACCGCGATAGCCGCAAGTTTGCCGACGGCGAGACATTCGATATCGACCGCGATTCCAGCGGCCACCTGGGCTTCGGCAACGGCGTGCACAAATGCCTTGGCGCGCCGCTCGCCAAGCTGGAGACGCTGATCGCGACCAAGGCTCTGTCCCGCAAGATCGGCGCCATTGCGCTCGATCCGGCAAGGCCGATCCAGTATGTGCGGGGCAACAATCTGACCAACTCCGGGCCGGAGCACCTGTTCGTCAAGCTCGGCGGGCTGTCGGTCTGAAACGGGTACGGGGGCGGTCGGGTCAGTCCGTGCCCGGCAAGGATCGATCGTGGGCCGCCAGGCGGTACTCGGTAGGCCGGAGTCCCGTTTGCTTGCGGAAAAAACGCCCGAAATAGGCTTCGTCCTGAAACCCCAGTTCACTGGCGATCTGCTTCACGCTGAGCGTCGAATAGCCGAGCAGCCGCTTGGCCTCATGGATCGAGCGTGCGTCGATGGCCTCGCTTGCCGAGATCCCGAAGGTGGCGCGGCAGATGCGGGAGAGCTGGCCAGTGGTCACGCCCATTTCGTCGGCGTAGCTGGAGACTGGCCGCCGCTCACGGCAATGGCGGTCGAGCAGGGCGCGGAACCGTTCGATCCGCGCCGCCATTGTCCGCTGCTCTGAGCTGGCCGAAAGACGGGCGCTCTCGCTGAGGCGCCCGATCTTGACGAAGAGGGCGATCGCCAGTGCCGCGCCTGCGGTGAACTGCCAGCGCTCGTGGCTCTGAGCCTCGTGCCCGATCGACTGAAAAAGCGTGTCCAGCGGTGTGCCGCGTTCGACATCGGGATCGACCGAGAGCACCGTTGGCGTGCGCATGAATTCCAGCAACTCGGGCGCGGCTGTCATCGCCAGCGATTCCAGCGCAGGCTGCGCCGCGGTGATGACGTGACCGTCGATGTCGCTGCGGAAGTGAAACCCGTGGACCGAGTGCGCTGGCACGACGATCAGGCATGGCGCAACGACCGCCCACGTTCTGCCGTCGATGAAGGTTTCGCCGCCCCCGCGGGTGACGTAGAGCACCTGGATCAGCGCGTCGTGAACGTGCGGCTTGATCTCGAAGTCGAAACGGCCGGCACGCAGGGGAATGGGCTCGTAATGCACCATGTCGACCCAGGATTGGCCGGCTTCCGCACCGTAGAGCGCGAAGTGCAGAACGCTCCGGCGGCGCTGTTGGTCATGGGCCATGATGCACGGTATGTCCTGTTATATGTAATCTCTGTCCATTGTTCCACAGGCGCGTGAGGCGTTCAATGGCGATACGGATTTCAGGTAGCGCAAATCCACGGAAAATTTAAGGGATAAATTGCATGGCACAGCAAATTGAAAATCGCGCAGCCGCCTCGGCCTCCTACGGGCTGAACTTCAATGGCAAGGTCTGCGTGATCACGGGCGCGGGTAGTGGCATTGGTGCCGGCATCGCGCGTGCCTTCGCCAGTGCTGGAGCGCATGTAGCGCTTGTGGACCGCAATCTTGCTGGCGCAGAAGCTGTCGCCGCCGCGCTGCGGGAGGCAGGTGCCGTGGCGCAGGCGTTCGGCTGCGACGTGTCGGACGAGGCTTCGGTTGGCGCAGCCGCCGACGAGGTTCGCTCAGCCCTCGGTTCGGCCAGCGTGCTCGTCAACAATGCAGGACTGCTACGCGCCGGATCGCTCGAGACGGTCTCGATCGCGGACTGGAACCAGGCCATTGCCGTGAACCTCACGGGCTATCTTCTCTGTGCCCGCGCATTCGGGCGCGACATGCTGGCCGCAGGCAAGGGCAGTATCGTGCACGTTGCCTCGATTGCGGCGTTCAATCCGCAGACTAATAGCGGTTCCTATAGCCCGAGCAAGGCGGGCGTGCTGCTGCTCTCGCGGCAGTTGGCGGCAGAGTGGGGCCCGCGCGGCGTGCGCAGCAACTGCGTGCTGCCCGGCATGATCCGCACCGCGCTGTCCGCGAAGTTCTACGAGGAGCCTGGCTTCGAGGCGCGCCGTGCCGCTGCCACCGCAAGCCGCCGCATTGGCGAGCCGGAGGATCTCGCCGGCCCGGCAATGTTCCTCGCCTCGGACCTCGCAGCTTACGTCAATGGCTCCGAAGTGCTCGTCGACGGCGGGCTCGATTGCATGCTGATGGACATGGTTCCGCGCCCTGGCTTTAACGCCACCCCGGCCGCGTGAGCGCCAACACACCATAACGAAAAGGAGAGTGGATATGGTCAAGGAGATCACTTGCGATCTGGTCGTGGTCGGATCTGGGGCAGCGGGCCTCGCCACCGCAATCACCGCAAAGAAGCGCGGCCTCGATGTCATCGTGCTCGAAAAGGAGCCTGTGTTCGGCGGTACTACCGCGCTGTCGGGCGGGGTCTTGTGGATTCCGTTGAGCAAATATGGCCGGCAGCAGAACCCGGCGGACACCGTCGAGCGCGTGCGCGAATACATGATGAGCGAGACGGGCAGCAACTACGATGCCGCCTCGGTCCAGTGCTTTATCGAGAACGGGCCGAAAATGGTCGAGTTCTTCGAGCGGGAGACCGAGATGAAGTTCGTGCCCACGCTCTATCCGGACTATCACCCGGATGCGCCCGGCGGCGCGGACATCGGCCGCTCGATCCTCGCCGCACCCTACGATATTCGCGGACTGGGCAAGGACATGCGACGCCTCAAGCCGCCGCTCGAGACGATCACCTTCATGGGGATGATGTTCAATTCCTCCAACGCGGACCTCAAGCACTTCTTCCGCGCAACCAGGTCGATTGTTTCGTTCTGCTATGTGGCTCGCCGTTTAGCTACGCACATCAAGGAGCTGGCGCTTTACCGCCGGGGGATCAACGTAACGAGCGGCAACGCGCTCGCTGCGAGGCTGGCGAAGTCGGCGCTGGCGATCGGTATTCCGATCCACACTTCGACACCCGTGAAGCAACTGCTGAGCAAGCAGGGCAAGGTAGTCGGCGTGCTCGCGAGCGCAGCGGACGGTGAGCTGCGCGTCGCCGCCCGGCACGGCGTCGTGCTGGCTTGCGGCGGCTTCCCTCACGATCTCAGGCGCATTGCGCAGGTCTATCCGCATGTGAAGCGTGGAGGTGAACATCTCTCGCCCACGCCCGTCGGCAACACGGGCGATGGACTGACCATGGCGGAGAAGGTGGGGGGCGCCGTTCAGCTTGGCTTCCCCGATGCGTCGGCGTGGATGCCTGTGTCGAAGGTGCCTTTCGGCAAGGGCCGCACGGGCGTGTTCCCGCATTTGCTCGACCGCTACAAGCCCGGCGTGATCGGCGTGCTGCGCAGCGGTCAGCGCTTCACCAATGAATCGAACTCCTACCACGACGTTGGCTCGGCGCTGATCCGTGCCTGCGAAGGTGAGCGCGAGACGGCGATGTGGCTGATCTGCGATAAGGTCGCGCTGGGCAAGTATGGCCTGGGCTATGCCAAGCCCGCGCCGATGCCGGTGGGACCGCTGCTGCGCAAAGGCTACCTCGTCAAGGGCGAGACGATCGGCGAGCTGGCCCGCAATTGCGGCATTACTCCCGATGCGCTCGAGAAGACGATTCGCGCCTACAACGCCGATGCCGTGCGCGGCGAAGACCCGGCATTCAATCGCGGCCGCACGTCGTTCAACCGCTATCTCGCCGATCCGGACAACAAGCCCAACCCTTGCGTGGCGCCGATTTCGACCGGCCCCTTCTATGCGGTGAAGGTGGTGATGGGCGATCTGGGCACGTTCGACGGCCTCCGGACCAGCGTCACCGGCGAGGTGCTGCGCGCCGACGGCAGCGAGATCGAGGGCCTTTACGCGGTTGGCAATGACCGACGCAGCGTGATGGGCGGCAACTATCCGGGCGCCGGTATCACCCATGGTCCCAACATGACGTTCGGCTATGTCGCGGGTAACGCCATTGCCAACAAGGCCACGACCAGCAAAGAGAAGGTGCACGCATGAGCCGCAATCCGATGTATCTGGCAAAGCCTCTCGTGGATTTCCGGATCTACACCATCGCGCTGCGCAAGATGCCCGAGTTCATCGAGGTGTTTGACCGGCTCGCCATGCCGATCCTGCTCGAGACCCTTGGGCACCCGCTCGGCTTTTGGACAAGCCTGGTGGGGCAGCAGAACCAGTTCACCCACCTGTGGGGGTATGACGATCTTGCGGACTACGAACGACGGTGCCTCGCACGCGATACGCATCCGGCTTTCCCCGCCTATCTCAAGGCATCGGGCCATCTGATCACGGCACAGGAGACACGGCTCATTCGTGCCGCCGCGCTGGGTAGTGTCGCAGCGTAAGCCGATACGCCGCTATCACACACCCGCTGCGGTTCTTTTCGCGTATCGCGCTACGACGGACCCAATGCCAGGTCGCGATGTGCAGCGCTCTGGAATTCGCGGGGCGTCGCGCCTGTCTGCTTGCGGAAGTAGCGGCTGAAATAGGCGCTGTCCTCGAATCCCAGGCTGTGCGCTATCTGCTTGACGGTCATGCCCGAGTAGACCAGATCGCGCTGCGCTTCGCGAATCAGATGGTCGTTGATCAGCGCAGTGGGTGACGAACCGAGTTCTTCGCGGCAGATGCGCCCGAGTTGCGGCGGGGTGACATCGAGCGCGGCTGCATAGAACTCGACCGGACGATGCTCCCGGAAGTGCTGGGCAATCAGCTCGCGAAAGCGTCTGATTTGCAGACTGCGCCGCGCGGCGAGCGCGGCCACCGGCACGTTGGCATCGTCGATAAGCCGTGCCGCCTGTACAAAAAGTGCCATTAACAGCGACATGCCCGCTGCCGCATAACCGGCCGCGCCGCGGCGAAATTCAGTCTCGAGCAGATGAAAGAGCGGCATCAGCGTCTCGTCGCTGGCTGCTGACCCGCGCACCGGAATGACGGCGGGGCGCTGGAGAACCGCGACTAGCGACGTTGAAACGGACTTCGCGATGGACTCCAGCGCGCGCTGTGCCGCCGTGACGACAAGGCCATCGATCTCCGGCGAAAACGCGAAACCGTGCACCACCTGCGCGGGAAGAATCACGAGGCAGGGCGGGTCAAACGGTGTTTTTTCACTCTCGATGACGACGTGACCACGACCGCTGCGGATGTAGAGAAACTGCAGCAGCGCGTCGTGACGGTGCGCCGGAATGTTCCAGTCGTTCGGCCGGCTGCGCTCGGGAATCCACTCGAAATTGAATGCGTCATGCCACGGCGGACGCGCGGCCGACGCTTCTCCGTACAGCTCGTAACTAGGGATTTTCCTCATGTCGCCTTCCCTGAGATGTACAGATTGTCCTGTTTTTCCACAGTTTTGTCCATGATCTCCCGGCGCCGTCTGCCTATACTTCAGGCAGGCGGAATCGACGAAGATTTTTCGCTGGAGACACAGGACACGCTTTGGCGTATGCCCTTCATGGGAGAGATTCGGATGCCTAACAAAACAAGGGAGCCAGCGCAGACTGGCTGAATGTGGCGGGGAAGGTGAGCGGGGCGGCGGCGGCGAAGACGTCGCGCGTGTCGCGCTCACGCTGCGCGAGCGCTGACACGAACCTCTCACGCCACGGCGCTGCGGCGCGCCGTGGCAGACACCGGCCGTCCCGCACCCGCGGGCACGGCGCCGCAAAAGAACGACATTGATCTCAGGAGACATCGCAATGGAAACGCTCGATCGCGTCGGCCCCGCCGGCGCGTTGCCCCCGCTTGTCCATCACGTTGCTGGAGGGCGGCAATGAAGACCTTCGAACGCGTAGTCGATACCCAGGCCTTCATTGACGGCCAACGCTTCTCCCCGTTTCAGTGGATCATTCTCGTGCTGTGCTTTCTCGTGGTCGCCGCCGACGGCTACGACACGGCAGCCATCGGCTTCATCGCGCCGTCGCTCGTGCAGCAGTGGGGCATTGCGCGTGTCGCGCTCGGTCCGGTGATGAGCGCGGCGCTGGTCGGGCTCGGCATCGGCGCGGTGCTGGCCGGCCCGCTCGCCGACCGGCTCGGACGCAAGACCGTGCTGGTGCTTTCCGTGGCGTTCTTCGGGCTGTGGAGTCTTGCGGCGGCATTTGCCGGCACGGTCGAGTCGCTGACCGTGCTGCGCTTCTGCACGGGTCTCGGTCTCGGCGCTGCCATGCCGAACGCCGTCACGCTGATGTCCGAATATGCGCCGACACGCGTGCGCGCGGTTGTCGTCAATACGATGTTCTGTGGCTTTTCCACCGGCCTCGCGCTCGGCGGATTCGCCTCTGCATGGTTAATTCCGCATTTTGGCTGGCAAAGCGTGCTGGTCGCGGGCGGTATCGGGCCGATCGTGCTTACGGTTCTGCTGATCCTGCTCTTGCCCGAGTCCGTTCAGTTCATGGCGGTACGTCAGCGTGCCGACGCGAAGATCGCCGGCATCCTCGGCCGTATTGCACCGGGCACGGCGTTCGATGGCTGCCGCTTCGTTGCGCCTGAGGGCGGCGTGAGCGCGAAGCGCGAATCGGCGATTCGCGTCGTCCTGTCGCGACAGTACCGCTTCGGGACAATGATGTTGTGGCTCGCGTACTTCATGGGTCTGCTGATCTATTACCTGCTCACCAACTGGCTGCCCACGCTGTTTCGCGACACGGGCTTCTCCGGCGCGCGTGCAGCCATGATGACCTCGCTTTTCCCGCTTGGGGGCGTGCTGGGCAATCTGTGCGTCGGCTGGTTCATGGACCGTCTCAACGCCAATCGCGTGATCGCCGCCACGTATGTGTTAGCCGCAGTAATGGTTCTGCTGGTAGGGCGCGGTGTCGGCCACCATTTGTGGCTCGGCACGCTCATCTTCTTGACCGGGACATTGGTCACGAGCGCAGTCACGTCGATGTCTGCGCTGGCCGCCGCGTTTTATCCGACGCAAGGGCGGGCGACTGGCGTTGCCTGGATGCTCGGCGTGGGGCGCATAGGGGGAGTGGCAGGGGCACTGGTCGGCGCAGCCCTGATGGGCTTTGGCTGGCAGATCGGTTCCGTGTTCAGCCTGCTTGCCGTGCCGGCGCTGGTGTCCGCGTGCGCGCTGTTCGTGATGATCGGGCGTGGCGCAGTCGCCTCGCAAACGCGCGCGCAACAAAGCGTGCCGATGCGCTAGGCAAGGGTCGGCCACGTCAGCATTCAGTCTCGGCGCGGCCTACGATTACACGAAGGGCAACGACGTCCACACACCGGATGGCGCAAGCGTCGGCAATCAGCATTTCAACCAGGTCAGTGTGATGGCCGATTACTTTCTTTCGAAGCGAACCGACCTCTATGCCAAAGGGCGGGTACGGCGTCCACCGGTGTGTCTGCAGTGGCTAACATCGGCAATGCCGGCGACTCGTCGAACAGCCATCAGGCGCTCGTGCGCGTCGCGTTTCGTCACAGGTTCTGAGCCATCTCCGCACGCACACGCGGCTGTTGCATCACGCCAATCGCCACGCGCTCACAAGGGGTGCGTGGCCTTGCGCCGGGATGCGCGATCGCGCTGGTCTCTCTGAAGAGCGGCCAGCCCGATACTGGCAACAGGGTTATCATTTTCGCCTGCGAAAGGCGTTTGGCGTCACGCCAGTGAATCGCTTGAAGAAACGCGTGAAATACGCGGGCTCCGTGAAGCCCAAAAAATCGGATACCTGATTGATATTGAGTGCGGTGTACGTGAGACTGCGCTTGGCCTCCAGCAACAATCGCTGGTGGACGAGGGCGAGGGCGCTTTTGCCCGCTATGCGCTGGCAAACCATATTCAAATACACTGGCGTCACGCCCAGGCGCTCGGCGTAGCGGCTGATCGGAAAATGTTCGCGGTAGTGTTTTTCGATCAGGCCGGAGAATGCCCTCAGGTAGGCCTGGCCGCGATCCTGAAGTTCGCCCCTTTCCTCGCCTTGCTGATCCTGGCGACTGACCCATACGACGAGCGCGCTCACGAGCGAGCGGAGCATCAAGTCCCTTGAAGGCGCGGGAAGGCCGTATTCCTGATTCAACCGGACGCACAGCGTGTTCAGGTAAGGCTGGTCGCTGCCGACCGAATAGCAGCCCGGGTGCTCAAGCACGCGGCGCGGCGCATCGATTTGCTGCTGAAGCCAGTTCATCAGCGGCGCAGCGATAGTAATCACATATCCGTCGACTTCCGGAGAGAACTGGAAGCCGTGCACGCACATCGGCGGGACGACCTGGACCGATGGCCTATCTATCCGTGTCATCTCGCCCTCAATTTCGAGCCGTGCCACGCCTTTCTGGACATACAGGATTTGCGCGAGGTCCGCGTGCCGGTGTCGCCGGATTTCCCAGTCATGCAAGCTGCTTCGCTCGGGTATCGACTCGCAGTGCAGCAAATCGAGCGTGCTCCAGTCAGGCCCTTCGCCGTATAACTTGAAGACGGGGATGTCGTGCTGCGCCGGATGCTTCATGAGTGTTCGATAGCGGGTTTTTCGGCCCGCATAGGACTTTCTAAAAGTCCAATTTTATTCGAAAAAATTGCCTTATCAGCGCGGCGGGTTTCTAGAAAAATACAATTCAACCGCGACGCTGCTAATTGGGGCTCGTAGAGCAAAGTAGAAGCCGCGGTGCAGACGATTACAGGAGACATCGGTCATGAAGACCAAAGTAGCGATCATCGGCGCCGGGCCGTCCGGCCTGCTTTTGGGACAATTGCTGCACAAGGCGGGTATCGACAACGTCATTCTTGAACGTCAAAGCGGCGAATACGTGCTCGGCCGAATCCGTGCGGGCGTGCTTGAGCAGGGCATGGTCGACCTGATGCGCGAAGCGGGCGTGAGCGAGCGCATGGATGCGGAAGGGTTGGTTCACGACGGCATCGAACTCGTGTTCGGTGGGCGGCGTGACCGGATCGACCTGAAGCAGCTCACGGGTGGCTCGTCGGTGCTGGTTTACGGCCAGACAGAAGTGACGCGCGATTTGATGGCGGCACGCGCGGCAAGCGGTGCGACCACGATCTACGAAGCGGCCAACGTTCAGTTGCACGACGTGAAGGGCGAAGCGCCCTACGTCACATTCGAAAAGAACGGCGAGACATACCGTCTGGATTGCGATTACGTCGCGGGCTGTGATGGCTTCCATGGCGTTTCGCGCAAGACGATCCCAGAGGAAGTGCTCACGCATTACGAGCGCGTCTATCCGTTTGGCTGGCTCGGCATGCTGTCCGATACCCCGCCTGTCAACCACGAACTGATTTACGCGCATCACGAGCGCGGATTTGTGCTGTGCAGCCAGCGTTCGACGACACGCAGCCGTTACTACCTGCAAGTGCCGTTGACCGAGAAGGTCGAAGACTGGTCCGACGAACGCTTCTGGGAAGAGTTGAAGACACGCCTGCCACAGGACGTGGCTGAGAAGATCGTCACGGGTCCCTCGCTCGAGAAGAGCATCGCGCCGCTGCGCAGCTATGTAGTTGAGCCGATGCAGTACGGCAAGCTGTTTCTCGTTGGCGACGCGGCGCACATCGTGCCGCCGACCGGTGCGAAGGGTCTCAATCTCGCTGCGAGCGACGTGAGCACGCTGTATCGGATTCTGAATCGCGTCTACCGCGACGGCCGCACCGATCTGCTTGAAAAGTACTCGCAGATCGCGCTCCGCCGCGTGTGGAAGGCCGAACGTTTCTCGTGGTTCATGACGAACCTGCTGCACGAGTTCTCGGAGCGCGACGCCTTCGACAAGCGTATGCAGCGCACCGACTACGACTACTACACGACTTCCGACGCCGGGCTCAAGACGATCGCGGAAAACTATGTGGGCTTGCCGTACGAACCCGTTGAATGAAGCAACTGTGATGTTCGCTTGATTCGCACTCGCCGGCTTTGCAGATGAATCGCGGGGTGCGCGGCCTGGTATTCCGAGCTCTCATATTCATCCGCCGGCATCCACGCCTTCTGCGATGCATGTAGGGACCTGTATCAGCCCGTCGCTACGAAACCGGTTGAGCCTTCCGGGCGAGCCGCCGCACGCGCTGGCAGGACGGGCCCGCTGAAAGCGCGGGCAGTCACGGGCAAGGCCCTCTGATCATCCCATTGGAGATTGGCCGGATGATCGTCGATGGGCGGGACAGGTCATGCCGGTCAGACGATCTCCGGCCGGCAGCGCAACACGCCCTCGTCGATGGAATGATCCACGAAGCGGTGGCCGTGCAACTGCGAACCTGCCTGCTGCCTTTCGCCGGGCGGCTGTGGGAAGAGGCGCGGCAATCCACGCCACGCGCACCATTTCGCCTGATGTGTTCCCGAAGCTCTGGGCACTCCCGGAGCCACGCATCGAAGCCGACTTCATTCGTCGACGAGGCGCAGGGCAGCGATGGTGCCATGCTGTCGGTCCTCGGCCGGCAGCGCTGTGCGCAGATCATCGACTTGGGCGACCCTTACCAGAAAATCTACGGGCGGCGTGGCGCGATCATTGCGATGGCGCAGATCGACGCGCCCGAATGCGCGCTCACGGAGTCGTTCCGTTTTGGCGCCACATGTGCCGTGGCCTGCAGATGCCAGAATTGTGATGAAATAATCTGCGTGCCTTTTGTCGCGCACATTTTGCACAGCGGCAATCGGTCGTCACCGGTCGGTGCAGCCATCCGTGCCTTAGGTGCAGGCGATGGTGATGGTTGATCGGACGGACTACACTGACGAGCGGGAGCCCTTCATGGGCTGCAGAGGAACGGCGCTTCGACGCCGGCTTGACGACCTGACGACGGCTTGCTCATGGTTGATGAAGCGAAATATCCGACGTCCTACGAATCCGTGATGTTCGCGGACGTAAGCCGCAGCACGGAGATTTACGAGACCGTTGGTGACATGGTTGCCTTCGAGGCGATTGCGCAGTGTATTGCGGTAATGAAATCGTGCGCGGAAGCCTTGGAGGGGCGAATCGTCAAGACCATTGGCGACGAAGTCATGGCGGTGTTTCCGTCAGCCGGATATGCGATGCAGGCCGCGATCGACATGCAGATGGCCGTCTCGGAGTTGCCTGTGCTGGTGGGGCAGCCGATGTCGCTGCGTATCGGTTTTCATCACGGTCCCGTGTTGCCTGATGAAAGAGGAGACGTGTTCGGCGACACCGTGAATCTGGCCGCCCGACTGACGGAGCTTGCTTCGCCGGGGCAGGTCGTCACGAGCAAGGACGCCGTAGAGTGTCTGCCGGCGCGACTGCGTCAGATGGCGCGCTATCTTTACCCGATACAGGTGCGGGGAAAAAGACAGCCAACGGAGTTGTTCGAGGCGATCTGGCAGCAGGGCGCCGATCTGACAGTTATGGGTAACGACCTGACGCGCCTGCCTTGTGCATCGTTGTTGACCCTGCGCTATGGGGAGGCGGGCATGGACATGAGTGAGACGTCCTCGCTGGTGACGATCGGCCGTGGCGCCAACATGAGCATCGTCGTGCGCGATTGCCGGGCATCGAGGGTGCACGCGTCGATCGAGTGCCGTGGCGGAAAGTACGTGTTGCGTGACTGCAGTTCTAATGGCACGCGCATCACGATCGACGGTGGCCATGAACTGATCCTGCGCCGCGACGAGGTGACGCTCTGGGGGCACGGCTGGATCTCATTCGGGCCGTCCGACGGCGAGGGAGCGGAGCGCGTGGAGTTTTCCTGCACACGTCTGCCCAGACCGCCGGGTTGATCGACGGGCTCTGGTGCAAGAACATCACCGCTTCAGGCGTCGCAGGTTACAGGGGCACATCCTGTTTTTGGAGGTGAAACACTGATATGGCGCTGATATTGACTCCTATCGTCAACCCGCTTTCACAGTGATTCAGCCGTAGCGTCCAAAAAGCGCTCTATGAGCAACGAATCCCCTGATGACATCGCTGCTAAATGGAAAGGAGGTGAATTTCCCAAATCGACCTCGTAATCGCGCACAAAACAATCGAATTCAACCTCTGCTAACGTTTGGTTTGATACGCGCGTGAGTCCGGGCCAGCATTGCCACTTGTCTCGACTCTACGCAGCCAACCGAGCGGGACATGGCATGCGTCTATTTTCCTGTGTCTTCTTTCTGGCCGTCGCAGCGTATCTTTGCGCGATGGCCGCACTGTTTCTGATGCAGGACAGCATCCTGCTGCCATCTACGCCTGATGCAGCCGATCTGCGGACGGTCACGCACGCTGGCGACGAAATCGCTGTCTTGAGGACGCACGGCGAATACGCGGGTTATGTCGTGACACCGGCCGGAAAGCGGGCGCGTGGCACGTTTATCGTCTATCACGGAAACGAGGAGTCGGCACAGACCAAGCTGCCACTCGCTGATGTCTTCGTGCGCAATGGATATCGCGTCGTCATCGTCGAGTATCCGGGACACGGCAACCGTTCGGGCGCACGCACGATGAAGGCGGCGGTGGCGGCCTCGCGCGAGGCCCTGGCGGGAACGCTCGCTCAATGGGGCGGCCCGGTCTTTCTGATCGGCGAATCGCTGGGCGCCGGCATGGCGTCGCAGGTGACAAAAGGCAACGAGGCGGCGGTAGCGGGCGTCGTGCTTATCACGCCGTGGGACACGCTCGCCGATGTCGCCGCGGAGAAATACCCGCTTTTCCCGGTGCGCTGGCTGCTGCACGATCCCTTCGATTCCGTCGCCGCACTGTCTCGCTACGACGGGCCGGTCGTCATCGTCGGTGCGCAGCAGGACACGTTGATTCCCGTCGCGCATGCGCGCCGGTTCGCGAGCGAACACGATCACGCACGGCTTCTTTTATTACCGACAGCCGATCATGACGACTGGTTCGGGGCCATGAGTCAGGGCGACTGGAAGCAGATCCTCGCGTGGCTTGGCGCCGGGTGAAGCGGCGCTGACAGGGTCTGGGGCAGCGAGGCCGCTAGAGTTGTGCCGGTTGAATCGCAAATTTGACATAATACTAATTATCGCAGTTTTTATTGTTACGGCTTTTTAGAAATGTCCGGTTCTGGCTCATTAGAAATGTCCGATTCCTGTCCCGGTTGACGCGCACGCTCGCGTGAGGCGTCGACCAGGGGCGAACCATGAACGGACGTGAGCTGATCA
>NZ_JAYMRY010000017.1:0-152006 GCF_038900695.1 Paraburkholderia sp. JHI2823 | reverse complement strand
TAACCATGGTGATGGGGTCGGCGGTGCTGCTGTTCGCAGCCGGCTTCGTGGTCGACCACTATCGCCGGGAGCATCGGCGTGCGCAGTTGATGCGGCGGCTGGACCATGTGCGTCGCAACGAGGTCCTTTCTGCTGGATCTTCAGCGGAGGGCGCTCTCGCTCATAGAAATGTGATCCACCGTCGAGATGTACTGATACGTCGCCCTCAGCAAATCCATATGACATCTATACCGGCGGCAAGCACCTGAAGCTCCAGACCGCAGACGATCTCGCGGCGGCTCTTCCCGAAGCCCACCGCAAACTGCTTCGTCTCGGCGCCTCCGTTCACCACGGGCGCGGCTTTGGCAGGCGGCTCGCCGCTTTCGGTCAGAGACTCCCCTCGTCCCGCAGACGGAACTGCGCAACCGCATCGTTGAGCCGCACGCTCTGCTCTTCGAGTGAGAGCGCGATGGCCGACGCCTCCTCCACGAGCGCCGCGTTTTGTTGCATCGTCTGCTCCATTTTCGTCACGGTCACGTTGACCTGCTCGATGCCGACCGACTGCTCGTCGGAGGCGATGCTGATCTCGCCCATGATCGCGTTGACGCGCTCGACGGCGTCGACGAGCTCGGACATCGTCGAGCCCGCCTGCGCGACGAGGCCGCCGCCCTCCTCGACGCGGCGCGTCGAAGCGCCAATCAGCTCCTTGATCTCCTTCGCCGCCGATGCGCTGCGCTGGGCGAGCCCGCGGACCTCGGTCGCGACGACCGCGAAGCCACGCCCCTGCTCCCCCGCGCGCGCGGCCTCGACGGCCGCGTTCAGCGCGAGGATGTTGGTCTGGAACGCGATGCTTTCGATCACGCCGACAATGCCCGTGATCCGTGAGGAGCTCTCGGAAATCGCCGACATCGTCGCGACGACGCGCTCCATCGCCTGCCCGCTGCGCGCCGCGATGTCGGCGGCGCCCTCCACATGGCGGCGCGCGTCGCGCGCGTTGTCCGCGTTTTGCCGCACGGCCGCCGTCAGCTCCTCGACGCTCGCCGCGGCCTGCTGCAGCGACACGGCCTGCTGCTCGGTGCGCGATGACAGATCGACGTTGCCGCTAGCGATGGCGCTGACGTCGCTGACGATCGTCCCCGCGCTCGCGCGAACCTGCTGCACCGTTGCGGTGAGGCCCGCCTGCATTTGCTTCAACGCGGTCAGCAGATAGGCCATCTCGTTCTTGCGAGCAACCACGACGGTGCCCGTCAGGTCGCCCTTGGCGATCTTCTCGAAGTGATCGACGGCGAGGTCGATCGGTTCGACGATCGACTTCGCGAGCGCGCGCTGCGCAAAGAAGCCGACGAAGAGAGCGAGCGCGGCGACCGCGCCCAACGCCCAGACAATCTTGTGGAATCGCATGGCGGCAGCTTCGTAGCGGGCCCGCTCGCGGTCGACCTGAAAGCCTTCGAGCGCCTCGATCGCCTCCTGGTACGCGGTGAAGAGCGCGGGCCGCGCGGAGCGCTGCGTGTCGAGGAAATTGAATGCGTCTTCGTGGTCAAGCTGAGACAGCGCCTTCAAGAAGACCTGATCAAGCACGGCCTGGCGGCTATTTTGGAGCGCATCGAAGAGCGCCTGCTCCCGCGCATCGCGATCATGCAGATGCACGTAGGCGTCCAGTTCGTCGTTGCTTTGCTTGAGAAACGTGTGGAGCTGCGCGATCTCAATCTTGGCGGGCTGACCGGCGGCGATGATTTGCGCAACGTCACCAAAGCGCTCGCGCGCGACGAGCATGCGCTCCGAGCTCGTCTTGAGATGCAGCAGCGATGCGGTGTCGTCGCGGTACATCGATTCAAGCGCCGCATCGCCCACGTAGAGGCCGGCGATGCACGACCCGACGACCATGACGAGCAGCACGGTGTAGCCGGCGATCGTCGCGGCGAGGCCGCCGCGGATTGAAAGCTGTTTGAGCATGAGGCTGCCTCGAACCGACGACCGGCACGCGATCGGCGGCGGATGTGTCTTTCAGGTCACGAAATACGATTGCCTCGTCGATGAACGCAGCAAACGTGGGAGCGATGGACGGAATAACGGCGCGATAAACAGGAAGTTTTTCGCTAACGCGACATCGAAGCGACAAATTGCGACGCCCTATATAAAGCCTGTCAAGCCCTTATTGGGCGATTCTCTCGACTGATGTAGAGGTTCTTCCGCTGCATCGCAGAATGAAATGGTGACTGCTGCAGTCAGCCACGATGGTCTGAAGCCGGTGCTTGCGCTTGTGAGACTTGACGTCGCTGGGTAGCCAGGCGCGGTTGCCCGCGTACGAGGCGATCACCCGCCCATGGAACCCGCTCGCTCACAAACGCAAAGGTCGGTCTATCATTTACGCGCGGCATGACTTCTCGCTCAAGCCCGCATAGTTGAGCTAAAGCGACGGTTTTCATTTCAGGGAAGTTGCAGCCTCCGGGGCGCCTCCAAGAAAAGCTGTGTCGTGATGTGCGATTTGAAGGGTACAAGCGCGGACGCGCGCTCCGTTGCACGAAGATCCGCTCTTCCAGGTAGCAACGGCTGTTTGGGGGTCGTGAAGCGCTTCCGGCTTCGCTCCTCGCTGGCCAACGCCAGCGCTTGCTGAACTCGATGTAAGGTGCTGCCCCGTCGTCGCCAATAGCACTGGCATTAGGGCTGTGCTTTCGCACGGAGCTTCCTGCCCCGTCACTTCATGCATCGCTGCCTCTTTATCTTCGTCGTCCTGCACAACGTCCCCCATTCACTGCAAGGCGGCAGCGTGGCTTCGCGCGCAGAAAGGACGGGCAAAACTGCTGCGTGAATCATCGCAGGAGGTCGAAGCCGCTCAGACAGGACGACTCCGACCGACCGGTCTTCAGGCATGCTAGCCGCGTGCTTGAAGACGGGTCCCGCGCTCCCGCGCCCTTGTCCGGGGATGAAGTGGCAGAAGACTGTTAGTCGCGTTTCGGCCATCAAGTCGGCCCGGCCGGCCCGCCATGAGATGAAAGGGCACACCACGGATTCGTTTGGGGTTGTAACCCGCCTGCGCGAGTTGAGCGAATCCGCCGTCAATCGGTTCCCCGTCGTGATTGCGGTGCCTATCTGGATGTGACGCCCTCTGTGGCTCGATCATTCGTGTTGAGGCCCCAATGCCTGCCGCCCTCCTGCCTGAATCATTTATGTCTGTCTAAATCCCGATTTTTCAGTAATTCCGACTGATTTAATTAGGGTGCGGTAGATATCGCGTTCAAAAAACCCGCGCGGCTTTTTACGCTGATAAACTGTGCCCCGGAGCTAAGGCGGCGACGCCTTTTCGCGCATTCGCCTGCGTCCCCCTTCCAGCGTGTCGACCGCCCGATAGACGGTACAAACAGGCCTGTCCGCGAATTGAAAGACGCTTATGCCGGGCATACTGCCTTTGGCGAACGCGGCTCACCGGGACGCGCATCGTCGTCCTTCTGGACTGTCCCTTAAGCGATGTCCCGTGCGACTTTCGCCTCCGCCCATTTTCGGCAGACTCAGCCTTCAGGGTACGAAGGTGATTTTGAAAGACAGGTTGATTAAGCAAGGGCTTGTTAAGTCCACATCTGGAAATGATTCATGAAACCGGGGAATAATTCGCTTGAGAAGAAGCGCGTCCGCAAACTTGCTATGGCGGCTGTCGCGGGGCTGATCGCGGTGCTAGTCGGTTGGGGCGTCTGGTGTTTTCAGCATCGCGCCGTCCAGCAGGCGCCGGCGCTGAGCGGCATTGCGAGCGAGATGCGTGAAGACGCATCCCCCTGGACGCATGCGGAGAAAGACGCGTCGATGATGCTGCGCGACATTCACGACACCAAGGTCGTGGCGATCGGCGTGAGTCCCAACGCCATTCTTGTGTCGCTGCGCGACGGCTCGAAGTACTTCGTGACCGACCACAACGCGACCTTCTCGCACGCGCTGCTGTTGGGCGAGCGCTCCGACGCCGCCGCATATCAGCTCGTGTGGCTGCCCAATGTCGACATCCACAGCGACGGCGCGCGCTGGACCCGACTGTTCGACCAGTTCCACGACGCGCTGAGCGTGCTGCTGCCGCTCGCGCTGATCGGCGGGATGGCGTGGTTCATGCGGCGCGAGATGAAAGGCAGCGCGACGCTGCTCAGCGAAACGCCGACGCTGCGCTTCGATGACGTGATCGGCGCGAACGAAGCCAAGGCCGCGCTCGCCGATATTCGCGCTTACCTGTCCGATCCGAAGCAGTTCTCTTCGCTGGGCGTGCGCGCGCCGTGCGGCATCCTGATGGTCGGCGCGCCCGGCGTCGGCAAGACGCGGCTCGCTCAGGCGCTGGCCGGAGAATGCGGCGCGAACTTCATTTCGATCACGGGCAGCTATTTCAGCGCAAAATACTACGGCGTCGGTATCCAGAAGGTGCGGCACCTGTTCGAGCTCGCACGCAAGAACGCGCCGACTGTCATCTTCATCGACGAAGCGGACGGTCTCGCGAAACGGACGGACACCGGCGCTGGCCCGGTCGAGGCCGAGAGCAACCGCATCATCAACCAGCTGCTCGCGGAGATGGACGGCTTCGAATCGAACGAGGGCGTGATTGTCGTGGCTGCGACCAACCATCCCGACAATCTCGACGAAGCATTGCGCCGCCCCGGCCGTTTCGATCGCACGGTGCAGGTGCGTCTGCCGGATCGCGAAGACCGCGCGAAGATCTTCCGTTTCTACGCGCAGCGCCTCAAATCGAAAGCGGCGGATATTGACTACGACCAACTCTCGCGCTTGACGACTGGACTGTCGCCCGCGACGGTCGCGATGGTCGTCAATCAGGCGGGTTTGATCGCGCGCAGGGCGGGCGACAACGAAATCGCCGCGAAGCACTTTATGGAAGCGATCAAGATCGCGCGCATCGGCGACGTGAGCGGCGCCGAGCGTGCGCTAACCGAAGACGAGCGCCAGCGCGTCGCGGTGCATGAGGCGGGTCACGGTCTGGTCGCCGCGCTGCTTGGCACCGGCGTGCTCGAGGAAGTGACGATCCTGCCGCGTGGCGGCGCGCTTGGCGTCGCGCTGATCACGAAGGCGCAGGACAAGCACCTGTACCGCGAGACGGAAATCCGCAACGAAATCCAGGTGCTGCTCGGCGGACGCAACGCGGAGATCCTGATGTTCTCCGAAGCGTCGAGCGGTGCCGCGTCGGACTTGCAGGAGGCCTCGCGTATCAGCCTCGACATGGTGTCGAAGTTCGGCTTCAATAACGACGGCGATCTGTTCAGTCTTGCGGCGCTGCCGTCGCAGTACGCGGGCCTGCAAATGAAGAGCGCAATCGAGCATGCGAACGTGCTGCTCAGGGAACTCAACGAACTTTGCTACGGCTTGCTGCGCGCGTACGAGCCGGTACTGCGCGACATTTCAGACCAGTTGCTCGAGCATGAGACCGTACCCGGGGACACGGTCTATCGGCTCATCGCCGAGCACAAGAGCACGCTGAACATCGTGCACGAGCCCGCCGCCGCTTGACGGACGTTTGCGCGTGTTACGCGAAGCCGGACGGTCCAGGATCGGGTACGCCGGGCGGCGCGTCCGTATCGCCCAACGTGTCGCTGCTTCCCTCGCCGGGTTTGTCTGGCTCTGGTGCGGGAGTTTCGCCTTTTTTCGGCAGAGGCTGGTCGAGGCCCGGTTCGACCGGAGTAGGGATGGCATCGCCGATGGGCTTCGAGACCTCGGCGGGTGGGCCGCCGGGATCCTCGTCCTCCGGGCGATCAGGCTCGTGCGGGAAGTTCGCCGTGTTTGACACAATGCTCTCCACTTGCGGGAACAGTAGCCACGGGGAAGCAATGCGCGTGCCTCGGTCCCGTGGCGATCGTCTGAAGCGTTGTCCGCGTCAGAGCGCATATCTAGAAAGCTCCGCGCGTATCCTGTTCTTCCATCGTTTGGCCGGTTCGGTCCCGCCGAGCGCGTCAAGTGACGGGCAGGCCGATGCTGATGCCGATTGATAGCGTGATCTGCCCGACCGCAAGATCAGCGCCTCGATCGGCCTCCAATGCAAAGGGAGATCGCAAACGACGCGACAATACCGAGCATATGTGGGCCTTGAAGCGGCGAGCTGCACTCGTACTTCTGACGCGCAGGCCGTCCCTGCGAAAGTACTGGATGCCCGCGCACGGCGTCAGCGTTGCGCCATGCGGCGACGCGCTGCGCACCCCGGCCGCAACACCGCGCAGCCTGCCGCGACGCAGCTCAAGCTTCATGCAGATGACTTTGACTCGCTATAGATGTCATCCGCTCGCAGCACGGGCACTCGCTATGCCATATCCCGTCAACGCATGCGCGAAGCACGCCGCGCGAGTCCATGCCCCAGTTCGTGCAGAACATCATGCTCGTCGCACCCACCACGCGCTTCGTCGAGTTGGGCCAAGCCATGCTCTTTCGCGGCGCGGGCATTGCCGTGGTCTGGCGGCCGTTCCTGTGGTTCGCCGTGATCGGCAGTGCGCTATTCGTGTTCTCGCTCATGCGCTTTCGCAAGACCCTCGTCAGATGGCCTGAGTCCGCCGCCCACTCCGCCTGTCAACCGTGGAATAATTTCCAGTGACGCGGGAACGTCGAAGGAGTGAAATGAAAGCTGCATTTGGGGCGCCAGATCTGCGAACTTGCCAATTTCACAGCTCGCGGAAGAGGTCCGGCGATAGCAGCACTTCTTTGCGGTACACCACCATGGCGCTGAACGGGATGTGGCGCCTTTGGCCGGTGATCTAGTCGACTAATTTGCGTCCCGCAAATAAAGGGGAGACAGATGGACACCGAATTCGCCGGGTATCCCGTTTATTTCTATGACTACAATGAAATAGAAACATTTTGTCTGTCACAGAGGGAGCAACTTGTTCAGGACGACGTAGGGTTGATATTAGGCGTCTTGCGCGGAGGCGCGATACCTGCCCTGATGCTATCCCAGATGCTGGGTATTCCCGCGGATTTTCTTTATTATAACCGCCCACAAGCAAGGGCTGAAATCAGGAATTTCGAAGTTTTCGACCTGATCGAGTCCTGCGTCGATAACGGAAGGAAAATCTTGTTGGTGGAGGATATTGCAGGAGTCGGATACACGCTGATCAATTGTCGCGACTACTTGCTGTCTCTTGTAAAAGATGCGTCTTTAATCAAGGTATTGGCCTTGGTACGCCACGGAAATAGCCGGGCGAAACCCGACTACAGCAAGGATTGCTCCACTGTGCGTGCGATTTTGCCCTGGGAGAGGTACGTCACGGGTCGCCGGTGCCTGGATGATTTCCTGAGATCGGGCGAGGCGCTGCTGGAGGATCAACGTTATAAGAAGGTATTGGCTATCAACGATCCCGTCTTCCCCTTGAAACTGAAAGATGAGTGGACGGTGGACTATTACCTTGTACTGGAGGGCGACTATCATTTGAGTTTGAAGGCCATTGAAATCCTCGGGCCGGAAGAGATCTATTGCAACAACGATCCTCTGATAGATCTCATAAGCAGGAAATTTCCATTCTCCATTGTCTATAAAATCATTAACGGCAATAGATACAGGATAAGCGCACTCGAATAGGATTCTGCAACGGTGCCGTCGCGGGGCGACACTGGATGTAGTCGTCAGTGGGCAGGCCCGCGCAACACTTCCCCAACCCGGGCGAATTCAGTGAAAGAAGTCGTCGACGATCTTGCGCCCTGCACTATAGCCGCCCATGAGCGCGTCGATCTCGCTTGAGAACGGACTGCCACGGGGAACTCCAAAGCTCAACGGGGAGAAGATCGCCATTGCATGCCCATCTCTGGAAATGCGGACAACGGCGACATAGACAGGAACAGCCTGCGCTTCCCTGACGGGCCCGATCCTGACAGCGTCCACATCGACTGAAACTTCCAGCGTAAATCCGCCGTATTCGTAGCTTCGATACATGTTTCACTCGTTCTCTTTCTTGAGATCTTCGGGTTGCCATGACCCCGCCATTCTGGCTGGAAAGGACTTGTGCATGGCACATATCAGCATATCCGCTCCACCACCAGAAACAATGTCTGACGCCTGTACGTAAACCATTCCTTATGAACAGGCAGGCCAGCGGCCGGCCGGGGGGCGGACAGCCTACCTTGTTGGCGTGCATCCGACCTCAGGCCCATAAAATGCTGAGCTAAGCACGAAGCCGGGGTATCGGGGATCAACAACGGCTGATGTTCCGAAAATGCGAGGGATTCGCTCGCTCGTCAAGTAGCTCAGTGAGAATCACGAGTTCGGTGTATGAAAAACCGCGCAACCATTTTGTGCAGCAAAGACGGCCGGATCCTTCTGGTCACGCGCGGGCGCGGGCGCTGGACGCTCCCCGGCGGGACGATCAAGCGCAACGAGCTTGCGTTGCAAGCCGCCCAACGGGAGATGTACGAGGAAACGACGATATTCACGTCCGGGTCCGCCGGCTCGATGAGCTATCTGTTTGCGTTCGGAGGACTAAACAAGCTGCACCATGTGTTTGTTTTCGACCTGCCCGCGTGTGCTGTTCCGCGACCTGCAAACGAGATCGTGCGCTGCTGCTGGATTCAGCCGTCGAGAATTGCCGCTGTCACGACAAGCGTCCCGACGCGAGAGATCGTCAATCTCTTCTATACCCAGCTTCGCAAACGCCGCGTTACAACGGTCTGATTGCCCGCCGGTGCCGGAGAAAACAGAGCCGGTTGCAGGCGCAACAAGGAGGCGCAGGTGGTCGCTGTCGTGCTTCATCTCGCAGGCGGCATTGCACTGCTCACCTGGGGCCTGCACATGGTCGAGTCCGGGCTCATGCGCGCGTTCGGCGCCTCGCTCAGGCGCGTCATGGCGAGAAGTCTCGGCAACCGCTTCAACGCGTTTTGCGCGGGCCTTGCTATCACCGGCGCACTGCAGAGCAGTACCGCAACCGGCATGATCGCGTCCTCCTTCGCGGCGCGCGGGCTGATGGGATCGGTAACGGGGCTCGCCGTGATGCTTGGCGCGAATGTGGGCTCGACGCTCATCGTGCAGGCGTTTTCGCTCGATCTCAGCTGGATGTCGCCTGCTTGCCTGCTGACGGGCGTGGTGCTCTTCGAAAGGGGCAAGGCTTCGCGCCTCCGGGACGTCGGCCGTGCATCGATCGGGCTCGGCCTGATGCTGCTTGCCCTTTCCCTCCTTATTTCGACTGTGCAGCCTGCCGAGACCGCGCCCGCAGTGCGTACGGTACTCGGAGCGCTGTCTGGCGAGCCGGCGCTCAACGCGGTGCTCGCTTGCATGCTAACGTGGGCCGCACATTCGAGCATTCCGGTCGTGTTGTTCGTGATGTCGCTCGCGAAACTGCATACAGTCCCGCTGGATATTGCGATCGCGCTGGTGCTGGGTGCGAACGTCGGCAGTGCGCTCAACCCGTATTTCGAGGCGGCGAAAGGCGACGACCGCAGTCGCCGCAGATTGCCTGCCGGCAACCTGCTGCTGCGCGGCGGCGTGTGCGTGGTGTTGGTCACCCTCTGCTCGCCGCTCGCGCGCCTGCTCGACGGCCTGCCCGGCGACGCAAGCCGCGCAATTGCCGATTTCCACACTGGACTGAACATCGCCATTGCAGTCGTGTTCATCGGACTGCTCGACCCGGTCGCCCGTCTGCTGGAGCGGATGATGCCCGCGCCTGCTGCACCCGGCGACACGGGCTCGCCGCGCTACCTCGATGAAAGCGCACTGCCGACGCCGACGCTGGCACTTGCGTGTGCGGCGCGCGAAGTGATCAGAATGAGCGAGATCGTCGAGACGATGCTATGCGAGAGCGTGCCTGTCCTGCTTGCCAATGACCGGCGCGCGGTGACTCATGTCGCGAGCCGCGACGACGCCGTTGACGTGCTCCACGATGCGATCAAGCGCTACGTCACCCAGGTGACGCGCGAGCCGCTGACCGAAGAGGACCGTCGCTGGGCATCGGAGATCATGACGGCCGTCATCAATCTCGAGCATATTGGCGATATCATCGAAAAAAATCTGCTGGAAATCGCGCAAAAGAAGATCAAGATGCAACTGAGTTTTTCGGCAGAAGGGACCGAGGAACTGCTCATGTTGCACCGCTCGGAGACCGGGAGTTTTCACCGCGCGCAGGCGCTGCTCGTGTCGGGACGGCAGCAGACCGCGGCGCAGCTCATCGCCGACAAGCAGGCGCTGCGACGCCTCGAACGTTCGGCGCGCGAACGCCACCTCGAACGGCTCCGCGAAGGACAGCCGGACAGCCTGGCCTCGAGTTCGCTGCACCTCGACGTACTGCGCGATCTCGTGCGCATTCAGTCGCACATTTGCGCGCTCGCCTACCCGCTGCTGGAGCGCGAAAAGGCGGCTGGAACGACGGCGCGAGTTTGATGGCTCCCGTGAGCCGTCAATTTACTTTCTGTAATTACATTTTCGTTTCATGCAATGCGCACCCGGCGTGCGTTTCATCGAGCGGCGTCGGTGGGCGAGCGGGATGGCGGAGCTGGGAACGCGCGATGCTGCAAAGCAACAGGGAGGTGAACCCACGTATGAGTCGGGTGCTTCTGGCGGACGATGACACAGCGGTATGCGAAACGCTTCGGATCTTCCTTCACGAGGCGGGGCATGTCGTAACCACGGCGCGCAATGGACTCGAAGCGGTTCAGGCGGCGTTGTCCGATACACCAGACGTGATCGTCTCCGACGTTGAAATGCCGATCCTGGACGGCCCGGACGCTGTCTCCATGCTCAGGGCGATACCGCGTTTTTCCAGCATTTTGGTAATTTTGATCTCAGGCGACGAGCCGGATTCACGAATATCCACTGAAACGTTTCTGCGCAAGCCGTTCGATCCCCATCTCCTGCTGGATGCCCTCGAGCAGCGCAATAGTCGCGGGCCTCCTGCGAGCCCGGCCGCATCCGCGCGGCAGCCAAGCGAAGCCGAGCTGCAGGACGGGCGTATCGCCAGGGCTATGACGCTGGTGGCGGAGCAGGAAAGCCGCGTTGCCCTCTTGCAGTGCCGCGGCGAGAACGCAGCTTTGGCGTCCGAACTGTACGACGCGCTGAAGGACAGCGCGTGCTTGCTCGAGGGCTACCGGCGAACTTCAACCATGTGTCCGTCGTCGCGTACCACGTCGACCGCACCGATCCCCGATTAGTTGTTCACCTTGCAGGCCCCGCCAGGCGCGAAGCACGCCCCGCGCCCTGCCCCAAGAACTCTCTCGCGGCACCAGGAACGGCCCATGCGCGCGCGCTGGAACTCGCCTCGCGAACGCGCGAGGTAGCGATCACGAGGCGTCAATGGAGCGGCGCACATGAGCAGCAGCAACCTGTTCGCATCACAGCCGCCGCGCGCGGGCCAACAGCCAGCGGACGGATTCGCATGACGATCGGCTGTCCGGAATGCGGCACACTCGAGCAGATTCCGCCGCTCGAACCGCGCTCGTTCGCGCGCTGCCGGGTCTGCCACTATCCGCTGGAGCGGCGCAGCGGCCGCAGCGTCAGCGCGGCGCTCGCCTGCGCGACGACGACATTCGCGCTGCTACTCCCCGCCAATCTCGCCCCGCTCATGACGGTTCACCTGTTGGGCGTGGAGCGCTCGTCCGTTCTTTCATCAGGAATACTAGCGATCTGGCGAGACGACTGGATCATTCTCGCGCTCTTGCTCGGCATCTTCGGCATCGTGCTGCCGTTCGTGCGCTTTGGCGCGCTCATGGTCGTGCTCGCCGCCGTGAGCATCGACCGGCCTTTCGCCGGTATCGGCAGGCTCTTTCGCTGGACCACCCAACTCGACGTCTGGACGATGCCCGACGTGTATCTCGTGGGCTGCTTCGTCGGCTATGCGCGCATCACGCAAGATCTCACCGCCACGATAGGACCGGGCGGCTATTGCTTCATTGTCGCCGCGCTCATGTCGATGCTCACGCGCGCCTCGCTCGATCGCCGGACCGTCTGGCGCGCGATCGCTCCGGAGCGACAGAATGCAGGCGAACCCGCGCTATCGTGCCCTGTGTGCGATCTCGTCGTCCCCATTTCGCAGGAAGGACAGCCCTGCCCCCGCTGCGGCCTGAAACTACGGGCACGCAAACGCGACGCCGTGGTGCGCGCAGCGGCGCTGTCGCTGGCGGCGCTGGTGCTAACGGCGCCGGCCAATTTTTACCCGATGACCGAGTCGCAGCATCTCGGCAAGCATGATTCGCACCGTATCGTCGATGGTGTCTATCAGCTCTTTCACGCCGGCCTTTGGCCGTTCGGTATCCTCATCATCTGCACGAGCGTCGTGATACCCATTGCCAAGGTCGCCGGCATGGCATGGTTCATAGCCTCCGTGGTTCGCGGCTCGCGCAGGCATCTGCGTGCGAAGGCGCATCTTTATCGCTGGATCGACGAGCTTGGACGCTGGTCCAATGTCGATGTGTTCACGATCGCCGCGTTCGTGCCGCTCATCCATTTCGAGGGTATTGCGACAACGCGGCCCGCCATAGGTGCAACGGCGTTCGCCCTCGTCGTTTTCTTCACGATGGCGGCTTCACGCGCATTCGATCCGCGTCTGCTATGGGACGCGCGGAAACGATCATGAGCGGCGGGCGTTCTCATCGCACACAGGCGCAGGTGCGGCACAGCGCGTGGCCGGGCTGGATCTGGGCCGTGCCAATCGCGGCAATCACCGTGACCGGCTGGCTCGGCATTCGTGCGCTGGTGCAAGACGGCCAAACCGTCACGGTGACGTTCGATAACGCCTTCGGCATGAAGCCCGACGACACCATCGTCACCCTTCGCGGCGTGAAAGTGGGCGCGGTGTCGGACCTCTCGCTCGCACCCGACGGGCAGCATGTCGAGGTAAAACTCAGGATCGAACGCGCCGAAGATCGATATTTGCGCAGCGGCACACGCTTCTTTCTGCGCGGCGCGAAGCTGGACATGAGCGATCCTTCATCATTGAAGGCACTGCTTGCGGGGCCCGAAATCGTCATGGAGCCGGGCCCCGGTCAGCCGGCTACCCGATTCGACGGCGCCGACCGCCGGCCCGCGCTCGCCCCGCAGCATGGCCCCATGGTGCGCTATATCGTGCGGTTCGACGGCGCGGCGGGTGACCTCGACGCGGGCGCCGACGTGCAATTGCGCGGCTTTCATGTCGGGACCGTCACGAACGTGCGCCTGAGCTACGACGCGCGCACCGGCGCACTCAGCACGCCTGTGCAGATCGCGATCGACCCTGCGATGCTTGGTATCGTGGGCGCGCCGCCGCCCCAGAACGGCGACTGGCGGCCGCCCGTCGACGGCATGATGAAGCGCCTCATCGCGCAAGGCCTGCGTGCGCGCCTGTCGCAAGACCCGCCGCTCGTCGGGGCGCGCAAGGTCAACCTCGACTTCGTGCCGCTCGCGGCGAGCGCGACGCTGACATCCGATAACGGCCTGCCCGTGATACCCAGCGTAGCGCCCGCCGATTTCGACACCATGGCGTCTCGCGCAAACGACGTCATCAAGAAATTCGATGCCCTGCCGATCAAGGAAACGGGCGATCAGGTCCGCAGTATCGCGGCGCACGTCAACGCGCTCAGCAGTTCGCCGCAGATCCGCGACAGCCTGAGCCATATCGACCGTTCCGTGGCGCAGATCGATCAGACACTCGGGCAGGTGTCGCCGCAGATCGGGCCGCTCGTCGCGCAGCTGCGCGAAACCGCGAACGCGGCCGACCGCACCGTTGCCGCCGCCAATCGCACGCTGGGCGCTGATGCCACCAGCCAGAACGATCTACCCGCCGCGCTGCGCGAGCTGACCGATACGGCCCGCTCGGTTCGCGCCCTGGCCGATTATCTCGACCGCCACCCAGAAGCGCTGCTGCGCGGCAAAGCACCGGAAACGAACCCATGACGCACCACCTCGCCAAGCCTCCCCATCGCGCCTTGCCGATTGCGTGGCGAAGCCTGGCGCGCACCCTCGGCGCTGCATTGCTGGCGGCCCCGATGAGCTTCGCGGGCTGCGGCCACAGCGCGCCCACGCACTACCTCACGCTCGACGCCACCGGCGCCGGCGCCGGCGCCGGCATGCCACTTTCGACCAGGCCAATGGCACCGGTGCAACTGAGCGCCGTGCACATTCCCGCCGTGCTCGACCGCCCCGAAGTCGTCACGCAGACCGGGCCGAACCGCCTGAAAATCGACGATACCGCCCGCTGGGGCGCCCCCCTCGCGCAGATGATGCGCTCCGCGCTTGCGCAAAACCTCGAGAAGCGCCTGCCCGCGGGCGCCTTCGTCTTCCCCGATGCGCCGGCGCCCGCTGGCACGCGTACGCTGGTCGTCACGGTGCTGGACTGCGAAACCACCGCGAGTGCGACGTTGACGCTGCAAGCGAGCTGGGCGCTGCTCTCGGGGCAGCCCGTCCAGACCAGCCTCACGCAACAGGCGACGCTCAATGCAGAAGTCACAGGGCAGGACGCGGCGGCGCAGGCCGCAGCGCTCAGCCGCGTACTGGGGGAGCTCTCCGACCGCATCGCGGCGTCGATCAACGGACGCTGAGCCTGCGCATCGCCGATCCGGTGCTCGTGATCCGCCATCTCATGGCTTGCGATTAACCGCAAGCGAACCAAGTGTTTTTTCCGAGCGCCACTCTCTCAGCATTCCTCCGTAATCCGAAACTCGAAAGGATGCTTGAAATGACGGATTGTTTTTAGCACGCTGCAAAACGGTGGTACGCTGCGGCTTTCATGCTATCGTTTATGGGCCGCAGACGGCACGCCGGGGCAACGGCGCTTCCGTCAACTGGCGTCAAGGCATGATCGCCGACGTACGCAGGGGGAATTCGAATTGCAATCCCGGCGGTAATCGGCATATTCCATTACTTGTCGGCCGGTTTGTCTCTGAAATCGCCAGATATAGACCGTGCCGGAGCAATGGAAATGAATGGAGACCCAAAGTGTACGACAAGATCGGGCTTTCGCCCAATCCGGGTTTCGGATTAAAACATATTCAACAGACAACAATATTCCGTCATGGTTTCGAAACCCGTTGAATCACTGAACGTCGTTTCCGTAGGGAGCAAGATTCGCGGACTGCGCCAGAGACAAGGCCGTACGCTCGATGACATCGCCAGCGCGGCGCAGCTCTCAAAGCCGTTTCTCTCGCAGGTTGAACGCGATCGCGCCACCCCCTCGATCACCTCGCTCGTGAGCATCGCGAAGGCGCTGGGCGTGCCGGTAAGCTATTTCGTCGATGCGCCCACCGAAGCGGGCTGCGTGTGCCGTGGCCAGGATCTGAAATTTTTCGGCTTTGCCAATTCTGCCGACCTTTACGCACGCCTGACCAATCCGTCCGGCGGCCGCCAGCTCGAAGCCATTCTCGTGCGCATGCCGCCCGGCGAGCGCTCCAGCGAAGTCACCACGCACGCAGGTGAAGAGTTCCTGCATGTGCTCTCCGGTGAAGTGACCCTCACGCTGGAAGGACAGACGTTCGTGGTCCGCGCGGGCGACAGCGCGCACTACGAATCGACAGTGCCACACGCCTGGAGCAATACTTCCGATCAGGAAACCGTACTGCTCTGGGTGGGCACGCCGCGTCTGTTCTGATTTCCGCCTACCCGCGCATTGAGTTATCCGCCTGCTGCGCGGCGACCAATCAGCCATAGGCGCATGGGGAAGTCAGGGCGCCTCCGTTTCGGCCTCTTTCGTCTGTTGCGCTGTGTGCTCGCTTCGGCGCGGCGGTACGCGATCCACAGGTCGCGCCGCCACGCGCGATACCACCGCGTAGTAGAGCACTGGCGTGAACACGAGTCCAAGCAGCGTCGCCGCGATCACGCCGCCGAGCACTCCCGTCCCGATGGCGTGCCGGCTTTGCGCGCCGCCGCCCTGCGAGAACGCGAGCGGCAGCACGCCGAGCACGAACGCCGCAGAAGTCATCACGATAGGCCGCAGCCGTTCGACGCTCGCGCCCAAAACCGCGGCGCGCAGCGGCAACCCGCCCGTGCGGCGCACGCTCGCGGCCTGCACGATCAGGATGGCGTTCTTCGCCGCAAGGCCGATCACGGTCACCATTCCCACCTTGAAATAGATGTCGTTGGGCAGCCCGCGCAGGAGCATCGCGCTCACTGCGCCGAGCGCGCCGAGCGGAACGACCAGCAGCACGGAAAGCGGCGTGATCCAGCTCTCGTAGAGCGCCGCCAGCACCATGAACACCGCCAGCAGCGAGAGGCCGATGAGGAGCGGCGTCTGGCGCGTGGCCTCTACTTCTTCGAACGCGGCGTCGGTCCATTCGCCATACACGCCTTCGGGCAGAGCGAGCGCGAGCCGCGCCATTTCGGCCATCGCTTCGCCCGAGCTATGGCCCGGCGCCGCGCGCCCCGTCACGTCGAGTGACGGATAACCGTTGTAGCGGCTCAGCATCACGGGGCCGAGCGTCCAGTGCGTCGCCGCAATCGACGACATTGCCACGGTTGCGCCGAACGTGTTCCGCACAGGGAGGTCGAGCAACTGGCTGTCGTTCATGCGCGTGGGTGCGTCGGCTGCGACGATCACGCGGCGCATGCGCCCGCCCGCCGGAAAGTCGTCGACGTAGCTGGAGCCGAACGTGCTGCCCAGCACGTCGGAGATGCGGTCGAACGATACGCCATACGCGTAGGCCTTGTCGCGGTCGACGTCGAGTTCCACGCGCGGCGCATCGGGCAGGTCCTCCGAGTGGATCTGCGCCACCACACGGCTGTTGCCGGCCGCCTCGATCAGTTGGTCGCGCGCGGCCTTCAACCCGCCCATGCCGATGCCGCCGCGATCCTCCAGCCGGTACGTAAAGCCCTCGGAGTGGCCGATGCCCGGCACCGCCGAAGGCAGCATGTTGACCCATGCGAAGACCGGCCTGTCGATGAAGAAAAAGGGCACGCGCGCGTAGATCCGGTTACGAGGTCAAGGGGGAAGCGAACGATGGTGCTTCGGCGTAGCGCGCCATGTGAAGCGTATCGGCAAGCACGCCGTCGCGCATCGCGGCGCCGCGCGAGCGGCCCTCTACGACGAAGCCGAACTTGCGATAGAGCGCGATGGCGGCCTCGTTGTCGGCGAATACCTGGAGTTCGAGCCTGCGCAGGCCCAGCGACTGGTCGGCGCAGGCGATGATCGCCGCCATCAGCGCGCTGCCTACGCCGCGGCCCTGCCAGGCATCGTGCACGCCGAAACCCACCGAAGCGCAGTGTGAGCGGCGCGGCTTCGCAACTTCGAGATGCGATTGCCCGACCACGCGTCCGTCGATTTCGGCGCAAATCGTGATGCAGCCGGCTGGCCGGCTCTCATACCACGCACGCAAAGCTTCCGGAGTGCGCCAGCCGCTCAATAGCGTGCCGTGGCGCACACCTGGCTGATTCATCAAGTCGGCGATCGCGTCGAAGTCTGCGGGCTCGCAGGTACGCACGCGAATCGTACCGGGTGATGTGAACGCGGGCGATGGCGTCGGGACATGCATGGGCATTACTCCGGGGCGAGAGGCAGCGGATCGTGCAGGCGCGCCATCAAGAAGAAGTCGGCGAGCACTCCGTCTCGCAATACGGCGCCGCGCAAACGTGCCTCGATTTCGAAGCCGCATTTTCGGTAGAGCGCTAACGCGGCCGCATTGTTGGTGTAAGCGTGAAGTTCGAGCCGCCGCAGGCCGAGCCAGTTATCGGCGAAGTCCAGGATCTGCCCCATGAGGAACGTCCCGACGCCACGGCGCTGCCATTCGTCGTGGACGCTGATGCCGATCTCGCCGACGTGCGCGCGGCGCAGCTTCTGCGGATGCAGTCCAGCCTCGCCCACGATGGTGTCGCCCACCCACGCGCCAATGATGACAGCGGGCGATACCACGCTCGCGATCCACTCGCGCGTCTGTGCGACGGAATCATACGGTGCGTCCGCATTGCCCCGCACGATTGAAGGGCAGTGCCGCAGCGCATGCAGCGCTTCTGCATCGCCGGGGCGTAACGCGCGCACGACGATCCCCTCGGGTAAGCTCGACTGCATTGTTGTTTCCTTCGTGTTCGAGTCGTCAGGTACGGCCAGGCACGCTACAGTGTCAGTTCAAACGACTTCACCAGCACCCCCGGCAGTTGCATGCCGCCCGTCGCACGTTGGCCCCATGTGTCTTCGGACAAGCGCAGCTCGGGCTGCGCGCCGAGACGTTCGAGGCGCTCGCCCAGCAGGCCGTACAGATTGTCGTCGAAGCGCATGGCGTCTACCGGTGCAACGACACGCCCCTCCTCCACCCAGAACGTCGCAAAACGCGTCATGCCGGTCAGGCGGCAGCTCATGCGGTCCGAGAAGTTCACATACCACAGGTTGCCCACGTAGAGCCCCGTGCCGAGCGCGGCGAGTACGTCCGCATCGGCGAGGTCGCCGCCCGGCATCGAAAGCGACGACGGCGCCTCGCTCGCCAGCGCACCGTTGGGTACGAGGCCGTACTCTCGCGCCGTCCGTGCGTTCGTCAATTGCGCGACGCTCCTTCCCTCACGCACGAGCGGCACGCTTTCGCGCAAATAGCCGTCGTCGTTGAAGGCAGGGGTAATACCGAGGCCGAGGTCTTCAGTGAGCGAAACGCGCGCGTCGAGTGAAAGCTCGCCGCCATGCAGCCGGTAAAGCGGGCTCTGCGACGTCGCCTGCGCGCGCGACGAAAAGCCGCCCCACGCAGCAACGCCCAGCAGCTCTTCGAGCGCCGCCGGCGCGAGCCAGGCACGGTACCGGCCCGGCCCCAGCGCTCGCGGTGCGAGCGCCAGCACGGGCAGGCGTGCCGCCGCTTCCTGCACCTTGCTGGCGAACTTCGCGTCGTCCCAGTTCTCGCCCGCATAAGTCGTCTTGATGGCGCGGCCGCCAGGATGATAGAGCGACCAGCTGAAGCAGAAGTTCTCGACTTCGTGCCAGCCACGGCTGCCGCAACTGGAGGCGAAACCGCGCGCGAGCATGCCGCCCGCGTAGAAGCCCACGAAATCGAGCCCTCGCGCGCATTCGGCCACCACATGGATGAGCGCATGCGGATCGCGCAGCCTTCCCGTGCGCCGCGTCGAACGCTGCCACGCTGTCGTGTCGTAGAGCAGATGCGGATCATCAGGGGCATCGCGCAGGCCCGAGCGAAGCGTCTGCAATGCAGCGCCAACGTCACGCAGATCCTGATCGGCATTGCCGCAGATGTCGAGCGTGGAATACGCCTGGCGCGCGCCGTCGATCAGCCGGAGCGTGAGCTTGCCCTGCGAGACGAGACCCATCTGCCGGACTTTGCCGCCGTTGAAACGAATGAAGTCCGATTGCTCTGCCGCAAAGGAAGTGAGCGCCGTTTCACCAGCCAGCAACAACCCGTCGATCGCATCGGCGAGCATCATGAAATGCGAGTGCCAATCCACCGCCACACGCTCGCTTGCAATGAGTGTGCCGCTCATCAGGCGCCTCCGAATACGTCTACGTTGCTGAAGACGCACGCGGGTGACGCGTGCCCCACACGAATCACCTGCGCGGGTTCCCCCTTGCCGCAATACGGCGTGCCGTAAACCTCGCGGGTGCTCGCGTCGCCTACGGCAACGAGACTGCGCCAGAAGCTCGCCGAGATGCCGCGATAATTAGGATGCTTGACGACCTGCGTGAGCTTGCCGTTCTCGATGAGCCGGCCGTATTCGCAACCAAACTGGAACTTGTTGCGATGGTCGTCGATGGACCATGACGTATTCGAAGTCATCAGAATGCCGTTTTCGATGTTTGCGATCATCTCGGCGAATGTCTCTGTGCCGGGCTCGATGTTCAGGTTCGCCATGCGGTCGATAGGCGGGCGATTCCAGTTGGCCGCACGCGAGTTCGCGACCCCTGGCAGCCCGGCGCGCTGCTGCGAGAGCGCGCCGCCGAGCGGCCGCTCCAGCACGCCGTTACGGATCAGGTATTGTTTGCTGGCCGAACTGCCTTCGTCGTCGAAGGCATAGCTAGCGGCTTCTTCCTGCAGTTCCGGGTCGAACGTCACGTTCAGCAACGGGGAACCGTACTGATAGCTGCCGAACATCTCCGGCTTCACAAAGCTCCAGCCAGCGAAGTTGCGCTCATCGCCGAGAATCCGGTCCAGTTCGAGTGGGTGACCGATCGACTCGTGAATCTGCAGCATCATCTGGTCCGGCATCAGCAGCAGGTCGCGCCTGCCCGAGGGGCAATTCGGCGCCGCGAGCAGTTGCAGCGCCTCGTCGGCCACACGGGCGCCGGCGCCATCGAAGCCGTGCCGTGCGAGTATCTCGATGCCTCCCTGCCCGAGCGCGCCGTGGTCGCCGGCCAGCGTTCGCACCTGGGTGTCGCCGTTGGCATGCGCGGCCACGCTCAGTCCTGGCATGAGGTAGCGAAAGCGCTGCTCGATACGCACGCCGTCGCTCGTGAGATAGAGCTGATCGGTGTGCGCAACATGCATGCTCGCCACGCGCTCGACGATGCGCGCGTCGAGGTTCGCCGACGCGCATTCGTGCGCGAGCTGGCCGAGCCACTCGCGGCGGGTGGGAAGCGGCGCGTCGACGTTCGGCGAAGCATAGCTGCCGCTCGCCACGGGGCGCGCAAGGCGGCGATGATCGATCAACGAAACTTGCGCACAGGCGAACGCCCGCGCCGTGGCGATGTCGAGCGCACGCTGGAGCCCCTCGGCACTGAGGTCGGCGGTAGCCGCATAGCCGGCGCCCGCACCGGCCCAGGCCGTCAGCATGGCGCCGCGCTCGCGCACCACACGCAGCGGCTGCGCGATGTCGTTGCGCACCACGTGGTCCTCGATGACTTCGTCCACCATGCGCAGCGACCAGAAATCGGCGCTGCTCTTCAGCGTGCGCGCGCCCTGCACCCAACGCTCTTCGATCATGCGAACTTCTCCTGTAGCGCCGCCGGCTCGTCCAGCATCGACTAAGCCAGCAGCGATTGCGTGTAAGGATGAAACGGGGCGTGCAGCACGTCGTGTGTGTCACCCTGCTCGACGATACGGCCCGCTTTCATCACGATCACGCGATGCGCCATTGCGCGCATGACGGCCAGATCATGCGTGATGAACAAATAACTCAGCTTGTACTTCTTCTGCAAGTTCGTCAGCAGCGCAAGCACCTGTTTTTGAATCGAGACGTCGAGCGCGCTGGTCGGCTCGTCGAGCACGATCAGCTCCGGCTCGACCGCCAGTGCGCGCGCAATGGCGATACGCTGGCGCTGGCCGCCCGAAAACTCGTGGGGGTAGCGCTGCATCGAATCGGCGGGCAGGCCCACTTCCTCGAGAAGTGATGCAATACGCATGCGCCGAGCCGCGCCGTCGATCGCCGGCCTGTGCACGGCCAGCCCCTCCCCAACGATCTGCTCGATCGTCATGCGCGGAGAAAGCGAGCCGAACGGATCCTGAAACACCACCTGCATACGCGAGTACAGCGCGCGGCGCGCGCCCGCCTTGCGTTGCTCCGAAAGCGCGATGCCGTCGATGCGGATCTCGCCCGCCGCCGCGCCCTTCAGCCCGAGCACGGTGGCCGCAAGCGTCGATTTTCCGGAGCCCGACTCACCGACGATGCCGAGCGTTTCGCCGCGCCGCAGACACAGATCCGCTTCGTGCAAGGCACGGAACGTCGAGCTGCCGAACAGCGAGCGCCAGCCCTTCGCCGCCGTGCGGTAGTCCACGGCAAGGCCCTTCACTTCGAGAATGGGCGGTGCATCCACCGCGACCGGCGCCACCTCGCGACGCGGTTCGCTGTCGAGCAGGCGCTGCGTGTAGGGATGCTGCGGGTTGGAGAAAAGCGCTGCGGTCGTGTTCGTCTCGACGAGGACGCCCTTTTCCATTACCGCGACGCGCTGCGCAAAGCGCCGCACGAGGTTCAGGTCATGCGTGATGAGCAATATGGCCATGCCACGCGTCGCGGCCTCCTGCTCCTGCAGGTCGATCAGCAAATCGACGATCTGCTGGCGCACGGTCACGTCCAGCGCAGTCGTGGGCTCGTCGGCGAGCAACAGGCGCGGGCGGCACGCGAGCGCCATCGCGATCATCGCACGCTGACGCTGTCCGCCGGACAACTGGTGGGGAAAGCTGTCGATGCGGCGCTCCGGTTCGGGAATGCCGGTCCGCCGCAGCAACTCGATACCACGCTCACGCGCCGCGTCGGCGCTCAGCCCCTCGTGCAGGCGCAGGCTTTCGGCAATTTGCTTGCCGATCGTATACAGCGGATTCAGGGCGGTCATCGGCTCCTGAAAGACCATGGCGATATCGGCTCCGCGAATGCCGCGCATCTCCTGCTCGGTTTTCTGCAGCAGATCCTCGCCGTCGAACAGCATCCGCCCAGTGAACCTTGCGTGCTCGACAAGGCCGAGGATCGACAGCGCCGTCACGCTCTTGCCCGAGCCTGATTCGCCGACTAGCGCCACGCGTTCACCGCGTGCAATAGAGAGATTCAGCTCGCGCACTGCCTGTTTCTCGCCGAAGCGCACGCTGAAACGCTCGATTTCCAGCAAAGGACGATTCATTATTTACCTCCGCCGAATGCCGATCCACGCCTGCGCGTATCGAGTGCGTTACGCAGTGCATCGCCCATGAACGTGAGCAGCAGCAGCGTAATGACGAGCGCCGCGAAAGCCGAGAGCGAGATCCACCATGCCTCGAGATTGTTCTTGCCCTCTTGCAGCAGTTCTCCAAGGCTTGGGGTAGGCGGCGGCACACCGAGCCCGAGGAAGTCCAGACTGGTGAGCGAGAGAATGGCCGCACTCATCCGAAAAGGCAGGAACGTGATGACCGGCGTCAGGCTGTTGGGCAACACGTGGCGCCACATGATCTGCCAGTTCGAGAGACCCATCGTTCGCGCCGCCTTCACGTAGTCGAGCGACCGGTTGCGCAGGAACTCAGCGCGCACGTAATCGGAAAGCACCAGCCATCCAAACATCGAAAGCAGGATAAACAGCAGCCAAAGCGTAGGCTCGAAAATCGAGGCGAAGATGATGAGCAGGTAGAGGTCGGGCATCGAACTCCAGATCTCGATGAGCCGCTGCCCGATGAGATCGGTGCGTCCTCCATAGAAACCCTGCACCGCGCCCGTCAACACGCCCAATGCGACGCCGGACACCGTCAGCGCCAGGGCCATCAGCACCGAAAGCCGGAAACCGTAGAGCAACCGCGAAAGCACGTCGCGGCCGAACTGATCGGTGCCGAGCCAGTTCGTGGCCGAGGGTGCGGACGGATACGGTCGAGCCGCGAAGGAGTCGATTGTGTCGTAATGAAAATGATTGGGCGGATAGATCGCGAAATTGCCGTTCGATTCGAGGCGCTGCCGGATATACGGGTCGAGGTAGTTGGTCCTCGCCGGAAAGTCGCCACCGAAGATCGTCTCCGGATAATCCTTCACGATCGGGAAGTAGTATTGACCGTCGTAACGCACGACGAGCGGCCGGTCATTGGCGAGCACCTCGCCGAGCATGCTGATCGCAAACAGCGTGACGAAGATGACAAGGCTCCAATAGCCGAGCGGCTGTGCGCGAAAGCGCTGCCACGTACGGCGCCAGGGCGAGACCGACGGCGCGTGCGCAACGGCGGCAGTTTCAGCGGTCCAGGCGGTGGAACTGGATGCGGGGGTCGACGAGGACATAGCAGACGTCAGCAATGAGTTTGGTTACGAGGCCAATCAGCGTGAAAAGAAACAGCGAGCCCAGCACGACGGGGTAATCGCGGCGGATAACCGAGTCGTATGAGAGCTGGCCCATGCCGTCCAGTGAGAACAGCGTTTCGATCAGGAGGTTGCCGTTCAGGAAAGCGCCAATGAACGCGGCGGGAAGGCCCGTGACGAGCGGAATGGCCGCGTTGCGCAGTACGTGCTTCCACAGCACGTCGCGCTCGGGCGCGCCTTTTGCCCGCGCGGTTAGCACGTACTGGCGGCCGATCTCTTCGAGGAAGGTATTCTTCGTGAGGATCGTGACGATCGCGAAGTTCCCGACCACCGAGGCCGTCACCGGCAGGACGATGTGCCACAAGTAGTCGAGCACCTTACCCGCGAGGCTCAGGTCCGCGAAATCATCGGACGTGAGGCCCCGCATGGGGAACACCTGCCAGAACGAGCCGCCACCGAACAGCATCAGCAGGAGCACGCCGAGCACGAAGCCCGGCACCGCATAGCCAGTGAGCACGAGCACGCTCGTCACCGTGTCGAATCGCGACCCGTTGCGCACCGCCTTGGCGATGCCGAGCGGCACGGATATCACATAAGTTAGCAGCACTGTCCACAAGCCGAGCGTGATGGAAACCGGCAGCTTCGAGCGGATCACGTTCCAGACGCTGTCGTGCTGGTAATACGACTGACCAAGATCGAACGTTGCGTAGTTCTTGAGCATGAGGAAATAGCGCGTGAGCGGAGGCTTGTCGAAGCCGAATTCCTTCTTGATCTGCTCGATCTGTTGCGGATCCACGCCCTGGCTGCCGTGATAGCCGCCACCGCCTGCGCCGGTCTCGCCGCCGCGCGTCGCATTGCCATGGCGCAGTTGCGCCATGATCTGTTCGACCGGGCCGCCGGGCACGAACTGCGTGACGACGAACGTGAGCGTGACGACGCCGATCAGTGTCGGCACCATCAGCAATAAACGTCGAAAAATGTAGGCGAACATGGTGATCCTCAGTGGGCAGCCGCTTGCGCGGTCTGGGCGACTTGCGCATTTTTCGGCTTGCGATACCAGTAGTCGACGATCCAGTCCTGGGCTCCGAACGATACGGGCACGACGGACGGATAGCCGAGCGACGTCTTGTATGCGATGCGTGCGTTGGGCGCGTAGTACTCCGTCACGAGGTAGTACTCGTTCATCAGCACACGATCCAGAGCGCGTGTGGCCGCCTCGAGATCGTCGAGCGTGTTCGCGGCCTGCACCGCTTTCACAAGCGCGTCGACGGCCGGCGAGCGCACGCCCGGATAGTTTTCCGAGCCGACCTCCGAGGCGGCCGCGCTGCCAAAGCGGCGTGCAAGCTCCGCGCCGGGGATCGTCACGGGGCTGTAGAGCCAGGTAGTCATGTCGTAATCGAAGTTGTCCAGGCGCTTCTGGTACAGCGCGCTGTCGATTTCACGCAGATGCGCGCTGATGCCGAGCGTCGCGAGGGCCTGCGTATAAGGGAGGATCACGCGGTCCATGCCCGGCTGGTCGTCGAGGATCTCGATGTTCATGGGCTCGCCCGCGGCATTGCGCAGCGCGCCGTCACGGTAATGCCAACCGGCCTGCGCAAGCAGATCACGCGCCTCCCGCAGATTGCCGCGCAGCGAATCGGGCGGCAGCGTCGTAGGCTGCTTGATCATCGGCCCGAACACTTCCGGCGGCAGGCTCGCGCGCCACGGTTCGAGCAGCTTCAACTCTTTCTCGCCCGGCATGCCGGTCGCGCCGAACGGGCTCGCCTCGAAATAGCTGTGCAGGCGCAGGTACTGACCGTAGAACATCATGCGGTTCATCCAGTCGTAATCGAACGCGAGAGAAAGCGCGTGGCGCACGCGCACGTCCTGGAACATCGGCTTGCGCAGATTGAAGAGCATGCCCTGCATCTGTGCCGGACCGTCCGGGAAATTGGTCTGCTTGAGCATGCCGTTACGGAAGTTCTTGCCCACGTACTTGCGCGCCCATTGGGTCGCGCTGTCTTCCACGTGCACGTCGGCATCGCCGGCCTTGAACGCCTCGAGTTGCGTGTAGAGGTCGAGGTAGAGCTTGAACGTGATGCGCTCGAAGTGGTACATGCCGCGGCGCGTGGGCAGATTGACCGCCCAGTACGCGGGATTGCGGCGATACGCAATCTGCTTGTCGTTCTTGCGTTCGGCGATCAGATACGCGCCGCTCGCAATGGGCGGCTCGTTCGAAAGCTGGTCGAACGGAACGCGCGTGCCGTCGGGTTTCATCCCCCACTTCGGCGAGAAGATGGGCAAGTCGCCTGCAATGAGCGGCGCGTCACGCTCCGCGCGACGGAACTCGAACCGGATTGTCGAGGCGTTCACCACGACCGCGTTCTTGATCACCGAAAACTGCGCATTGAAGAGCGGCGAAGCCTGAGGGCTCGTGAGCGTATCGAACGAATATTTGACGTCGGTGGCCGTTATCGGATCGCCGTTCGAGAAGCGCGCAGCCGGGTTGATATGGAACGTCGCCGAAGCCAGGTCGGGGGCGACGTCAACGCTATCGGCGATCAGCGGATATTCGGACGCCAGTTCGTCCCAGCTGCGCTGCATCAGCGTGTCGAACATCAGATTCTGGATGTCCGGCGCGGGTGCGCCTCGCACGAGGAAAGGATTCAGCGAATCGTAACTTTGGAACTCATTGTAGTTTTCGAAACTCAAGACACCGTTCGAGGGCGCATCGGGCTCCGCGTAGTCGAAATGGGTGAAGCCGGCGGGATACTTCGGCTGGTCGTACTGCGCGAGCGCCGTAGCCGCTCGTGCCGGCACCCCAGCAAGCGCACCCATACCCACTGCCATGACCAGTGCGCAAGCCGCACCCGACCAATGCGGCGACAATCGTGACAAGCTCAACTTCTTCAATCTCATCGTCTGTCTGCATGAGGACGTACACCGGCGTATGGCCGATGCACGGTTCGTTTGTCCGACGTGGCAGGGGTTTGCCGCCGTCGCTCGCCACTACAGGAAACATTCGAGGCAGGCGGCCTTGGCCGCCTGCCTCATCAACTACTCACTACGTTGCACCGATCGCTCAGAACTTGTACGTCGCTCCGATCTGCGCGAAACGGCCGATATAGTTGTACAGCGACGTGTCGTAGCCCGTCTGGTCGAGCGCGCTGCTGGCAAAGATCGGATCGAACGGAGGCGTGCGGTTGAAGATGTTGTTGATGCCGCCGTAGATCGTCCAGTGCTTGATGCCCGTGTAGGTGACCATCAGGTTGAACTGGCTATACGAACCTACCTTGTCGGCAACCGGCGTGGGCGCCGCCACCGAAAGCGTTTGCGCGTACGGGCCCGTGAACATCCACGTGAGCGCCGCATTCCAGCCGTGGTATGCCCAGTCGAGCGTCGTATTGCCCTTCCAGCGCGGGAAGCTGCCGCCGAACGGCTGCGTGATCGTGAAGTTGTTGCCCGCACCGTTGATGGGACCCGTCGACTGTCCGAGCGTGAAGTCCTTCACGTACGCCCAGTCGGCCGTCAGCGTGAACGTGCCCGCCTTCGTCGGTAACGCCTGGCGGAAGGTGCCTTCGAAGCCGTTCGTGTCGAGGTAGCCGAGGTTCTCGTACGGGAACACTTCATAAACCACCTGACCTTGCGCATTCGTCACGACCTGCGACGGCGAAGCCGCCTCGCCGATGACGTGATCGACACGGATCTTGTACCAGTCGAAGCCGAAATCGGTCGTGCGCGTCGGCGACGTCTGGAAGCCGAGGTTGATGTTGCGCGTGCGTTCCGGCTGCAGGTTCGGATTGCCCTCGGTGATCGTGGTGACCGTGCCGGTGGCCGACTGCTGGATACCGAGCGTCTGCGAGGTGCTGTTCTCGACGAACGTCGGCGCGCGGAAGCCGCGGTTATACGAGCCGTACATCGTCAGCTCCTTGACGGGCTGATAGCGCAGGGCGAAGCGCGGCGAGAACGCACCCCCGAAGTCGCTGTAGTGGTCGTACCGGCCCGACTGACTGAACGTCAGGTTGTGGATGATGGGCACGTCGATCTGGTAGTACACCGCCGCGACGTTGCGCTGGCCGTTGACGGTCTGCAGCATCGGGTTCGCCACGAGGCCCTGGGAAAACTCCGCGCCCGGGTTGATGACTTCGCTCTGGTGCAGGAACTGGGCGCCGAAGCCGACACCGATATCGCCCGTTGGCAGATGGTACAGATTCGGCGTGGCGAGCGTTGCGTCAACCGTATCGAGCTTCGAGATGCCCTGGTTGTTCGCATCCATGTACAGGCCGTTCAGGCCGTTCGGCGTCGACGACGGATTGGCGAAGTTGAACGTGCCGTTCTGGTAGATGTTATTGAGCGTCGCAGCATTGAGCTGGTTCGTGTAGGTGTTCGAAACGTTGCTCTGCGAGTGGCTATAAGCAGTCGACCAGTCCCAGTCCCCATACTTCGGCACCGTGAACGAACCGCGAATGCCCGTGGACGCCCGCCAGAAGTTCGCGTACGTCTCTTCTGCCACGGTACGCGGGAACGAATAGGTGAGCGGCGTGTCCACGCCATACGGATTGTACGGGTTGCTTGCGGGAACGACGTTGTTGAACGGCGTCAGACCGACGCCCGGAGTATAGGTGAGCGTCGGGGTTTGCGGGCTGCCGACGATGTTGTTCCAGAGACCGTCGTTCGTGGTCGTCTGGGTGTAGCTTTCCCACAGATCGGCAAAGGCAGTGGTCGTGTCGTCGACTTTGAAGTCGGCGTGGACCTTTGCGCTCGCGCGCGTCGTCTCCGGCGCGATCGACATGCCGTTGGCGGTGTTGAACGCGCACACCGTGCCGCCCAGCCCAGCAGCCGCGCCCAGGAAATTGCTGCCGGCCGGATGGACGGAGCCGCCGTATGGGCACCCGCTCAACGCCTGTGCGGTGTTGGGCCCCGTTTGCCAATAGGACGGCGCGAGCAGCGAGAGGCCGCCCGGCTTGTTCGTGAAGTCCTGCGCCGCCGTGGAATCGCGGTCGGCCAGCGTCGAGCCCGCCGAGTGATAGACGCTCGCCGATGCCGTGACGTTGAAGCGGTCCGCATTGAGGTCGCCGAAGCCCGCCAGAACGCCGAACTTCGTGGTGCCGTTGCCGCCACCGTCGCTCACCGAACTGCCGTAGCTGCCGTCGAGTTGAAGGCCGCGGAAATCATGCTTCGTGATGATGTTGACCACGCCCGCAATGGCGTCCGAGCCGTACTGCGAGACGGCGCCGGTTTTCACGATCTCGATACGATCGATGGCGTTGAGCGGGATGGTATTGAGGTCGAAGAAGCTGTCGGTGCTGTTCGAATAGAAGGCGAACGGCGCAACGCGCTGACCGTCGACGAGCACGAGGGTGTACTTCTCGCTCAAGCCGCGCAGCGCGATACCCGCCGCGCCGGCTGCGAAGTTGCCCGCCTGGCCTTCGCTCCAGCTATTGGCGGAGTTGGCCGAGACTGTGCGCAGATAGTCGGCCACGGTCGTCGCGCCGCTATTCTGAATGTCTTTCGTGGTGATCGTTTGCACCTGCTGGAAGCCCGTCTTGTCCGATTGCCGGATCAGCGAACCGGTCACTTCGAACTTCTTCAGCTGCTTGACGGTGGCTTTGTCACCCGTCGTGGCGGCTGCGCCGCCCGTGCTGTCCGCACCCGTCTGCGCGCTCGCGCCCGACTGCTGCGCGGACGCTGGCGCCGTTGCATTATCCGCTGCGATCGCCGCGCCGCCGTTGGTCACGGGCTGGCTCTGCGCGAACGCCGGTACCGCAAACGCCGCTGAAAACGCCAGTTCCGCCCAGATTATTCTTCGAATGGCAACCGCCAATGCTCTTTGTTTCACAGTTTCCCCTTCTCTCTCGTCGGTCACGTCTACTTCGTTATGCGAAGCAAGGTCTCGTGAACCCCCGCATTAGATTTGACGACGCTGTCGCATCGCGCCACTTTTTTACCTGGATTCGCCCTCCCCAGGGCTATTCCATTTACAGCCGACCACTTGCCCCCACAACTTCATGCTGCTTCACTTCCGTTACATCCACCCCTGTCGAGCCAGACCGCGCCACTTTTTAATACGCATACCTAAGCACCTGTCGAACTTTTACGCGTTTTCGAGGTTCACTCACGCGCTCACGGCTTCGACGCCACCACCACCCAGAGCTGCGCCAGATCAGCGCTGCCATCGTTGCCTTGTACCGCCTTGAAAGCCTGCACGGCTCGCGCCTTCTGCCCCGAGGCAAAGTAAGCCTCGCCAAGGCGCAGCCGTGCCAAATCCTGGTGACCAAGGCCGCCCTTCGCTATGAGCGATTCCATGGTCGCGAGACCTTGCTTCGCCTGCCCCGCATACACCTGATTGAACGCCGCATCGAACGGTGCGACGGGATTGGCCGGGTCGGGCGCGGCATTGGCGCGCTTCGCGGCCAGTGCCTGCAGGCGACGTTCGCGATCGGCCCCGGCATCGCGGCCGAGCACGCCGGAGGCGAAACCCTGATCGATGATCTGCTTGCCTTCGGCCGTGGAGCCCGCAACGATCGCCAGTTGCGTCATCTCCATGTAGTCGTCGGCGCTCGTAAGCGAACCCGTCGCGCGACGCAGGCGATACGTGTCGAGATCGAGTGCGCCGAGATAGCCGGGCTTGCTGCGAATCGCGTGCAGCAGGTCATCCCAGTACGACTGTTTCGGGTGGTAAGCCACGAGCTTTTCGAGCGCGCCGCGATAAGCTTCCTGGTCGTTCGCATGCTGAGCACAGGTGCCTAGCAGTTGCAGCTGCGCCTCATCCGGCGCATGACCGCTGCGTACCTGGGCTTCGACGCTCGCATTGAGCAGGCGCGTCGCGCTGGCGTAGTCGCCCGAGAGATAGTACGACTCGATCAGCAGCGTGGCCATCTGCGGGTCGCCGCCGCCCGCCTTCTGGTAGCGCTGCGCGACCTTGATCGCCTGGGCATAGTTCTTCTGCTGGAAGTAAATGCCCGCGAGCGCCGCAGTGGTGCGCTGTGCGTCCTCGCCCTTGAGCTGCCCGTTCGCGAGCAGCGATTCGTACGCCTGGGCAGCCACGCCGTTCTGGCCCGCCGCCATGGCCGCTGCGCCGCGCATCTCTTCGACCATGTACGTTTCGTACGGCGACTTGTTAGGTACGGCCGCGGCCTGCGCAATCTTGTTGAGCGCGTCCTCGTAGTGGTGCGCGCGGTACAGGTTCTGCGCGTCGTTCAGCGGCTTCGCCACATCGGGACGCAGCGTGTCAGCGGCCCGCGCCGCTGTCGGAACCATGCTTAGCGTCGACAAGCCGCTCACTGCGAGCGCAAGCGCCGCCTGCCTGAATCGATAAGGAATGCTCATGGCTCTCGAATGCCTCACTGCATGTACTGTTCGTTGCCGATCAAGCCGATCTTTGTCGCGCCTTCGCGCTGCGCCGCCGCCATCACTTCCGCCACGTCCTTGTACGGCGCCAGCCGGTTCGGACGCAGGTGAATCTCCGCCTGCTCCGGTTCGGCCGCGACCTGCGCGAACTTGCGCTCCAGCGTCGCCTGATCGGGCACCGGGGTGCCGTTCCAGGTCAGGGTGCCGTCGAAGTCGATGTCGATCTGCACCACCTGCGGCTGCACGGCCGGCGGCGGCGGATTGCCCACCGGCAGGTTCATCTTCACCGCGTGCATCTGGATCGGAATGGTGATGATCAGCATGATCAGCAACACCAGCATCACGTCGATCAGCGGCGTGGTGTTGATGTCCACCATCACTTCGGGTTCGCTGCTGCCGCCGCCCGACGATACGTTCATGCCCATAACCGCCCCTTAACCGCCGCGCGCCGGCGGCTCCGTAATGAATGACACTTTCGCGATTCCCGCCCGCTCGCACGAAGTGATCACGCGCCCGATGGCCTCATAGCGCGTCGCCTGGTCGCCGCGGATATGCACTTCCGGCTGCGGCGTCTGGACGGACGCTGTCTTCAGACGTGCCAGCAGCGTCGGTGCATCGACGTGTTGCTCGTACCAGAAGAAGTCACCATCGCGATTCACCGCGATCTCGATGCTCTTCGGCTGCGTCTGCAGCGGCGTGACCGTCTGCTTCGGCAACTGGAGCTGCACCGTATGCGTCACCACCGGAATCGTGATCAGAAAGATGATCAGCAACACCAGCATCACATCGACGAGCGGCGTCGTGTTGATCGCCGAGATGACCTCGTCGTCGCCCTCGCCTCCCACGCTCATGGCCATGGCGTGCTCCTCAGTCGGCCATGACGGCGGCGCGCGGCGCGCTGCGCGCGACGCGCTTGCCGCCAGCCAGCAGCACCGTATGCAGTTGCGCGCCGAAGCCGCGGACACGCTCCATCACCGCCTTGTTGCGTCGCACGAGGAAGTTGTAGCCGAGCACCGCCGGCACAGCCACGCCCAGACCGATGGCGGTCATGATGAGCGCCTCACCGACGGGGCCCGCGACCTTGTCGATCGAAGCCTGACCTGCAATGCCGATGGCGGTCAGCGCGTGATAGATGCCCCACACCGTACCGAACAGGCCGACGAACGGCGCGGTCGAGCCCACGGTGCCGAGGAAGGCCAGACCGTCCTGCAGGCGGTTGGACACGTTGGTGATCGCGCGCTCGACCGAAACGTCGATCCACGTGTTGCGGTCGACGGCTTCGAGCAGCGCTTCGTCGTGATGCTCGCCGGCCTCGATCGCGGTTTCCGCGATGAAACGGAACGGCGAGGACTCCTCGAGCTGCTTTGCGCCTTCAGCGAGCGACGGCGCGCTCCAGAGCTGCTCGTCGGCGCTCTTCGCGCGGCGGTTGGCGCGGAACTGCTCGAAGAACTTGGTGATCATGATGTACCAGCTGCCCATCGACATCACCACGAGCAGCAACAGCACGAAGCGCGCGACGAAGTCGCCGTTCTTCCAGAGCGCGCCGAGACCGTACGGGTTCGTGACCGTCTCCGAGGTGGCAGGTGCCGGGGGCGGCGCCGGCTGGTCCGCGCTCGCAGCCGGTGCCGGCGCGGCGACTGCCGCAGTGGCGGGCGCCGACGCAGCGGCCACGGGGGCGCTAGCCTGCGCGTTGGCAAGCCGCGGGGCGACAAAGGTATCGACCGTGGCTACGGCGATCAACATGCTTGCCGCGAGTGCGGCGTAGGAACGCTTTTTCATGCCTGCTCCAAATCATCCGTTGAACAACTAAAAATCCGGGTATTGACTCGCCACCCGATGACTGCAGTCCGCGCGTCAGTTGAGACTGAACGAGAACGGAACCTGAACGCGTACCGGCTGGCCTTGCGAAATACAGTTGAACTTCTTGACCGCGTTGAATGCAGCGGCATCCAGGCTGTCGTCGTTGGCCGACTGCACCACTCGCTCGTTCGTAACGTGACCTTGCGGATCCACCACGAATTCAATGAGCACGTCGCCGGTCACGCCGTTGTCCTGTGCCTCCTTCGGATAGCGGATCGACGAACGGATCTCATCCGAGTTGGGACACACGACGCCCACTTCGTGGCTCACCGGCTTCTGCGCGGGTGCGGGCGGCGCAGGCGGTGCGGGCGGCGCGGTGACAGGCGCGCTCACCACGGGTGCGGCCGTATGCGCGATCGCTTGCTGCGGCGGCGCCTGCACCGGCACTTCGGGAGGCGGCACGAAAGGCGGCGGCGGCGGCGCGAACTTCGGCGGCGGCAGTTGCACGGTAGGCAGCGGGGGCGGCGGCGGCGGTGCGACGGGCTGGATGATCTTCGTTTCGATCGGATGCTGGATGACCTGCACGACCTTGTTCGCAAGACCATTGACCAACGCGTAGATGAGCACGATGTGCAAAACGATTACTGCGCCAATTCCGCCGTAGCGGCGCACAGGATTCTGCTGCGTACGCCCGAATTCGCGCGGGCGGCCTGGACCGCCCGACCGCGCGCCTTGAACTGGCGCTCCCACTTGCACTTTCATCACCACCTTCGCTCCCTCGGCGCAGTACGCCCAATCCTGCCGCAAAAAACCCTGGTCACGACATGACACCAAGTCCCGCATGACAGAAACCGACTTGATGCGAAATTACATTCGCACTACGAATTACAAAATGTAGCCCACGCGGCAATTTCCTGGCCGTTCAATAACCCGCAATGCTTCTTTGCTTATCGTTAATCGATAGTTGTACTAACTCGATACATTTCGCTTCGGCACCAACACGGCCGACTATCCGTCATTTGCCTTCCGCCTGGACGCCATCAGGGGTCTCGGACCGCCAGATCTATGTGTCAGTTTTGTTGAAGCGGATCGAAGATAGCAAAAAAAAATGCCGGTGAGAAAACTTTTTTTGATGGAGCAATATTATGTTTAGGTATTCGCTCTCTTATTGAGAATGCCGGCACCAACGTGGTTCAAGCGCTTCCCGGTCGATCATCGTAATGGTGCAAATATCCATTAATTACAAAATCATTATTTAATGATTTCACGTTTACAGCGTTAATTCAGGCGGCTCTGATGGCGGCACATGCGAACGTTTCGTGAGAGTGTGCAGAGCGTCGATGCGTGCCCGCACGCTTGCGGGCACGCATCGAAAGAAGGGAGATTGGCGTGCGCACCAGCAATGCCTGCTGCGGCACGAAGCACCAGCTTTCAGATAAGCGGCCAGATGTCGGCCATGGATCCTCACATCGCCCCGGACGCCGGTCCGCGAGCGACGCGACAGGCGAGCGACTATACGAACGCAGCCATCGCCTCACGCAAGCGCTGAGCGCGGTCCCGCAGGCTCTCTGCGGCGGCGGCCGATTGCCCGACCAGCGCCGCATTGTGCTGCGTCGTCTGGTCGAGCTGCGCTATGGCGAGATTGACCTCGCCGATCGAACTGGACTGCTCGCGGGTAGCGGAGCTGATTTCGTCGATCATCGACGCAACACGCGCAACGTCGGCAGTGATTCCGTCGATCGCAACACCCGCGCGATCGACCAGCCCGCTGCCTGCTTCGATTTTCTCGACGCTTTCGCCGATCAACGCCTTGATCTCCTTCGCGGACTGGGCGCAGCGCTGAGCGAGCGTGCGGACCTCGCCGGCGACCACCGCGAAGCCACGACCGGCCTCACCGGCGCGGGCAGCCTCGACTGCTGCATTCAAGGCGAGGATGTTGGTCTGAAAGGCGATGGTGTCGATCACGCCCACGATCTCGCCGATTCTGCGCCCCGACGACATGATCGTCGCCATGGTGTCGATGACGTGACGCATCGTCTCCCCGCCGCGCGTCGCCGAATGACTCGTCGCGCCGGCGATCGTGCTTGCTTGACTGGCCGTTTGCGCGTTGTTGTCGACTGTGGCCGTCATCTGCTCCATCGCCGCCGCCGTCTGCTGAAGACTCGCGGCGGCCTTCTCGCTGCGTGCGCTCAAATCGAGGCTGCCTTGCACCATTTCGTCGCTCGTCGTCTGCAAGCCCGCTATCTGCTCGCCGATGTCATCGGTGAGAGAACGCAGGTTCAAACCCGCTTGCGCGACGGCGCGGGCCAACATCCCGATCTCGTCGACACGATTGAGTCTCAAGTCCTCGCTGGGCTGCCCCGCTGCGACTCTAAGTGCCTGTCGCAGCACCTTTTCGATTGGGCGCGACACCTGCGCCTCCAGCCACCACGCTGCGAGCGACAGAATGACCAAGGTTGACGCGCCCAGGCCGGCGAGCGCGCCGCCGCGAAGCCCGAGCCCATAGCCGCTCAACGCGAGCATCGACCCCGCAGCGAGCAATGCGATATTCATTCGCGAACGCAACTGCACCGTTTGCAGTGCCGATGCCCAGCCGCACAGCCCGCTTCGCACGATGAGGCCGCGATAGAATTTGCGGCTTCCGGCTTTCCCCTCACGAAAACGCCTGTACCAGTGGTCCGCGACTTCGACATCCTTGCGATCCGGCGGCGTGCGAACAGACAGGTACCCGGCGAGCTTGCCGTGGCGCACGACCGGCGTGGCGTTGGCGCGCACCCAGTAATGGTCGCCGTCCTTGCGCCGGTTCTTGACCAGCGCGCTCCACGACATCCCCGCGCGCAGCGTCGCCCACATGTCCGCAAACGCTTCGGGCGGCATGTCGGGATGCCGCAGGATGTTGTGCGGCTCGCCGATCAATTCGCTTTTTTCGAAGCCGCTGACGGCAATGAAACTTGCATTGGCATAGCGAATGTGGCTCTGAATGTCGGTAACCGACATCAGCGTCATATCCTCCGCGAGTGCGTACTCGCGCTGTGTAACCAGACCGTTGTCACGCATGATCGAGTTCTTCTCTCTCCCTGCTATCGCGGATGTGACGCGAGTGATATCCAACCATTCTCCGGTGTGAGCCCGGCCGCCAGAACGAGTCGCATCTCCGGCGGCTCGCCTGCATTGTGGGTGCCCGAAGGACGAAACAACTTGAACGAAACTGCTGCTTTCACATAGGGGAAACCCTTCTTTCTCGAAAGCGAGGTATTGCTTTTTTATTTCTGCGATGGCCTGATAGAATTCCGCGCCCGCGCGGTGCAAAATGCATGAACGACTCGGCCACGCGGGTTCGGCAAGCTCGAAAAACTCTTTCGAAATACTAACGACGCACTCCATGCCGCGTGTCCGGCGTCGGGCGTCGGCGGATTGAGCGAATCGGTTTATGGACAATACAGTTGCGTCTCTTTCGATCTTGTCGGATCGCATCATTTACGCTTCACCCGACTTCGCGGCAAAGGCGACGTCGCGCCCTGTCATGGTTCTGGCAGTGTGTACCCGGGACGCGCTGCGGCTTGCGACGGCGCAGGAGTGCCATACGGGACGGATCCTCCTCGTTGCACCTAACGTCAGTCGCTCGATCGATGCAAGCAATGCAGGGCTTTACACTATTCAGCTGGAATTGACGAACGCTTTTTCCCACCACCTGCTCAAGCACGTATTGAAGGGAAGGCAAGTCGTCGATTTATCGGGGCTGGCCGACGATCTCGTGATCGGAACCGCCGAAGCGGCGCTGGGTCAGCCACAAGACTGCGAACGCATGCGCGCCGGCTCGGAGCAGATTCTGAGCGCGCTGTTTCCTCTGGCCGCAAGAACGCACGCGATCGATGCGCGCGTCGACGCGGTCGCCTCCTGGCTTTCGACGCACGTTCCGGTGCGCACGAATCCGCCGCAACTGGCCCGCGACTGCGGATTGTCGGAGAGCCGCCTGGCGCATCTGTTCGCGTCTGCGACAGGGAGTTCGATTCGCGAATATCTGCTCTGGGTGAAAATGCGCAAAGCGGCAGAGCGCTTCTGCGCAGGGTCGACACTCACCGAAATAGCCCATGACACCGGCTTCTCCGATCTCGCGCACTTGAGCCGGACATTCAAGCGTTACTTCGGCCTCACGCCTTCGTTTCTCGCTAACCCCGCGCATGTGCGGTTGCAGATCGGCAACTGACCTGCTCGCGACGGAAGTTTCACCGCGATGCGCTGACAGGCATGCGGCGTCAAGCCGTTTCTCTCACGCGGGTAGGCCATGGCAGAATTCGCGTGCGAAACTCGAGTCGTTCGCGCGGCATACGTCTTCATACGAGAGCACGCGTAAAATCGATAGCCAAAACGCCACTTCTCGTCAGGATTGCGTATGCCAGGATCGCACGATGATCATCGCCCCCGGGTAGCGGCCGAGCGTCGCCGGCGCATGCGCATGCGGTTGCTCGAAAGCGCCATGATCGTGTTTGCACAGAAAGGCGTGGGTGCAAGCGTCATCGCCGACGTCGTCGCAGCAGCCGAGGTATCCAAGGGGTCGTTCTACAACTACTTCCGCACCAACGAGGCGCTCTTTCAAGCCCTTGCTGCCGAGTTGAGCCGGGACATCGTGAAGATGATAGAAGCGGCGATATCCAACATCGAGGACGATCCCAGTCTCAAGGTCGCCACCGCATTCCGATGCTATCTGCACCTGATACGGTCTCACGCGCTGGTTGCGCAGTTCGTCGCCGGTGCGGGCTTGCAGTTGGTGAACCGCGACAGCGGGTTGTACGACTACCTCCCTCGCCACCTCAGGGCGGGGCAAAAACGAGGTCAGTTCAATGGCGGCGCGGTGGGGACGATGATCGATGTCGTTACCGGCGCCGGCTTGATGGCGGTTCATCGCATGGTCGCGGGCGGAACGTCTCGTCGTTACCCGGAGCAAGTGGTCGGACTAGTCATGTGTGCGCTCGGCGTGACGCCGCAGGACGCCGCCAGATTGATGGCTTTCCCCCTGCCCCAATTGAGCGTTCCGCCGGATTCGCTGCTGGCCCGCGCAAAAGGCAGCGCCTTGGCGCGCGACCCTTTACAACCGGGTCCGGACCGCGCCGCCGAGTGATCGTTGTTCCGCGTCGCGCCGGGCCATGCCGCTCATTCTGTACGGGCCGTCATGATGACGGCTTCGACGGTGCGTTCGTTCCAGAAAACTCGATGGATCCTCGCCTGCAGGATTCGCAGTGCTTCGGGCTGAAGGTCATTGAACGCGAGCAGCACAGCCGGCCGGGCTCCCGTCCCTGCAATTCGCTCGATTGCCGCAAATGGCGGAAAGCCATAGTGGCTCAAAAAGCCCGCGATATCTTCGTCGGATACCGCATCCTCGATGGGTTGCAGCAAAAGCTGAGTCACGATGTCACTTCTCCCGTACAACGTCAGGCCATGATGTTCACGCCGCCGTCGACATACAGCGTCTCGCCCGACACCCTGTGTGCATACGGCGTGGCGAGGAACGCGCAGGTATAGCCGACGTCCATGATGTCGACGAGTTCGCCAAGCGGTGCGCGGTGCGCCGCCTCGTTGAGCAGCAGCCCGAAGTCCTTGAGCCCGGAAGCGGCGCGCGTCATCAGCGGACCCGGCGATATGGCGTGTACGCGAATACCTTGCGGGCCCAGTTCGTAGGCGAGGTAGCGCGCACATGCCTCGAGCGCCGCCTTGACCGGCCCCATGACGCTGTAGTTCGGCACCACCTTGCTCGCGCCGTGATAACTCATGGTGAGCAGCGTGCCGCCCTTGTCCATGAGGGGCGCGGCCAGCGCCGCCATACGCACGAACGAGTGGCACGAAATATCCATGGCCCGCGAAAATCCCTCGCTGGAGCAGCGCAGCAGGCCGCCCTGAAGATCGTCTTTCGGCGCCCACGCAATGGAGTGCAGGACGATGTCAAGACGTCCCCACTGCTGCCCTATGCGCGAGAACACGCTCTCCAGCTGGTTCGCATCGGCGACGTCCAGCGGCAGCAAGAGTTCGGCCTGCAATTCCTGCGCGAGCGGCTCGACCCACGACCGGCTCTTCTCCGTGGCGTACGTGATAGCGAGGTCCGCGCCGAGTTCGCGGAACGCCTTCGCGCAGCCATACGCGATCGAATGCTCGTTGGCAATGCCGGTGATCAGCGCCTTCATGCCCTTGAGCACAGGGCCGCTGTGTCCGCTCTGTTCGGTTGACATCGGCTTACTCCAGGACAGCGCGCGTATGGCGCGCGATCATCAGTTCTTCATTGGTCGGAATGACCCACACCGGCACGCGGCTCGATGCGGCGCTCACGAGCGGACCACCGTCGAGATTCGCGGTCGCATTCAGCTCGACGCCAAGCCACTGCGCGCGCCGCACCACGCCCTCGCGGATGGCCGCTGCGTGCTCACCGATGCCACCGGTAAAGACCACCGCGTCCAGCCCTTCCATTGCCGCAGCAAGGGAGCCGAGTTCGCGGCAGATTCGGTACACGTAGAGGTCGATCGCGAAGCGGGCCCGAGGATCGGCGCTTTGCAGCAGCGTGCGCATGTCCCCGGAAATGCCCGATACGCCGAGCAGTCCGGAATGGTGATAAAGAAGGTCTTCGACGGCGCGCGCATCCATGCCGCGCTCTTCCATCAGGTACAGCAGGACACCGGGATCGAGATTGCCGCAGCGCGTGCCCATGGGCAGTCCGTCGACGGCCGTGAAGCCCATCGTGCTGGCCACGCTCTTGCCCGCCACGAGCGCGCACATGCTCGCGCCGTTGCCGAGGTGCGCCACCACGGTGCGCCCGGCCGCTGCCGCCGGCGCAACGTCGGGCAGCACGCTCGCGATGTATTCGTACGACAGCCCGTGGAAGCCATAGCGGCGCACGCCCAGGTCCGTAATGGCGGCCGGCAGTGCAAATGCCTGCGCCACGTCGGGCTGGGTACGATGAAACGCCGTGTCGAAGCAGACGACCTGCGGCACTTCCGGATGCATCTGTTCGATCAGGCGTACCGGCTTGAGATTGTGCGGCTGATGCAACGGCGCTAGCGGTGCCAGCTTTTCCAGTTCGTCGATGACACCGGGCGTCACGAGGACGGGACCGTCGAAACGCTGCCCGCCGTGGACCACACGGTGACCGACGGCCGCGAGCGTGTGCCCTTCGCGGTGCTCGCTCAGGAATACGGCGATCTGCTCCAGCCCGTGGCGATGGTCCAGTTCCTCGCTCGCGGTCCATTCCCTCGCGTGGCGCACGCCGTGCTGGTCCAGTGCCTCGAACCGGGCATGGTCGGTATACAACCCATCCACCTGACCGTGTACGACGAGATCAAGCGCCGCCCCACGCTCTTCGAACGTGGAGAACTTGATACTCGATGAACCGGCATTCACGACGAGAATCACGTCTGCCATGGCATCAACCCTCGATATGTCCGGCCGCCAGCCGCGCACGCGCGACGAGCATCGCCACCGCGCACGAGGCGAGGCGGGTCATGACCGAATCGGCCCGGCTCGTGAGGATCACGGGCACGCGTGCGCCCAGCACGATGCCCGCCGCGTCGGCGCCCGCGAGGAACGACAGGCTTTTGGCCAGCATGTTGCCCGCCTCGAGGTCGGGGACCATGAGCACGTTGGCGCGGCCCGCCACCGGCGAATCGATGTGCTTGATGCGTGCGGCCTCGGGATCGATGGCGTTATCGAGCGCGAGCGGACCATCGACGAGCGCGCCCGTCACCTGCCTGCGATCCACCATCTTGCACAGCGCAGCGGCTTCGAGCGTCGAGGGCACTTTCGGGTTCACGGTCTCCATGGCCGAAAGGATGGCCACCCGCACCTCCGGAAACCCGAGCGCATGACCCAGATCGATCGCGTTCTGTAGGATGTCGATCTTCTCTTCGAGCGTCGGCGCGATGTTGACGGCCGCGTCGGTGATGATGAGCGGATCGGCGTGGGACGGCACGTCCATCACGAAGCAGTGACTGATACGGCGGGCGGTACGCAGCCCGGCGTCGCGGCGCACGACCGCTGCCATCAGTTCGTCCGTATGGAGGCTGCCCTTCATGAGCGCCTGCGCCTTGCCTTCGCGCACGAGCTGAACGGCCTGGGCCGCAGATGCTTCACTGAACGGCGCATCGACGATCGGATAGTCGGCGATGGAGAGGCCGCATTCCGATGCGACCGACAGGATGCGCTCGCGCGGACCGACGAGCGTGGGCGCGATGAGCCCCTGCCGCGCAGCGTCTATCGCGCTCTCTAGCGAACTGGCATCGCAGGGGTGGGCCACCGCGACGGGCAGCGGTGGCAGCGCCTGGCATTCAGCGATGAGGCGGCGGTATTTGATGTGGGTGGATTCCATGGAAGCTCTGCTCGCGAACGGTGGGTAGGCGCTCAGGCCGCCGAGGCCTTGACGCGCGGCGTGCGCGGCTTGCGGGCGGGCGTTGCCACCGCCGCAGGCGCGCCGAGCACCGCACGGATCGCCTGCATCGCCTGTTGCTGCTGCTCGGTCGGCTCGATGGCAAGCACGCGCCGGTCGGCCAGCAGCTTGTCGAGCAAGGTCAGCAACCGGTTGCGGTCTTCGGGAATCGCGAGCAGGTCGGGGAGCGTTTCCATTGCGCGCTGCGGCTCGAACGTCGCAATGAGCTCCTGCTCGCCGCGAATGCGGCGCCACTCCGCGGGCGGCAGCGCGGGCAGGTAATCGGCATATTCCTCTGCCAGTTCGCGAACCGTCTCGATGCGCGAGAGCGGCAGCGGCTGCCCCTTGGGCGCAAGCAGAAACGCGGTGCGTGCGACTGCCTCGTCGTAGCCGCCCTGACTGATCGTGGCCAGCGCTTCACGAACGAACGGCAGGCTGCGCGGGTCGGCGCTCGTCGCGGCAGCTTCGCCGTGCTCCTGCGGATGACCGAAGTGGTGCAGTCCGAGAAGATTCGCGTACACCGAGAAAAACAGCGCCTCGACGCCCGCATCGCGTACCGCGCGGTAGTGATCGAGCGAAGCACTGAGCAGTTCGGAGCCGCGCCGCTCGACCTCGCGCCACGGTTCGATGTCGTCCGCTTGCGCACGGCTTGTCCTGACCGCGTCGGCGACAGGGGCCAGCGCGGCGAGCCACGGATTCAGGTCCGAGAATGCCCAGCGCTCGAAGCGCAGCGGATGGAAATCGCGCAGCAGCCGTGCGGTCGCCTCGTTCGAGGCCCACTGAACAAACGGTTGCGCGAACAGTTCATAGGCCCGCTGATTGAACTCCGACACCGCGGCCACGGCCTCGAACGGCTTTTCGTCCTGGCGTTGAAAAGACGGATTCAATTGCTCGACGGCTTCCTCGAGCCGATACTCCTTGAGCGAGACGTCGTATTCGATCTTGCCGTCCGGGCCCTTCACGTCCTTGATGGACATGCCGTAGAGGCCCGGCGCGAGCGTCTCGATCGTCTCCAGCACGTTGAATATCTGCGTGTATTCCTTCTTCGCCACCTTGCCCGAAACAAAGACGCCGAGATGGCCGACATCGCCGTGCGTCAACGCGACGATCACCTGACCGCGCGCCTTGATCTCTTCCGTGCTGCCGTAGAGATCGGCGACCCAGTTGAACGCCTGCTGTACCGGCGTGATGTTGTCGCCCATCGAAGCAAACAGGATGATGGGGACGCGGATGTCGCGCAGGTCGAACGACTTGCCCGACGGACCTCGCACCTGCCCCGACCACAACCGGTTGCCGACGAAGAGGTTATGGGTGATCCACTCGATCTCTTCCCGGTTCATCAGGTAGTAGCTGCCCCACCACCGCTCGAACTCGATAAAACGCGCCGGCTCCGTTTCGATATTGGCGAACACGTGATAGTACTTGTCCCACCACGTGTTCGCGGGGTTCAGATACTCGAAGTTGCTGACGAGGTTCGCGCCATCGAACTTGCCGTTGCCGAGATCCGCAGCTAAAGAGGAAAGCCAGGTGCCGCCCAGCATCCCCCCCGCGTAACGCATCGGATTGGGCGCCTCGCCCTCGTTCCATGCCCCGCTCCAGTAAGACATCGGAGCGCCGTTGACGACGACGGGGCCGGTATCTTCGGGGGAGGAACTGGCGAGCATCATCGCGGCCCAGCCGCCCTGGCAGTTGCCGACCACCGCGGGCTTCGGGCTGTCCGGATGCAGTTCGCGCACCTTGCGCACGAACTGCTGCTCGGCTGCGCACACGTCGAGCAGCGTCTGCCCGGGTTCGGGCTCGCGGAAGAACGCGACGAAATAGACGGGGTGTCCTCCGCGCAGCGCAACGCCGACCTGCGAATCGTCCTTGAAGCCGCCGATGCCCGGACCGTGCCCGGCGCGCGGATCGATGATCAGATAAGGGCGCTTCTTCACGTCGATCTCGACACCTTCCGGTGCCTTGATCGCCAACAGCACGTAATTGACCGGACGCTCGAACTGCCTCGCGTCGAGCACCACGTCGTAGTCGAAGTGCAATGCCGGCTTGAATCCCTGGCCGCTGCGCTCGATGAACTCGTTGCCGCGTTGGCGCAAGGTGTCCCAGAACAAGACCGAGCGCTGCGCGACATCGACTGCGTAGCGCCACGCAGTCGGGGCATCGAACTGCTCAGGGTGCAGAACGGGTCCACTGTCACCGCTTATCGCTTCGCGCGCTCTCGCCCCGAAACGTTCCTGCCCCTCGCTCAGGCGCTTTCGAAGCAGTTCGAAAATCTTCAACGCAATCTCGTTGTTTCGGGTCAGCTCTGTCACCGGATCCATCTGCGGATCTCCTTAAAGGAAGCGATGTAACCTGGGGCCGTGCGCTCGCCATTGCGTGAAGCGCAGGAAGGAACGCCTGATGCCGCGGCACCATGCCAAGTGCCGCATGTCATTCCGACTATTTAGTCATTATGACCGTGAAGGAATTATATGGCGATGACGATGAAAAAAAGATTAACTACCGCACCCGCGTCGCTTCGACGCAGTATGGGAAATGCGAGCCCGTTCTAATGAGCAGGAAAATGGGGCACGCACGCAGGAGATATCAGCGCGGCGTCCGTCTCGCAGCGCTCGCTCCGGCTGGTGATATTTCGGTATGCAAATTATAGAAAGGTGCGCGCAAGCTGGATTCGGTATCGGATCTGCGATGTCGTGCAGTCGACAGGGTGCGGACTTCGCTGCCTGTGGAGGTCAGGCGTGGCGAGCATGCGGGCCGCCATCAATCACTCACCGCTCAACGCGGCGATCAGCCTCTCTCGTGCGGCCCGATATTCCGGTCCGCTTATACCGTGGCGCATTGCCGCGTCCAGAAGCGATGTCTGCAACGCTGCACTGATTGAAGTGAATGGCAAAACCGGCCGGCGAGTCGTCGCAAATTCATAGACACGCGATTGAGCGGGCCCAAACAGCAAATGCAAATGGGAATCCCAGATCAGCAGCTTCGCCAGCCTCGCGAAACGCCCTGAGGGATCTGCCGGGCCGGCCGGCCGGTAGGCATCGGCATGGATTCGCATCCAGTCCGTGAACTGTGCCGCCGGCATCGGGCGTGCAATCGCATAGCCCTGAACGGCGTCGGCCCCCAGCAGTGCAACGGCATCGATCAGGTCCGCCGATTCGACGCCTTCCACCACCACGCTCTTGCCGAGCGCATGACACAGGTTGGTCAACTGATAGATCGAACTCAGCACGTCGACGGGCGTTCGCTCGATGCCCAGCAACAGACTGCGGTCAAGCTTGATCACATCGAACGGCAACTTGCACAGACGGTCCAGCCCGCTGTGGCCCGACCCCAGATCGTCTTCGGCAAGTCTGACGCCCAGCGCGCGGAACTTCTCCAGGCCCCGCTGGCCTCCATCGTCCGGAACGGCATCCGATGTCTCCAGCACCTCCAGCATCAGGCGCTGCGGGTGGCAACCCTGTTGGCGCAGCGCCTCGCGGGTAATTTCGTAATAGCGCGAATCGCTGAGCGCATCGGCCGGCAGGTTGACGGACACCTGAACGTCGATCCCTTCGCGCAACCAGCGATTCTGCTGGTCCAGGACCTGATGCAGCCCCTGAGCGTAGACCACAACGAAATCTTCCCGCGAAAGGCTCGGAAAAAAACTGCCCGGGGCAAGGAGTTCGCCCCCGTCGCGCAAGCGGACCAGCGCTTCGGCCCGAGCGACGCTGCCCGAAACCAGATCCCTGATCGGCTGATAATGCATTTCGAGCGCAGACGTCCCGATCAGGCTCGCCCAGCGCTGGCGCGTCGACCAGGGAAGCGCCTGTTCGACGCGCGGCCGCCAGCCTTCCAGGCGCACGACGGCAAATGTCAGCAATGCCTGAAGCTGCCTGACGAAGGCGGTCTGCTCGGGCGATGAATAGCCGCCGGGCAATTCGCTGTACAAGGTCAGAATCGTGCCCGGCGTTTGATTCGGCGGACACAGCGGAATCGCCACGCTCGAACGGATCGAGTAGCGCCTCGCGACAGCACGCCAAGGGTCCACGCGCTGATCCGTTTCGAAGTTGATGCAGCGTTCGACCCGCCCGGTCGTCCACGCCCGCCCCGTCGGTCCCTGGCCGAGCGCGATGCCGCCGTTCGTGATCTGGCTGGAAGCCGAAGCCTCCAGATCCGCGAGATAGGCCTGCAGCGGCACGCCGCAAACGGCTTCGAAGCGGAAGTGGCCGCCGATGTCCGGACGTCCAAACGAACAGCCGACGCAGCCATCCAGCGCACCGATGATGGACGCGGCCTTGCCGATCAGTTCGGCGTGGCTCCTGGCGCTCCACGCCAGCTCGGTAATACGGCGCAGCACGTCCTGCAAGGTTTCCCACACGATGCGCGACGCTTCGATCTGCCAGGTCAGATCGCGGCTCAACCGTCTGGAGAGCGTCGCCAGCGACACTTGATGCGCAGCCGCGTCGACATGCCGCATGAGCAGCGAATGCAGCACTTCGTGACTGTGCGACAGATCCCGTCGGCTCAGCCCGAAGATGGCGTGGATGCGCCCCAGCTTCAGGCAGGCGGCGCGATGCCGGGCGAGACGCAGATTCGGCGAAGCCAGCATCATCAGGTTCCCGATGTGCTGCTGCTTCAGGCGAGACCGTTCCTGCCCGGACAGACTTCGCATCGTCTCGCCCGCGTCGGCGAGCGTAGCGAGATGCTCGTGGAATGCCTCGACGAGCGTGCCAATGCCGGGCTTCAGCGCAACGGTGAGCGCCGTCATGAGCGGCGCCAGGTCGTCGCCATAGAGATGGGAGACGTCCTCGGGTTCGCCGGCGCCAGCGACTTCCGGATTCACGGTTCGCGGTGTCGAGGCCGGTGACCCCTGTGGACCATCGGTCTGCCGCGGGCCTACCACCCGGTTTCGTCCCGTGCGCTTGGCCTCATAGAGGCACCGATCCGCCCGCTCGATCAGCTTCTCGAAAGAATCGTCGGGATGCCCGTCGAAGACCGCTATGCCGACACTGATGGTCAAGCCATCCCACGGGTGCGCAAGATCGTCGGAATACCCGCTTTCGACGGCCCGCCGGATCGATTCCGCGACCTCGGCGGCCTCCACGTGACCGGCCCCCTGGAGCACCACGCAGAATTCCTCGCCGCCATAGCGACCGGCAATATCTCCGGGCCTCGCCACGCCCTCGGCTATGCGGCTCGCGATCAGGCGCAACGCCCGGTCGCCGACCGGATGTCCGTGGGTGTCGTTGTACTGTTTGAAGTGGTCGACGTCGAGCATCAGAACGGCGACGCTCGAACCCGCCATCCTGGCCTCGGCGACGATGCGCGACGCCTCGCGTTCGAGCATGCCACGGTTCGGCAGCGTGGTCAGCGTGTCGAAATAAGCGAGACGTTGCAGGCTGTCGTGGGTTTCCTCGTATTCGAACGCCAGCGTACACAGGCGCAGACACACTTCAGCGAGCTTCGCATGGAAGCCGTTCGGCTCGCAGGGCTCGCGGAAATAGAATGCGAGGCTACCGAGTACGCGTCCGTTTCGATGTTTGATCGGGTGGGACCAGCATGCCCGCAAACCCAGTGGTTTCACCAGGTGCTTCAGGGTGCGCCACTTCGGGTCCTCTTCAATGTCGCGTGTCAGGACCGCGTCGCCATAGAACATGGCCGACCCGCAGCTTCCGACGTCGGGTCCGATCGGCACGCCGTTTACGGCTTCGTCGTAGCTGAGCGGCAAGCCCGGCGCCGCCAGCGGACGGCACCGCGTGCCGTCCAGCCTCAGTGCGGAGACGACAAGCTCAGGCGCGATGCGCTGCACTTCGCTGCACAGCGCGTACATCGTGTCGGCGAGCGGTAGGTTGCCCGTCATGGCAGTCAGCATGACGTCCTGCAACGCCAGCAGCGTCAACTCCACTTCGCCGGTCTCCCTGGATCTTTGCCGCTCATCATGCCGCGCAAACTGTCTGGATCAACGGGATCGTCAATCGCTTTGCCGATCTTTTTCGGATCGCTGGTCCCGGTTCGGTTCGTGAGGAACCGCCTTCTATCCGGCCGATAATGCCAGTGACGGCGCCTCGCCGACCCGCGAACCAGAGGGTCGACATTCCGTATTTAACGGCCGCTGCCTGGGTTTCTTTAGCAGGTTGCGGTTATGCCTTCCCGCGGAAGTGGCGCACTTTTCGAGCAAACAAAAAAAGCGCGCCGGTGGATAAACCGGCGCGCTCGATAAGGCCACCCTGCAAGCACACGGGAGGTTTGGAAAATCACGTCGACGCCAGTGGACGTCTGTCTTGATTCGTATTTTCCGCCCCTCCGGAAACGACCTTAGAACCGATGGCGCATGCCGACCGTTACAGCGACCTGGCTCTGCGTTGTCGATGCGGGCAGCAGCCCAGCGATACTGGCCGTGTTTGCAATGGCGACAGTACCGTTATTGAAGACATCGCCCGAAGCGTGCTGATAGGCCCCTGCCAGGTAGACGTCCGATCGCTTGCTAAGCGAGTAGTCCGCTGCGAGGACCGCCGAGTGCCACTTCGGATCGCTCGAAGACGTTCCCGCGCCCGTCGTCTTGCCGTAGGTGTAGGTATAGGTGCCGATGACAGCCAGCGCCGGCGTGAGGCCATACGTGCCATTGACTTCGATGTTGTCGAAGCGCGCGTTCAGGCCGTTAATGCCGCCCTCCGTGGCGCCCTGAATGCGGGTATGCGTCCAGAGCACGCCTGCGGTGCCCGGACCGAACGCGTAGTTCGCGCCGACGCCGAACGTACGCTTGACGTTGCCGCCCAACGGCACCGTGGCCGCGGCGCTTGCATTTGCAGCGGCGTTGGTGTCGGTATTCGTCTGGTCATAGGCCGCGGCGACCGTCAGCGGTCCCGCCGCGTAGCCGGCGCCAACGCTCCAGGCACGGCCATTGGCGAACTGCCCCGGCGCGTTGCTGAAGCCGTACAGGCCGCCGAAGTGGAAGCCGGCATAGTTCGCGCTTTCATACTTGACCGTATTGTTGATCGAGTATTGCGCGCCGATATTGTCGTTGTTCAGCGGGTGAGCTGCGAGATTGACCACCCCTGCCTGACCAGCCAGCGAAAGCGGCGAGAGGTAATCAACTACGGAATCATATTGCTTGCCGAGGGTAACCGTACCGTATTTGTCGCTCTGGACGCCGACATAAGCCTGACGGTTGAACATCGAGCCGGTGCTGTTGAATTTGCCGTTCGACATATCGAAACCGGATTCCAGCTTGAAGATCGCCTTCAGGCCGCCGCCGAGGTCTTCAGCGCCCCTCAAACCGAAATAGGTGTTCGAGATCAGGCTGCTCGACTGAAGCCAGGCGCTGTGGCCGCCAGCGTTATTGACATACGCGATACCGGCATCCAGCGACCCATAGAGGGTAACGCTGCTCTGGGCATGTGCCGCGGCGCTGAATGCGCCAAGTGCAGCAACCGCAATCAAGGCCTTGTTGAGATTTACTTTCATCATGCACGTTCCTTTTCTGGGGCATCCACTCATTTACAGAGCGCAAAAAGCAAGCTAAAGCGCGCTAGCTCTGACGGCACGAAATATATCCCCACTTCGCTGCACCCATAGTTGTAATCACACAACTCATCGCCTCAAATCCGTTTTGTATTGAGCAAACGCAATTATCTTTTTGAGATGCCGAGGCAATTGGTCGCGAAACATCGATTCGTCATTGACGATTCGCACTTTGAACAGAGCGTTGCCGATTGCTGCTGGGCGTATCATCGAAAGAAAAACTGGGCTTATGGTGAATCAAAATGCCGCAGGTATGCACGAGATTCCCTGTCAACCCTGAACGGCGCATGACCGTTGCTTTCGGCAACGCGAAAGCGCCTCTGCCCCGTTCGCGTGGGCGTAACAATATATCCGTTGAGGATTTGCGATGAAACTTATGGTGCGACAAGCTGCCGCAGCAGCTGTGTTTTTTGCTCTTGGTCACGCTGCTTTCGCGCAAGCACCGGCAACGGTGGAGTTGGAGAATCTGACATGGACGGAACTGCGCGACCAGATTCACGCGGGCAAGACCACGATCATCATCCCGATCGGCGGCACCGAGCAGAGTGGACCCTATGTCGCGCTCGGGAAGCACAACGTCCGCGTTAAGGTTCTCTCTGAGCGCGTTGCGCAAGGGCTCGGCAATGCGATCGTCGCGCCCGTCATCGCCTATGTGCCCGAGGGCAGCTACGCGCCGCCCACCTCGCATATGCGATTCCCCGGCACGATCACCGTGACCGACGATGTGTTCGAGAAGACGCTGATGTCGGCGGCCAACAGCTTCAAGATTCATGGCTTCAAGAACATCGTCTTTCTCGGCGATCACGGCGGCTACGAGAAGGACATCCGTCATGTCGTCGCCCAGTTGAATTCGGCATGGGCAGGCTCGGGCGCGCGCGCATTCGTGCCGTCGGAGTACTACGGCACGAGCTCGGATGGCTACGCGCAAATCCTTCGACAGCACGGCGTGCCGGACAACGAAATCGGCACGCACGCCGGCCTTGCGGATACGTCTCTTCTTCTTGCCGTCGCACCTCAGATGGTGAGGAGCGAAAGCTTGCGCAACGCGCCACAGCCGGGCGCCGCGGACGGTGTGTATGGCGGCGATCCGCGGCATTCGAGCGTCGAGCTGGGCAAGCTCGGCACCGATGCAATCGTGTCGCGCACCATCGAGAGCATCAGGAAGGAAACCGGCGTCCATTAGCACCATTGGCCGCCAATTGAGCGAGAGCGCAATCACCACCGCTACCGATCAGCTCATTCGAGCCATCCAGCATCCAATAAGGGAACCTTGTCATGCAATTGAATTTGCGGCACTTCGCGGGCATCGCGTCCGCCATATTCGTCGCACTTGGTGGTCACTCCGCAAGCGCGTCGGCGGCTCCGGCCGTGACCACCGTGCAGGGCATGCCGCCCGTGGTCAATCCGGATAATCTGTATAGCGAAGCAACGGCCGGCCACATGAGTCCCGCGGTCTCGGGCGCGCTTTCGCGTGTGTACGTGCCGAACCTGCGTTCGAAGGATGTCTATGTGATCGACCCGACCACCTACAAAGTCGTCGACCGTTTCCCCGTTGGGTACAGTCCACAACACATCGTGCCGTCCTGGGATCTCCAGACGCTATGGGTCGCGAACAATGCGGAGGGCCGCACCAACGGCAGCCTGACGCCGATCGACCCGAAAACCGGCAAGCCGGGTAAGGAAGTCATGGTGGACGATCCGTACAACATGTACTTCACGCCCGACGGCAAGGAAGCCATCGTGGTGGCCGAAGCCCATGCGCGGCTGGACTTCCGCGATGCGCACACGATGGCGCTGAAATCCAGCCTCGATGTACCGCAATGCAAGGGCATCAATCACGCCGATTTTTCGATCGACGGCAAGTACGCGATCTTCACCTGCGAATTCGGCGGCCAGCTCGCCAAGATCGACCTGGTCAATCGCAAGGTGGCCGGCTATCTGGAACTCAACAAGAAAGGCATGCCGCAGGACATCCGCATCTCGCCGGACGGTAAGGTGTTCTATGTGGCCGACATGATGGCCGACGGTGTATTTCTCGTCGACGGCGATAGCTTCCAGAAGATCGGGTTCATCCCTACGGGCGTCGGCGCGCACGGGCTCTATACGAGCCGCGACGGCACGAAGCTATATGTCGCCAATCGCGGCTCGAACGAAATTCATGGGGCGCGCCATGGCAAGGGCAGCGTGTCGGTGATCGACTTCGCGACGCGCAAGGTGCTCGTCACCTGGCCGATCCCGGGCGGCGGCAGTCCCGACATGGGCAACGTGAGCGCCGACGGGAAAACGCTGTGGCTGTCAGGGCGCTTCGACGACGCCGTTTATGCGATCGATACGACGACGGGTGCCGTCAAATCGATTCCCGTGGGGATGGAGCCGCACGGACTGACCGTGTGGCCGCAGCCCGGCCGCTATTCGCTCGGCCACACCGGAAACACCCGGTAGTCGTTGTCTGGTGTCATCTTCCGGGTTGGGGAAGCTCAGAGTGGTTTGGCTCGAGCTTCCGGATCGCCTGCCGATGCGCATGACCGATGCGCTCGCACCCAGCGCGCGAAGTCGCGAGGCGCGAGCGCCCGCGAGAACAGAAACCCTTGATAAAGATGGCAGCCGTGCGCGGCCAGAAAGTCGCGCTGCGCATGTGTTTCAACCCCTTCCGCAGTCACAGTCAGCTTCAGGATCTTGCCGATGTGGATCAGCGTTTGCGCCAGCGATTCCGCCATTGCGTCCCGCCCGATGCCTTGAACGAAGCTTTTGTCGATTTTCAGTTCTTTCAAAGGGAACCGGTGAAGGTAGCTCAGAGACGAGTAGCCGGTGCCGAAATCGTCGATCGACAGCGCGATGCCCATGGCATGGAGGGCATCGAGCGATTTGCGAATGTCGGCGACTGATTCATCGAACAGGACGCGCTCGGTCATTTCGAGCGTCAGGTCCGAAGCAACCAGACCATGAGACCGAAGCGTATCGTTGACCAAGCCCGGGTAGTCCGGACGCTTGAAGTCGGCGGCGCAAACGTTCACCGAGATGTTGGGTACGTCTAGACCCTCGGCTCGCCACTGCGCAAGTTGCCTGCAGGCCTCACCCATCACCCAGGCATCCATCTCCGCGATCAGTCCGCTTTCCTCCGCGATGACGATGAAGCGATCCGGCGCAATGACGCCCTGCCCGTCGTTGTCCCACCGCACGAGCGCCTCGACACCACATAGCGCCCCTATGGCATCGGTCTTGGGCTGATACGCCACGCTCAGGGCGTTGCTTCGCAATGCCTGCTGCAACGCAATTTCGAGCTCGAGTTGCTCCTTCGCCTGACGCTCGTAGTCGGGCGCATAGAACCGCACCTGGTTGCGACCCGCGCGCTTGGCCTGATACATCGCCAGGTCCGCGTTACGCAGCAGGGTATCGGGTTCTTCCCCGTCGTGCGGGCAGAGCGCAATCCCGATGCTGGCGCTGATCGTGATGCGGGTGTCCTGCCCGGAGTTGATGAGTATGGGTTGGGAGACGGCGTGCAGAATTCGCGCCGCAACATGTTTGGCCTTCAGCACGTCGCAGTCCTGCACAACGGCGAGAAACTCGTCTCCGCCAAGGCGGCCGATCAGATCGTCGGGCTGGATCTCCTTTCGCAGGCGCCGTGCAATTTCACTCAATACCTCATCGCCGACTGCATGGCCCTGCGTGTCGTTGACGCGCTTGAACCGGTCAAGATCGATGAATAGTACCGCGAGCGTCGATCCGTTCCGGCTGGTGTCCGTCAAAATCCGGAGCGCCTCTCTTTGAAGCTGAGCCCGGTTGGGCAGGCCCGTCAGCGAATCGAACCACGCAAGTCGCTGCAAGCGGCGCTCCACGGCCAATCTCTTGCGCAATTGTGTGCCGAACATCAGCGAGAGCAGGATGAGAAGCGCATCGAGAACGATGCTCGCGATACCGATTGCGATCGCACGTTTGCGCCATCCAGCGAAGATGTCGTCTGTCGCAAGGCCCACGACGACGATGAGCGGATAGCTTCCAACCCGCCGGAAAGTGTAGAGGCGCTCGACATGGTCAAGCACGGCTATATCGACGTAGGTACCGTGATCGGATTGCACGAGCGGCTGGAACGAGTGGCCGCTCGCGAGGGACTTGCCGATGTCACTCTCGTGAAACGGTTGGCGCATGAGGACCGTGCCGTCCGTACGCAGTAACGTAATCGTGTCGTGCCGACCAAGGATCGAGTCTTCGAAAAGCTGCCGGAAAAAGCTCAGTCGCAGCGTGCCAGCGACGATACCCGAAAATTGGCCGTCCTTGTCTTCGAGCCGCCGGCTCATCGCGATCACCGGCTGTTCGGAATCCGCGCTGTAAGGCACGAAAGGCGCACTGACGTAAAGGCCGGCATCCGTCTGCTGCCGCTGAATCCGGAAGTAATCGCGGGCGCTGACATTGATCTTTCGCGGCGAAATCGAACGCGAGTCGAGTACGAGATTGCCCGTTGCGTCCGTCGCAAACATGGCACCCAATTCCCTCGAATCGGTGAAAGAGCTGAACGCGACGAGCTGGCGGACCTCAGGGGGAAGCCGGACGATGCCAGGGGTCTCGGTGCTTGTCGCAACGTCGCGCATGGCAAGCTGATACATGTCGAGATTGCGCTCGATCTCCTTTTGCAGCGAAATCACGAGGTTCTGGGCAGCATCGCGCGCCTGCGCCATCGCGTCGAGCCGCATTTCGTAAAGCGAGGCGACCGTCACTCCCGTGGTCGCGAGCGTGATTCCAATCCCGGCATAGACAAACGGCTTCGGCCTGGCAAAAAGCGAGCTTAGAAAGCGAATCATGGTCCTTCGAAATGCCTGGAAAATCCCGGCGCGAAAGACCAGGGCCTTTATTGCCTCGGTCTGCGCGGGCCCGCTTGATTGTACGAGACCGGACAAGCCGGAAGATGTACGGCAGAACACGCGAATGACATGCCTTGACCCAACTCACCTGGAAGACGCGTCCGTCGATATATCGGCCAGACGGGTCAGAAACTTTACCCTCATCGGAAGGCACCGTCTCTTGATTTGGCAGACGTTCTGTGGAGCTGATTTGAGACCGTGGGTTCGACCACGGCATTGGGGGTATCGCTTTGCGACGGTGTCGGCGTCGCCGGTTGCCAACGCCGCGTTGCACCGGTCGAACAGCGCCGTGATTTCGGCTTTCCGCGAATTGGCCGGCGCCACGGCGATCTCATGATTCATCGATGATGCCGGACTGACACAGGGGGAAGGCCGATCTCGAAACTTGCCCGGTGTGCCGCCGCAAGTCCGCATGAGCCGACTCAGGCTGTGCCGCCATACGCTTGACCGCTCTATCTACGACTGCGTGCCGTTCTCGAAAGCCGTAGACTTCGTCGGTCTTACCCTAACCCACGTCCGGACAACGGAGGCAGCACATGGGTCATAAACAAGACCAACCCCCTTCCTCGCAGCTGGCCCCGGCATCTTCCGTCCCGGCCGATTCTGCAGCCGACGCGGCGTGAGTCGTCGTCGGGCGGGGGGCAGCTCCCATGCCCAGTTCGAAAAACTCCGCGGTATGGTCGATGAATGCCCGGACCTTTGCGGGCAACAGCGCACGCCCGATATAGGCCAGTCGGACTTCCGCCGCCGTGTCGACGATCTCGAAGTTTTCCAGCAGACGCACGAGCCGGCCAGCCTTGATGTCCTGTTCCACGATCGCGAAGGGAAGCAAGCCCACGCCGAATCCCTCGAGGATGATGTCGCGGTTGAATAGCGGGTTATTCGAGGCAATTTCGTACTTGATTGGCACTGCGACGTTTTCGCGCTCAATCCGGAAGGTAAGCGCCGGCTTGTGCATCGAGGGGGGCACCGTGACAAACACATGATCGGCCAGGTCGGCTGGATGCCGCGGCGGCGCGCGCCTCGCCAGGTATGCCTGCGTTGTGACGACGACCAGTGGCAACCGCTGGAGAAGGCGCGTCACAGCCAGATCCGTCGCCAGCATGAACGGCAGCACGATGCCCAGGTCGTATCCGTCGGCCGTCAGGTCGACAGAGCGCTCGGTCAAGGTGATATCCAGAGTGATATTCGGATGTTTTCGCTTGAACGAGGCAATCAACGGTGCAAGCCATGTCAACGCAGTTGTAGTGTGCGCGACCACGCGTAATACACCCGCCGGTATTCGTCCTTGACCTGCGGCGCTCGCCTCCAGACAGTCCAGATCGTCGAGAACGCGACAGCATCCCTCGTAAAAATGCTCCGCGGCTTCGGTGAGCGAGAACTGGCGTGTCGAGCGGTGAAACAGTCGTGTTCCAAGACGCTCTTCCAGCGAGGCTATCGAGCGGGAAACAACTGACGGTGACAGGTCCAACATTTCGCCCGCGCGCCGGAAGTTTCTCACTTCGACGATCGTGCGGAAGAGACGCAAGCTTTCTATATATTCCATGGTCTACGTGTTCGAGTGTCTGGATATATTGCTATCGCAATACATTGCGGCCTCGCTCAGCGACTCACCACCATGCGGCACTCGTGCGACATGCGTCGGCGGTGCTTTTTTCCATTGGCTGCCGACACAGTACAGACGAGGCAAATTCCGCTAGCACTGTTTGATTCGTGTGGTCGCTGGCGCTCTGCGAATTGCATAGACTAAGGAGCTGCATGCCTTCGCACAGGCTCACGAAGCCGAGCGCGAGCGCGTCCGACCGCAGCGGCAATGCGTTGTCGTTTTGCGTCAGGAGCGTTTGAATATGGGCGCCGACCTGCAAAAGCTTCTCGCGCCGCAATGCGTGAATCCGCTCCTGAAAGGCGCTGTCGTGGCGTGCGAGCAGGTACGCCTCGACCCAGAGCGGAAAGCATTCGCGCTCCCGCCAGGAACGGACGAACCTGGCAATCACGCGCGCCGTCGCTTGCTCTGGCGTGCCGGCCTCTTCAAAGATCGCCCGCAGATCCGCATGCGCGGCTTCGGCGTCGCGCCGCAGCAGTTCGGTCAGCAGTTCCTGTTTGCTCCGGAAATTGGAGTAGAAGGCGCCCCTCGTGTACCCGGCGGCCTCAACGATGTCCTCGACGCTCGTCGCCGCGAAACCCTTCCCGAGGAACATGGTCCTTGCGGCGCCGTACAGGCGCTCCCGGGTCTGCTCTTTTCTGCGCGCGTGGCTCAGGCGTTCGGGCTTCATGGCGTAGCTAAAGGCGATCTCACCGTACGTGGTCGTCTGCGCAAAGAAACGAACCGGTGAAATCGCCGTTTCTCGATGACTCCGCTGAAACCGGCTCAGGCCGCCCAGCGGATAGTCAACATTAGAATCATAACTGATTATTTAGTCAATATCAAAATTGAGGGCGCGAGCGAGCCCCTCGGCGGTTGAACCACGCCGCCGAGCCAAGTACTGCCGTGAGACGGGCGCGTCGGTTGGCGTCAGTTGGCCTCGACCTCGCTGGCCGTGAGCGCGAGGCCGATTTCGCCCAGATACACACTTTCGCCGACCGCACACTCGCGCGATGCATTGCCTAGCGCATGACGAATCTCGACCCGGTACATGCCGCTATTTTTCTCGAGACCGTCGAAGCGAAAATCGCCGAATGCGTCGGAGACAGTGTCAGCGACGCGTTGATCGCCGGCGTACAGGACAATCGCTGCGCCAGCGACGCATTCAACTACGCCCTCGACCGTCGCACTGACGCTTCCGCCTATGAAGCAGCTTTGCCAGCGTTTCAAGCCGCTATACCATACGCGAGGCTTCGTTTCGAGATTCGGCCGCAAAACCTCGAGCCCTTCGCGTCGTGCCTTTTCCGCCATGGCGGCGTCGTCGAGCTTGACGGTCTCGAAGACGCCAGTGGGGCACGCCTGCTCGCAACGCGGATGCTGCCAGCCCTGGTCGAGCAGATGGGCGTCGAAGATCCACGTCTGCGGCAGTTGCAGTTCCTCGTTCCAGACGATCGCCTTGTACGGGCAGGACTTGACGATGTCCTTGCGCCCTCGCGCCTTTTCCGGATCGATGATGACGATGCCGTCGGAACGCCTGCGGATCGCATCGCCGGCGACGCGCATGCAGGGGGCGTCGCCGCAGTGATTACACATCACCGGCAAATACGTCGTTTCGACCATGTGCGAGTCGCCCTGCACGCGGCGCAGGATGCGAATGGGGCTTTCGGCACTGGCCGCGGCAGGCGCGGCGTAGCCAGGAAAGTCATTGCCGACGTGCTCATCGCGCGCAGCGATGACGCAGTTCTGGCAATTCTCGCATTGCCCAACCTTGATAATCAGATTCCATTTGCTCATCGTCTGCTCCTCAGGCCGCGCGACGGATCATGAAAGCCTCCGCGCTTTTCCACTTTTCCACCTGCACGAGACATGAATTCGGACTCATGCTGCTCGTGCCCGTTGTCTGGGGACGATCCGGGGTCAGCAGGTTCATGCAGCCGCCGATTTCGACTTGCTCGCCATCTATTTCGATCAACTGGAATTCGGCGCTCGCTTCGTAAGACTTGACCACGCCGGCAGCGACCAGGGGCGATACATCGGCCGCGCAGATCACCGCGCCCCGGTCGTTGTAGACCTTGACGAGATCGCGATGCGCAATGCCGCGGGCCGCTGCGTCGGCGGCACCGAGTCGCAGCAGCCAGAAGCGATGTCCGCCGATCAACGCGCGATGATCTTCGATGCTGTTGACCGACGAGTTCTTGCCGTCGCAATGGGTGTGGAAACTGTAACGGCTATGCGTGGCGATCAGCTGCAGCGGATAGCGCTGGGCCAGTGTGGAACGCAGGCCCTCCCACGACGGGATGTACCGGTTGACTGCCGGTCGCTCGGGGTTGTCCGCCGTATGCCGTTTCAGCAACTCGGGAACGAACTCTAGCTTGCCGCTAGGCGTCTGCAGGCCCATGCCGAATTTTTCGGCGTACTGCGACGGCATCGGATGCGGTTCCGGCAAATCCTTGCGGCGGCCTTCCGCGAACCAGCGCATATCCACCGGGGAGCGCAACTCCGGCTTTTCGGTCGGAACGACGAAATAGCCCTTGCGGCAGAAATCGCGCCACGAAATGTGATCGGGCAGATCCGACGACTCGAAAACCCGCTTGACCCAATCCAGCTCGCTGCAGCCCTCGGTGAACACGCTGCCGAGTCCAAGACGGCTCAGAATAGCGGTGAAGATGTCATAGTCGGAGCGGGACTCGCCCAGCGGCTCGATGCACTTGTGCTGCAGGGTGATCATACGGTGATTGACCGTGTTGTAGCCGTGATGCGCATAGCCGCCGGAATTCGACCATTCGCCGATGTCCCATCGCTCCAGCGATGTGCATGCGGGCAGAATGATGTCGGCGAACTGCGCCTCGCCTTCCATCCAGATCGACTGATTGACCACGAACTCGATGCTCTCGTGACGGTACGCGTCGGCCCAGCGCCCCGATTTCGTGACCGTGCTGAAGGATGAGCCACCATAGCGGTAGATCATGTGAATCGGCGAATAGCCAGGCATCGGGTAAGTGAACGGCGCGAATTGCGCTTCCTGGGACATGCCGTCCCAGAGATAGCCTGTGGCATGGCCGTTGATGATCGCATCGGGCAACTGCTGCCGCGGCACCATCTGCTTGACCGGATTCATGGTCAGGATGTGCGGCATGCGTTGATAGTTGTTCACGGCGTTCGCGGTCCACGCGAGCTCGCCCGACATCCCACCATCCGCGTAGCCGGGAAAGTAGAAGTTGAGGTCGTGCGGAGCCCCGATCTGGAGGCAGCCGAAATTCACGCCCGGCTTGCCCCATCCTTGCATCGCCATCATCATGATCATGCAACGCGCCCATTGAGCGCCCGTCGCACCGCGTCCAGCGCCGCCGAATCCCGCACCCGTCATTCCGACGGCGAGATACACCTTCTTCGTCCCCCACCGCCGGGCGAGGGCGCGAACGTCTTTGGCGGGCACGCCGGTTTCCCGTTCCTGCCATTCGGGCGTCTTGGGCACGCCATCCGTCTCGCCCATGAGGTAGGCCCGCCATTCGTCGAACCCAGTCGTCCGGTCGGCAACGTAATCCTTGTCGTACAGCCCTTCCTTGAGCCACACATACATGATGGCGGTGGCGAGGGCCGCGTCCGTTTGCGGCCGGACCGGAATCCATCGCCCGCCCAGCAGCTGGGCAGTCGGATTGCAGTGCGGGTCGATATGAACGAACTCGATCCCCAGTTCCTTTGCCCACAGACGCCGCGGCGTACCTTCGAAACCTGCATAGGCGCCATTCGTGCTTTCCGGGTCGCTCGACCAGAAAACGATCATTTCGGCATCCTTAAGACAGTCCTCGATTCCGCCATAGCCGGAGGGCACGCCAACGCGCATCGAGTTGCCGAAGTGATGCATGGCGCCCCAGTACCAACCCTCCCAGCTATCCGGATTCGCGGCCACCCGTGTGAAGCCGATCAGGTTGGCAAAACGCGTGAGCGCACTGAGGTAATAGCCGATATTGCCCCACTGATGATGCGACGACATGGGGAACGTGATGGAGCCCGGGCCGTGAACACGCTTTTGCCGGTTGATCTCCTTCGCGACGATATCCAGCGCCTCGTCCCAGCTGATCGGCACGTAGCCGGACTTGCCACGGTTTTGCGGATTACGTTCGCCATCAGGGTCGAAATCGACGCGCTTCATCGGGTGAAGGATGCGCTTCTCGGAATAGACGAGCGACTTGATCGACAACGCGTGCGGCGCGACGAGGCCGCGTCGTGGGGGGGTGAAACGGCGGCCGCGCGCTTCGATTTCCCAACTCGGTGCATCCTTGCTGTCGAAATCGACCGGCGTCACGCGAACGATGCGTCCATCCTTCACGTACACGAACAGAGGGCCGCCGTTGGTGCACGTGGTGTAGCGCTGCGTGCCGTCACGCATGGGCGTACCCATCGGCAGGCTGATGGTTTGCATCATGCTGAGCGTTTGCATGAACCACACCAACAGTTCATCTTCGCCTTCGGTCACAACCTTGAAATTTTTCGCCGCGTGGATGATTTCCAGGTAGTCCGGACTGGGGGAGAGAAATTTCAGGGCAGTGGCCACGTCCTTGAACATCATGCGGACGTCGGGCTGCGGATGCGTGCCCGCACACGACCGGATGCGGCCGTTCTTGATCTTGATGACGCGACCGACGCTTTGATCCATGAGCCCGATCCACGCAACGAGATCACGTTCCTTCAGCCGATCGCGATAGGCAGGAAAGCGGCGTGCCGTCAGGTCGAGGACCTTGGGCAGGGCAAAGAGAATGGTTTTGAGGATCTGTCGTTTCACTTTTTGATCCAATGGGAAGGCTGCGCAGGTGCAATCATCAGGGAATGACGGACCGGCTCCGCCGAGCGGGCAAGCCGCTCAGGCGGGTCCGGTCATGTTTCGTGGTGGTTCAAAGACCCGGGAAAGCCGGGCCCCATTGCAACAATGTCTCGCGTCCGAACGGATAGCTCAGCGTCGGCGAGTCGCTGTTGACGAGGTCGCCGTCCACGTAATGTTCGACGTGGAAGCCGGCGGGATCGGTCCAGTAGTCGAAAATCTGGCTGCCGTGGAAATGGCGGCCGATGCCCCAGCGGTGCTTGTAGCCCTTATCGGCCATGATCATGTGGCCGATGCCCACATCGTCGATATCGCGGCATTCGAAAGAGGCGTGGTCGAGGCCCGCCGCCTTGCCGCCGACAATGGCCAACGTATGATGATCGGTCCATGCCGCGCCAGTCTCCAGGTGCATGAAGGCGGCCACGACGTTTTTCTCGTCGCCCTGGTAAATGAGTTCCGACGCCTTCATGCCGAGCGTTTCGCCGTACCATGCGATCGTTCCCTGCGGGTCCGGCGAGAAGACGGCCACATGGCCGAGCCGCTGAACGTGAGACGGGCCGAAGGCCGGGCGCTGGAAGTGGCCCCGCCGGTTTTTGGCGTGCGCGTCATTCCACACGATCGGCGCGCCGCCCGACGGAATCACCGGCGAACGTTCCGCACCGAACACGAACTCCAGCCGACGGCCATCGGGATCGGCGCCCACCGTGTACAGGCCTCCGCCCGGATGCGGGCAATCGGTCACGGGCGAGTCGAAGCGGGCCGCCAACGTATCGAGCGCCTCGCGCGAGCCCACGCGGAACCCGACACCGACAAACGCCGCCTCGCCTTGCGTCGAAACGTAGGAGAAAGGCGCGTCGCCGTAGCTGCGCAGATAAAGCGCGTCGCCGCCGCCCTGCTGCAGGTCCAGCAAGCCGTAATCGACCATGAAGTCGCGGACGGCAGCGAGGTCCGGATGGCGGAAAATGACGTATTCGATGTCTTCGATGAGCATGGCAAATCTCGCGATTGAAGCGTTGGCGGCACGAGCCGCCACGATTGATGTAAGGGACCGCTGGACGTCCCGCTAGAACGTGTACGCGACGTTCACAAAAACGTTGATGGGTTCGATCCGGAGCGTCGACTTCGAGACGATCTGCGTTCCGTTTGCCGTCTGTCCGTATATGGTCATGTGCGTCTGGAGCGGCATGTAGCCAACCGACGCTCCGACCGACCAGTGTTTGGCGAACGTGTAACTTGCCCCGACCTCGAACACGGGGTTCCACGATGCACTGAGGGTCGCGTGTATCGATCCGCCCGGACCGACACTATCCGTAATGAACTGGTGGTTGGTTGCGCGGACCTGCGTGAACCACGTGTAGTTCACACCCAAACCGACGTAAGGACGAAATTTCGCCTGGGCGTCGAACAGGTGATATCGAACTTCGACGGCGGGCGGCATCGGCCTCGTCGTGCCCAGGGTGCCGTACTTCCCGAGCGTCCCTTCGCCATCCAGATTCACCGTCAGTGGCAGGCCAAAGAGCGTGGCGATGCCGATGTGGTCGGTCACGTAGTACTCGGTCGTGATGCCGAGCGTATTCGTCGACGACGCGTGTGCACCCGTCCCTGTCAATTGCTGGTTGACCGGCATACCGCCCACGCTTTCCACGGTAAGCGGCGTGGCATGACCCTGTGGCGCTACGTAAAGCCACCCTGTCGCCAGCGTAAAGCTACCGGCCGATTGCGCATGCGCATTTCCAGCGAGTGCAGCCGAGCAGATAACACCCGCCATCACGGCAGGCCGAACAGTTTTCCTGAAATTCCTCACGCGTCTTCTCCTGCCTCGTCGGCTAAATATCTTTTTTGTCGTACACGCGGATTCAACGATCCGCCCATTGGTCCGTAGCGTTTGGATTGGCCCTCGTATGTTCGGACCGGATCCATGAAACTCCCCCCCATTAGATAGGCATACTAAATACAGTGAAAGGATCGATCTCGACGCCGGCGTCGCTTCCCACCTTTTTGTCGTATTGAATCCCGGACTGCGAACGTCTGTTACTTCTGTTTGCTCACCAGTGGCGCGGCATGTCAGTGAATACGCATCGCGAGGCGCTCGGCCTGCGGCGGGCACACACTCCATGAACCGTCGCGGTGCCGGAAGAAAAACAGCCCGACCGTCCTTGCCGGAGAAAGCAGCTCAATATGGACACAGTTCCCCTGCGCCTGCGGACGGCCTAATCGGGTAACGCGCACCGGAGTGCCGGAGGTTGGCGCAAGCCACTTTTCAACAACCGAACGCAAAGATCTTTCCGATGCCATACCCATCTTCTTCCCCAACCAAAAACCTGTGGCATTCGCAATTCCGCCATGCCATCACCGCGCGTGCGAGTGACCAGACATCTGCGTCGTTGCGAGAAACCTTGTCACTACGAAACGCTGTGTGTCTCTGACGCTCCATCGCCGTCACCGCTGCTCCCCGAACCCTGCGCGGACGCAATCGAAAACGCGAACGGAAAGCGCCCGAGCGCGGAAGCCGCCAACGATTCGAGTTCCGTGTCGGGAAGTTCGACGTGAACGGAAATCCCACGCAAGGCATCGTCAGCGATGCTAACGGTTGCCCCCTGGACGCCAGCCTCCACGAGCGCCGAGCGCAGGGCGTCCACCGTTTCCAGCCGCTTCAGCGCGGGCTTGAATATCTTGCCGACACCGGTGAGGGGCATGGCTTCGACGATCCGGATGCCCTTGGGGAACGCCGCTCGCTCGCTGATCTCGTCACGCAGGAACGCGGCCATTTCGGCTTCATTCGCCGATGTGCCCGGCTTGAGCTGGACGTAGGCGATCGGCAGTTCGCCTGCGTGCACGTCGGGGCGCCCCACCGCCGCGGCGATCTGGACTGCCGGATGACGATGCAGCGCTTCTTCGATCGCTGCGGGATCGATGTTGTGTCCGCCACGAATGATCAGTTCCTTCTTTCGGCCCGTGAGCCAGAAGTAACCGTCTGCGTCGCGGCGACCGAGATCGCCTGTATTGAGCCATCTGCCGCCATCGGCCAGGTCCAGCCAGATGCCGTTGTTCTGCTCCGGCCGCATATAGCCGATGAAAACATTCGGACCCGAGATCACCAGTTGACCGACCTCGTCAGCAACGCAATCCCGCACATAACGGCCCGCTTCATCGACCACCACGGCTTTCATGGCCTGGCCCGGAACACGAAGGCCGATCGAGCCGGCCCGCCGTTCGCCGAGCGGCGGATTGACGCTGCTGATGCAGGTACCTTCCGTGAGGCCATAGCCTTCGAGGATCCGGATGCCGGTGCGCGCCTGGAACGCACGCAGCAACTCCACGGGCATCGGCGCCGCGCCGCACAACCCGTATTCGAGCGAACCGATATCGCGCTCGCCAACGGGAACGTCCAGCAGCGAGCCATAGAGCGTCGGCACGCCGCTGAAAAAATTGATGCGGTAATGCGCGACGATATCCCAGAAGCGTTGGACAACGCCTTCTCCGCGATAGCCTTGCGGGGTGCCCATCACGACATGCGCGCCGCGCGAGAACGGCAGCAGTCCCGTCACCATGACGGCGTTGACGTGGAACAGCGGCAATCCGCAGAAGATCGTCTTGCCCGGACCCACGCTTTCACCGAGGAATTGTCCGGCGCTCCATGCATTGGCCACTTCGTTGCCGTGCCGGCGCATCGCAATCTTCGGCAGGCCCGTGGTGCCGCCCGTGCAGAACCAGGACGATACGTCGTCGCGGTTCATCGGGTGCGGAGCGGTGAGCGCTACGCCCGGCTCGCGCGCAATGGCTTCTGCGAAATCGTGGATGCTGATCTGCGCAGGAACCGCGCCTCGCACACCTTCCTCGCCATGCAACCTCGAGCATTCGCCGCGCTGAAGCATGCGCGCCGCAAATCGCTGTTCGTCCGGTGCATGGTCGGCAAGATTGATGAGCACGAGGTGCTCGAGCGACGCAACCTTGTGCAAGACCGCCTGCACTTTCGGCCACAGGTCCGTGCCCGGAAACGGCGCCAAAGTGACAAGCACAGTGGCGCCAGAAGCATTGAGCAACTCGCCTATCGCGTCGCCTTCGAGCAGTGGATTGATCGCGCAGACAATGCCGACCGCCTCGCCGCCCCAGACCACGAAGTGCGTTTCAGGCAGATTCGGCAACACATAGGCGACGACCGTATCGCGCTGCACGCCCAGTCGCGACAACATGTTCGCCGTGCGCGTGATGTCGCGCACGAGCTCGCTGTAAGTCCAGCGCTCCGGGCTCGCGTAGTCGTCCGCGGTGGCGAAGAACGAGAGCGCGGGTGCCGATGGATCGATCGCAGCGCCCCGGCAGATCATTTCGTAGGTGCTCGACGGAAGATCCGCCGGTTGCCCCTGCGATTCGATGGCGAGGACATCCTGCTCGTTGGCGACGGCTTTCATGCGGCCTCTGCGACGACGACGTTGCGCTGAGTGCCGAGATCGATGGAGCCATCCTGGCTAACGATACGGGCTTCGACCACATCCCCGTCCTGAAGGTACTGCGGTCGCTCGGCTTGCAGCGCGAAGAAAAGACGCCATTTCTCGGCTTCGGGCAGTTGTGCCGCGGCGCGTTGCTTTTCCGGCGACGGAATGGTCAGCGCGCAACCGGACGGCGTACCCGTCGCAAGCAGGTCGCCGACGTGCAGGTCCTGAACGCCGGACAGTTCGGTCAACGTCTCTGCCGGACCGTAGACAAGACCCGAAGTCGAATCGTTCTGTCGAACCGTTCCGTTGACAGTCAGCGTCAGCACGAGCTCCTTGAGCTTCGGCATGTCTTGCTTTTCGAGCAGGCAGAGATACGGGCCGACCGGCCCGAACGTACGGAAGCTCTTGCCCTTGTAGAACTGCATCTGTGGAATCTGCACGTCGCGCGCCGAATAGTCGTTCACGATCACGGCGCCGGCGACGTAGTCGTGCAGGTTCTCGTCGGTAATCGTCGCGCGTGAGGTGACGTCGCGCTTGAGGACGAGACCGAGTTCGATTTCGTAGTCGAGGAACCGCACCGAGTTGGGCTTCACGAGCTTCGAGTCCGCAGGAACGATGCAGCTCGTGGCCTTCGTGAAGATCATGTTGAACTTCTTCGCATCCGGATCCATGCCGGATTCGATCATGTGCTGGCGGTAATTCGCGCCCTGGCAGATGAACTGCTGATTGGCAGTCACGGGCGAGAGCCATTGCACGTCCGCTTCGGGAATCGTGGGGCCGTCCAGCGTCAATAACTGTTCGACCGGATTGGCATGGATAAACTCCGCGGTCGTCTTGAACTCACCGGGGATCGGCGTGATTGCGTTATTAGCCACCACGCCCCACTGGGCGCGACCATCGTGCAGATAATGCAGAACGTGAATTGCCATTTTGGCTGTCTCCGGATTCGGTAAAGGGGGTGTTGCGTCAGGCAAAAATCTTCAGCAGTGCCCGAAGCCGCGCCAGCGTGACGTCGGGGCTTCGGCGCAGGTTTGCGATGAGCGCCGCGATGCTCGCGAGCGTCAATTTGGGCTTGGTGAAGCTGCTCGGCATCGTCGGCCCCCACTGGGCCATCGCCTCGCGGCTCACGGCATGGATTCCCGTGGGCGCTTCGCTGGTGAACAGATCACCGTCGCAGTAGTGCTCGTGCTTGTCCCCCCACGGGTCTTGCCAGTAGTCGAAAATCTGGCTCCCGAGGATATGTCGGCCGATGCCCCACGCATGCGTCCATCCGTTCTTGCGCAGAACGCGCTGGCCCATGCCGACCGCGTCCGCATCGACGAGCTCGTAGGCGCTATGGCTGTACTTCGGCGCAAACGTCTGTGCAAGCGCGAGCGTGTGATGATCGGCGGGCTTGTCGCCGAGATCCAGGCGCATGAACGCGACAGCCGGCGACCCGTCGGGCAGCACCTGCACGTCGCTGGGGATGAAACCGAAATGGCGCGTGTACCATGCACAGGTGTCCTGATAATCGGCGAGCTCCAGCACCACGTGCCCGAGCCTGATGATCTCGGGGGCGCTCTCGGGCGGACGCTGCGTGCCGTTGATGCGAACCGCGGCATCGACGGAATTGAACGCCAATGGCAGCCGGTGCGGCAACGCAGTGGCGGGCGCCTGGCCCCAGATCGCATCGACACGAAACCCCGACGGATCCTCCAACTGCACCACGTAGCCGCCGCCCGGCAGCGCGGACGGTTTCGCCTCCGATGCGCCCGGCAGCCTGGCCAGCGCGTTCAGTTCGTCTTCGCTGCCCACCTCCAGGCCGAACCCGACAAATTGCGCTTTGGGCGCCTTTCGTACGACGTAACAGAAGTGCGACGCGCCTGTACCGCGCAGAAGCAGCAGCTCTTCGCCACGCGTGACCGTTTGAAGCCCGAAGTCGTTGAGAAACCGTTCGGCTTGCCCGAGATCCGGCCGATCGAACATGAGGTAGGCCAATGCGGTCGCTTTTGCCGTGGGATTCGGGTGACGAGCCGGCTGTGCAGTAGTCAGTTTCATGGTGGGCGGTAATCAGGCAGTTAGGAATGGCGATGCGGCGCGCCGCGGCTCGCGAGCACGCGTGCGCAAGCAGCCTCGGCGGACGGGCAATTTGCCGGCGCGAGATCGCTAGCGGGCCGTAACGCCCGGATGATCGGGTGGGTAGGGTGATGCCGGCCGCTGGGCGCGATGCCGGTTGCGATTGCTGTCTCCACAGTCACTCCGTCTGTTCTAGTAAGACCGGCTCCTGACGCCGATGATGACATTAAACTCATCGCTGATCGTTTTGTCAATAAAGACATTCGAATCTATACTGCGGTTATGACCAGAACTGGATCGACCATGACAACAACCCCGACAAAGCGCGCCGCGGCCAGGCGCTCCTCGCCTGCGGCGGCCGCCTCTCCGGCTCCCGTCATCGAAGAAAAAGAGCCTCGCGGTGCGCGCCGCAAGCGCGAGACGCGCGCCCGGCTGCTAGACGCCGCCCTCAAGCTGATGGCCGAAAGGGGTATGGAGGGCGTGGCGATCAATGAAATCACGGAGGCCGCCGATGTCGGCTTTGGCTCGTTCTACAACCACTTCGAGTCGAAGGAAGCGATCTACGCGACGCTTGTCGATAACGTTTTCGAAGAATTTGCGAAAGTGCTGGATCGCCTCGCAGTGGGCATTTCCGACCCCGCCGAAGTGGTGGCCATCTCGGTGCGCCACACTGTCCTGCGTGCCCGGCAGGACCCCGTGTGGGGACGCTTTTTGATCCGCGAAGGGTTTTCGGCGCCTGCGCTGAGCCGCGGGCTGGCCCAGCGGCTCCTGCGCGACATTCGAAATGGCATTGCGGCAAAGCGATTTGTCGTTGCCGACCCGTTTATCGGCTATCTTGCGGTGGGTGGCACCGTTCTCTCTGCCATCGCGGCGGAGTTGAACTATGTCGCGCCGGGCGCGAGCGGCGCGGGTATGCTGAAGGAGCTGGGTTTCAGCGGCGAGCACTTTCCGGAGCGCACGGCAGCCATGCTGCTGCAAATACTCGGCCTGAAGCGCGCGGAAGCGGAGAAGATTGCCGCGCGCCCACTGCCCATCGTCGAGGCAGCCGACGAAGCAGCTTGAGGCCGGCCAGTCGTGAAGGGACCGCATCTGGCGATCGGTCCCTGTCCCGACTGGCAACGGGCCACAATGAGCCGCAAATTTATGCGCCGGATCGCGGCGCCGCCGCCCTTTCAACCTCGGTTTGCGCACCGCCTGAAATTGGCGGGCACGACAGCGTCTTGATTCCCCTTCCGCTGGACGCACCCGCAGGGCGAGACGTCCGATCGGCCGCGCTCGCCGCGAAGGCGCGCACGACCTCGGCTATCTGGGCAGCAATCGCGTTGATCGCACGACGATGGCCATCGACGATCGCCTGATAGCCGCCGGACACGGGCTCGCTCACTGCGCTGTGGCAGGTCAGGGTCTCCTCCCCCGCAGACCCGCTTACACTCCACACGGCGTCGACCAGCACGTGTGAACCGGGCCACGATTCGAAGCGCTGAACATCGACGCCGACCTGATAGACGGGAACCGCCTCGCCCCGGCCAGCCGCGCTGGCAGCGAATGCGCCGGCCTGCTGGCTCACGCGAGCCGCGAGTGCGTAGCGAATCTCGTCAGGAAGCGCCGACGACCAGCGGTCGTCTTCCAGCACCTTCACCTGGGCCGCATTGACCTGCACCACGAGCTGGCTTCTGGCGACGGCGGCCGGCACTTGCACCGGGCGCACATCGATCCGCAAAGCGGGGCTTGTCGTAGTCTTCGCGACGGCCGGCTGTGCGTCGGCTCCGAGCGTATAGAAGCGTGTCTCGGGCGTGGCGCACGCCGTCAGAAGCGCCAGCCCGGCGACAGTCGCTAGCGTCCGCACCATGGCGCGGGACGAGCGGATTTGCATTGCGATCATTGCTGGTCTCCCTTCTTGCCAAACAGCAGCGCCTGCGGATGGCGCTCCAGGTACTCGGATAGCGCATTGAGCGACTGCAGCGTACGCGTGAGCTGCTGCATGGCGTCCTGGACGTCCGATTGCATCGGCGCGGTCTGCCGTAGCGTCGATTCGGCGGTCGCGAACGTCTTTTGCGCGGCGACGAGCGTGTCGCGTGCCTGAGGCACGACCTCGGTGTCCATATGTCCAAACAGCTTGCTCGCGTTCGCCAGCGCGCCGTCGAGATTCGCGCCGATCCGGTCGAACGGCACCTGGTTCAGCTTCCTTGCGATGTCCGCGATCTGCACCTGGAGTTCGTCGAGCGTATTCGGCACGGTCGGCAGTTCGATCGGGTTGCTGTGCACGTCCACCGTCGCGCGCGGCGCTTTCGGGAACATGTCCAGCGCGACATACAATTGCCCCGTCAGGAGATTGCCGGTCCGCAGTTGCCCGCGCAGCCCTTCCGTCACAAGGTGCTGCAGCATGTCGTGCCCGCCCGGCGTGTCCGGCGCCGGCAGCGCCTCGCTGGAGCGCCGGCTAAGGCGGTCAGGGTAAAGCGCCATCGCCACCTTCATGCTGAAGCTCTTCTGCTTTTCGTCGTACTCGATGCCGATCTCGGTCACCTGCCCCAGCGCGATCCCGCGAAGATCGACGGGTGCGCCAACGGACAAGCCACGCAAAGACTGATTGAACCGCATGACCACATTGAGCGGCTGGCCGTCGGGCTCGCGCATGGCGTCCGATTCGTCCGCGGCGAGCCGGAATTCCGCCCTGTCCGCTGCCGCTCGTCCAGCATCCTGCCCGGCCGGAGACTGGAATGCGAGCCCTCCGACGACGACCGTCGCGAGCGATTGCGTATTGAGCTTCAGCCCGTTGGAATCGAGACGCAGATCGACGCCGCTTGCATGCCACCACCGCGTATTGGTGCCGACGTACTGGTCGTACGGTGCATTCACGAAGACATTCACGACGACGCCCGCGCCGTGAGGATCGAGCGAGTAGCCAATGACCTGACCCGCCTGGATACGGTGGTAGAAGATGGGGGCGCCGATATCGATCGAGCCCAGCGAGTCGCCTCGTAAGGTGTACTGATGCCCCGGCTGTCCCGTGGTGACGATGGGCGGACTTTCAAGACCGAGGAAGGCGGTTTGCCTCTCGGTCGAGCGCCCGATGTCCACGCCGATATAGGCGCCCGAGAGCAGCGTACTGAGGCCGGAGATGCCATTGGCGCCGACGCGCGGGCGTACCACCCAGAACCGCGTGCCTTGCGTCGCAAATTTCCCGGCGTCCTTGCTCAACTGGATACTCGCGATGACATGCCGCAAGTCCGTGGTCAGCGCAATGGTTTGCACGACACCGATTTCGACGTCCTTGTACTTGACCTTCGTCTTGCCAGCTTCAATGCCCTCTGCGTTATTGAAGGTGACCGTCACGACGGGCCCCTTCTCTGCAACGGATTTGACCACCAGCGCGACGCCGATCAATGCCGAAATGAGTGGTACTAACCAGATGAGGGATGGCAGCCAACGCTTGCGCGGCTTGATGTCAGGTCTGGATAGATTGGAAAGATGCATCGTCTTCTTCAGGAAATGCGGTTGGGGGAGAGAGGATCAGCCAGGGCTTCATCGGTCGCAGCTGGCGCGCGGCGCCGCCTCGCATCCACGTTGTCCCAAATGAGCCTAGGATCGAATTGATGCGATGCGAGCATGGTCAGGATCACAACCGCTCCGAATGCGAGGGCGGCCGGTCCCGCTGTGATGACGGCGAGCGAGCCGAAATGCACGAGCGTGACCGTCAGCGCGACGACGAATACGTCGAGCATCGACCATCGGCCAATGCGCTCGACGATCCGGTACAGCGTTGCTCGCTCACGGGCCCGCCAGCCCGAACCGCGACGGGCGGCTACCGTGAGAAGCGTGAGCACTACGAGCTTGAGAACCGGCACCAGAACGCTGGCGACAAAAACCACGACAGCAAGGGGCCAGTCTCCCGAGGTCCAGAAATACGCGACACCGCCCAGGATCGTGTCGTCTTCCGAGCCGCCTACCGATGAGGCGTGCATGATCGGCAGCAGGTTCGCCGGAATATAGGCAATCGCGGCGGCAAGCAGCAGACTGGCCGTTCGCGTGAGGCTGTCGGGCCTGCGTTCGTGCAGGACATGCTGGCATCGGGAGCAGCGCTGGTGGGCTTCCCGTTCGATACGCGTCTGAACGAGCCCGCATGCGTGACAGCCGACAAGTCCCGCGCGCCGTGCCGTGATGGCTGGCGACGAACCGGCTTTGCGCCCCCCAGAGGGCCGCATGAACCGCCCTCGCCCAGTGCTCACCCTCGACCAGCGAACGTCTGCCCTTCGCGAGTGCCTGATTTCGTCACTGATTGCCCAAAGCCCGCTCGCGTCGAATGAAGCGACCACGCCCAGCAAAACGGTCAGCGTGCCCAGTGCGAACAATCCCGGTCCCGGGATCACTTGCGCGATGCTGACCATTTTCACGATCGTCACCAGCACGCCGAGCATGAACACCTCGACCATGCCCCATGGCCGAACGAGCTGTACGAGACGCACCATCGCATTGAATCGGGGTGGCAGTTTGCCTAGCCGCACCGGCACCAGCACATAGAGCAATGCGAGCATTTCGATCAACGGAAACAGTACCGCCGAGCAAAACACCATCACCGCGACGACACGCATGTCACCAGACCAGAGCGAGCGCACGGCGCCAAACAGCGTCGCCTCGGATGTCATGCCGTTCGCGCGCATCTCGATCACCGGGAAACTCTGCGCGATGCAAAAGACGATCAACGCGGCCAGCGTCACCGCGCAGATCCAGTCAAGCGACGATGCTGACCGCGGTAGCGCTGCGAAGCCCGCACCGCATCGCGAGCAGGCTGCACGGCCACCTTTCACGGCAGCAGGCTTGCGAAACAGCAGATCGCATTCGTGACAGACAATAAGTCTTTGGTAGTCCATACGGAAATGAAGCGAAAATCCGGAGGCATGCACACTCGCAGCAGGCCCGGATCCGCGTGCGAGCGCGGACCGGGCCGGCAATCGAAGTAGATCCAACGGCTATCGACGTGGCTCTAACCACTGCTGAACGGCGAGGGCGGTCCTGCCGGATCGCCCTCGCGTTTTACGAGCGCCCGGTTTTTGCGGTCGATGCGCTCGCTTGCTGAGCCTCGGGCAGTTCTCCCATCGCCTGGAAGAGCGCCGCCGTATCGCCCATGCGCTGACCAGCGGCGCGCGCTGCAGCGATCTGTGCGTTCAGATAGCGCGACTCGCTGGCGTGCGTCGCCGCCGAAGGCAGCGAGCCCAGGCGATGGCGCGACGCGGTGTCGTCGAAAGCCGTGCGCGCGGCATCGGCGGCGACTTCGCTCGACGCGAGAGTCTGTGCGTCGTTATCCAGCGCGGCGAGCGAATTCGCCACGTCCTGGAACGCGGACAGCACGGTCGCCTTGTAGTGCAGCACGGCGGCGTCGTACGCGTCGATCGACGCGCGGCGCTGCGCGAACAGCGCGCCGCCATGGAAGATCGGCTGCGAGAGGCTGGCCCCGATGGCCCACAGCCCGCCCGCACCCGATACCAGCGCCGGCCAGCTGAAGCCGCCGCGACCCATCGCGCCCGTCAGCGACAGGCTCGGGAAGAGCTGCGCCGTAGCCTCGCCCACGTCGGCGGCTGCGGCCTTGACGGCGGCGTCCGCTGCCTGGATGTCCGGGCGCGAGCGCAACAGGTCCGAAGGCACGGCGACGGGCACGTGCTCGGGCAGCGACAGGCTGTCCAGATCCGGCACGCTCGGGGCATTGTCCGGTGTACGGCCGATCAGCACCGCGAGTGCATGAACCGCAGTCGCGCGTTGCTGACGCAGCGCGGGCAACGTCGCCGCGATGGAAGCCGCGTCCTGTTTCGACTCGAACGCCTGGGCGCGCGAGACCGCGCCGAGCGCGTAGCGCTGCGCGTCTTCGTTCGCCGCATCGTTCGACACGGCGACGAGCCGCTCGGTGAGCGCGATCTCCCGGTCGAGGGCCGCCACATTGATCGTGGCGGCCACGATGTTTGCAGCGAGCGCACGGCGCGACGCTTCCAGCTCGAACGCCTGCACATTCACACGGGCCGCGCTCGCGGAGTTCGCATAGCGCGTCTGACCGAACAGGTCGAACGTGTAATGCGCTTGCAGCTGCCCGGCAAAGAAGTTGTATTGCACCTGCTCGGGGAGACCGAGCTGGGGCGCGACCGGTGAGCGGGCGCGCTGGACCTGCGCGGTGCCATCGATCGATGGCAGCGTCGATGAGCCGATCTGCGCGCGCAACTGCTCCTGCGCCGAGGCGAGCGTACGCTGGGTAGCCGCGAGCGTCGGGCTGTTGCGCAGTCCTTCGTCGACGAGTGCGTCCAGCGCGGCGCAGTGGTAGAGCTGCCACCATTGCGGCCCCACCGTGGCGCCGACATCGAAGGTCTGCGCCACGCCACCCGCTGCCACCGTCTTCGCGGGCTGCGCCTGCGCACCGTAATGCTCGGGAGACGGCATCGCAGGCGGCTCGCCGCTGGGCCCGAACGAGCACGCCGCCATGGTGAGCGCCGCAGCCACCGCAAGCATGGATATTTTGTAAGGAAAACTCATGATCAACCCTCCGTATGCTCGACGATGACCGGTTGCTCGCCGCGCTCGTCACTGCGGACCCTGAAGCAGGTCGCGTAGAGCGCCGGCAGGAAGAACACCGTCAACAAGGTGGCGACGGTGATGCCGCCCATCAGCGCAGTCGCCATCGGCCCGAAGAAGCCCGAGCGCAGCAGCGGAATCAGCGCGAGCACGGCGGCGGCGGCCGTCAGCATGATCGGCCTGAAGCGCCGCACCGTGGCGCCGATGATGGCGTCGAAGCGCGCGTGCCCCGCCGCGATGTCCTGGTCGATCTGGTCCACCAGGATCACGGAATTGCGCATGATGATGCCGAACATCGCGATCACACCAAGCAACGCGACGAAGCCAAACGGCTTGCCGAACAGCAGGAGCGCCGTCACCACGCCGATCAGACCCAGCGGTGCGGTGAGCACCACGATGAAGGTGCGCGCGAAGTTCTTCAGCTGGATCATCAGCAGCGTCAGCACCGCAATGATCATCAGCGGCATTTCGGCGTTGATCGACGTCTGGCCCTTCACGCTCTCCTCGACCGCGCCGCCCACCTCGATCCGGTAGCCCACAGGCAGCTTCGCGCGCACCGCCGTGAGTGCGTTCTCGATGTCGTGCGTCACGTCGATGCCCTGCGCGTCGCCGCGCACGTCGGCCTGCACGGTGATGGTCGGCTGGCGATCGCGCTCCCAGATCACGCCGTACTCGAGCGTGTCGCGCACGTGTCCGAGCGAGCCGAGCGGAACGGGGCCGTTCGGTGTCGGCATCGCGAGGCTCGTGAGCTTGGCGGGATCGACGCGCTCGCTCTTCGGCGCACGCAGATCGACGTTGATCAGCTTGTCGCGCTCGCGGTACTGCGTGACGGTGTAGCCGGACAGCGTCATGGCGAGGAAGCTCGACACGTCCGCTGAGGTGACGCCAAGCTGGCGCGCGCGGTTCTGGTCGATCTCGAACGAGATCGAGCGTTCGGCCGGCTCGTCCCAGTCGAACTGGACGTTGCGCGTGCGAGAATCGGCACGCACTTTCTCCGCGACCGTATCCGCGATCGATCGCACCGTCGCGATATCGTCGCCGCTCACGCGGAACTTGATCGGAAAGCCCACGGGCGGACCGTTTTCGAGTCGCGCCACCCGTGTGCGGGCCCCGGAAAAGTCCTTCTCCAGTTTCGCGTCGAGCCAGTGCATCAGTTCCTCGCGCGTTTCGACGTCTTTCGCCGTGATCACGAACTGCGCGAAATTGGGCTGCTGGAGCTGCTGATCGAGCGGGAGATAGAAGCGCGGCGCACCCGTGCCGACGAAGTCGACGTAGTGGTCGATGCCGGCCTTGCCGTCGAGGACCTTCTCGAGCCGCTTCGATTCACGCAGCGTCGCCTCGAACGAGGCGCCTTCCGGCAGCCTGATGTCGACCAGCAGTTCGGGACGTTCGGAGTTCGGGAAGAACTGCTGCGGCACGCGCGTGAACGCAACCATGGCGAGCGCGAACAGCCCGCAAGTCACGCCGAGCACCACCCAGCGCCGCTCGATGCACCACGTGACCCAGCCCGACAGGCGTCGGTAGAAGCCCGTGTTGTACACCGCATGCTCATGGTCGTGTCCGGCTCCAGCGTGAACCTTCCGCTCGGGCAGCAGGTGAAAGCCGAGCAGCGGCACCAGTACGACCGCCGCGAACCACGAGACGATCAGCGCGATGGCCGACACCTCGAAGATCGAGCGCGTGTACTCCCCCGTGCTCGATTTCGCCAGCGCGATGGGCAGGAAGCCCGAGACGGTCACGAGCGTTCCGGTCAGCATCGGAAATGCCGTGCTCGAATACGCAAACGCCGCCGCGCGCATGCGGCTCCAACCCTGCTCCAGCTTCACCGCCATCATCTCGACGGCAATGATCGCGTCGTCGACGAGCAGGCCGAGCGCCAGCACGAGCGTACCGAGGGAGACCTTGTCCAGCCCGATACCGAAGATATGCATGCACAGCGCGGTCACGGCGAGCACCATCGGGATCGTGATCACAACCACCATGCCCGTGCGCAGGCCGAGCGAAACGAGGCTCACGACCAGCACGATCGCCACCGCTTCACCAACCGCCTCGACGAAGTCGTCCACCGAGTGCTTGACCGCGTGCGGCATGCTCGAAACGGTGACAAGCTTCAGACCCGCGGGCAGCGTTGCCTGTAGTTCGGCAGTCTTCGCGTCGAGCGCCTTGCCGAGATCGATGACATCGCCGCCCTTTTGCATCGTCACGCCGATGCCAAGCACCGCCTGGCCGCCAACGCGCACTTGCGTCACGGGCGGATCGTCATAGCCGCGCTTGATGGTGGCAATGTCGCCAAGACGGAACGAGCGCTTGTTCACGGTGATCAGCGTGTCCGCAAGCGCGCGCTCGTCCTTGAAGGCGCCGCTCGGACGCACGAATACGCGGTCGTCCGCCGTCGTGATGGTGCCCACGGGCGCGACGGCGTTCTGCGCGTCGATTGCCTGGGCGAGCTGCTGAGGCGTGATCGAAAGACGCGTGAGCTGCGCATTCGAAATCTCGACGAAGACATGCTGATCAGGGTCGCCGAAGTAATCGACCTTGGCAACGCCCGGCACGCGCAGCAGAACCGTACGCAGCTGGTCCGCGTAGTCGTGCAGTTGCGCGGGCGTGAAGCCGTCGCCTTCTAGCGCGTAGATGTTCGTGTAGACGTCACCGAACTCATCGTTGAAGAACGGTCCTGCCGTGCCCACGGGAAGCGTCGCGCGGATATCGCCCACCTTCTTGCGAACCTGGTACCAGGTCTCGGGCACATCCTTGACGGGCGCCGAGTCCTTCATCGCGAAGAAGATCATCGACTCGCCGGGACGCGAGTAGCTCTTGATGTTGTCGACATACGGCGCCGCCTGCAGCTGGCGGCCGATCCGGTCCGTGATCTGTTCCTGCACTTCGCGGGCGGTCGCGCCCGGCCAGTATGTCTTGATGACCATCGTGCGGAACGTGAACGGCGGGTCTTCCGACTGCGCAAGCTTCGTATAGCCAATTACGCCGAAAAGCGTGGCCAGCCCGATCAGGAAAATCACGAGCTGCTGGTGTGCCAGCGCCCACGCGGAGAGGTTGAAGCCCGTACCGCTCGCGCGTTCCTCGCCAGAAGCGTTCGCCGGCGCGCGTTCGAGCGCGTTTTCTTCGTCGCGCGCGTTCATACCGAGCCCTCCGGATGCAGCGGAGGCACCACTTGCACTTGCTGCCCGGAACTCACGGCATGCACGCCCTGCAGGATCACGCGGTCGCCATCGCGCAGTCCCGAACTGAGCGAGACCGTGCGCTCGTCGTATCGCTCGATCGTGACGGGGCGCAACTCGAGCGTGTCGCTGCCCTTACGCACGACCCACACGGCCGGATTCTCACCCTTGTGAAAGAGCGCCGTCACCGGCAGCGTAAAGACCTGGCCGCCGGCAGCGAGATTGTCGGCCGCGCTGAATGCGACATTCGCGGTCATGCCAAGACGCACGTCGGCGCCCGGCGAAGTGAGCGTGAGCTTCACACGCCACGTGCGGCTTTGCGCGTCGGCCGCGGCCGACACCTCGCGCACCTGCGCTTCGAACGTCTTGCCTGGCAGCGCGGGCAAGGTGACGCGCGCCTTGCTGCCGACGGCCAGCGAGGCCACGGTCCTTTCGGGCGCATCGCAAACGATATCGACGTCGCCGGTCCAGTCGAGGTGATACACGGCCTGGGTTGCCTGAACGTTCTGGCCGGTATCCGCATCCTCCGATGTGATGACGCCGTCGTGGTCCGCGGTAAGCGTGGCGTAGCGCAGGTGATCCGTCGCGAGCGCCATCTGGGCGAGCGCGGAAGTGCGCTGCGCGAGTGCGGAAGCGTAGGCATCCTGAGTTTGCTCCAGCTGCGCAGGCGCAATCAGGTTTGCGCGCGCCTGCGCCTCATCGCGGTCGAGCTGCTGCTTGGCGAAGACGAGGCGATGCTCGGCGGCGTCGAGTTGCGCGCGCGCATTGACGAGGTTGTTCTGCAGATCTGTCGGGTCGAGCAACGCAACCGTCTGTCCCGCCTTGACCGTATCGCCGATACGCACTCGCCGCTCGATGACCTTGCCGCCCACCCGGAACGACAGAGGCGTGGAATAACGCGCCTGCACCTGCGCGGGCAGCGAGGTGCTGTCGACGCGCCCATCCGGATGAACCGCCAGCGCGACGACGGGCTTGACCTCGGCGACCGCTGCGTCGCGGTGGTGGCATGCACTAAGGACGATGGCGCTGCACGCGGCGACGACGACGGTCGCCTTGCGTGTGGATGGAAAGAAGGAAGGTAACAGGGAGCGCACTCGTTTCAGCGCGACAAGACCGGAATGTTTCACGATGTTCACACAAGGCAGGTGATGAATTCGGGTGGAAAAGGATGACCCGATGGAACGGCGGCGCATGCTTCTTTGAAAGGCCATCGCATCGGGTAAGCAACACGCGCCTCGAAGCGGATCCGCACCATTTGACAGGCGCATTCGCTGATGCACGCGCGCACATCTGCACGACGTTTGCGGACTTGGGCGCTGGGCAGCTACAACGTCCCGGAGACGCGTTCTCTACCCCTCGGTCCCGCCCGTTTCCGCTTCCATCGCCGCGCGGGTGACATTAGACCCATTCCTGATGATATTGTCAACTATGAGATTTGAATCTACAATCTGAGGATACAAAGGAGGAGCTAACATGCCCAACGTCCCGAGTTCGCGCACGAGCCGTCGGCAACCGTTGAAGGGGTCCAGTCCATCGAGTCCGGGCCGCGAACCCGTCGCAACGCGATCGCCGCGCGTGGCCAGACGCAAGCTCGAAACGCGGCTCCGGCTGCTCGATGCCGCGTTCGAACTGGTGGCACAGAAGGGAATGGACGGCGTCACGATCACCGAGATCACGAACGCCGCCGACGTGGGATTCGGGTCCTTCTACAACTACTTCGACTCGAAGGAAGGGATCTTCACCGCGCTTGTCGAATGGCTGTTCGAGGAATTCGCCAGTACGCTCGATCGCCTCGCCGCGGGGTTGCCGGACCCTGCCGAAGCGGTTGCCGTGTCGGTGCGTCATACGCTTTTACGCGCCTATCGGGAGCCCGTTTGGGGGCAACTCCTGATACGCGAAGGGCTTTCCACGCGCGCACTGAGCAGGGGGCTGGGGCAGCGGCTGCTGCGGGATACGAAGAGAGGAATTTCGGAACGACGCTTCATCGTCGCGGACGAACTGATGTGTGTGTTTTCCGTGATCGGCACTGTCGCTGCGGGAGTCGCCGCCGAGCTTCACCTCTCCGGCTCTTCAAAGCGCGCGGTTCACGCACGAAAGGCCCTGCGATCCAGGCACGAAAAGTTTGCCGAGAGCACGGCGGCCATCGTGTTGCAGGCGTTCGGCATCAAGCGCGCGGAAGCCGAAAAGATTGCGCGCCGTCCACTCCCTGTGCCCGCTCAAACGGCGCGCATCTGAAGGGATACGGCGGCCTGGGGCCAGGCGCCACGGGCCCGCTCAGGCAATCGGGCCTCATCCGCGCTGATCTGGAAACGATCAGTCCTGGTAGAGCGCACTTGCCAGATAGCCCCGCCGTAGTTCCCGCAACGCAGAAACAACGATGGCGCTGACAGGCAGCGCGAGCAGCACGCCGAAGAAACCGAACAGTTGCCCAAACGCCAGCAACGAGAAAATGACCGCCAGCGGATGCAGGCCGATACGCTCGCCAACGAGCCTGGGTGTCAGAACGACACTCTCGAGTATCTGTCCGATTCCATATACGACGGCCACCGCTGCGAAGCCGTACCAGTTCCCGAATTGCAGAAACGCGGCGAGCAGCGCAAGAACCAGCGCGGTCGAGAATCCGATATACGGCACGAACACGGCAAGTGCGGTGAGAAGGCCGACGGGCAGCGCGATGTCCAGCCCGGCTATCGTCAGCGCGATGGGGTAAAACACCGCAAGTATCACGACGACGAGCAGTTGCCCGCGGAGATATTGCGCCAGCATCTGGTCGATCTCCGCAACGAAGTGGCGAGTTTTTCCAAGCCAGCGCCGCGGCACAAAGCTCTCCATGCGCTCGAGCGCCTCGTGCCTGTCGTACAGCAGATAGAAAAGAACGACCGGCACCAGCACCGCATTGCCCACGAGGCTGATCATCATATTGCCGCTCGTGCGCAAGTACTCCCACACAGCGAGGGCAGCGCCATGCTCGCCCGAGATCAGTCGCGCCGTCAATGCGTCGCGGACACTCGCCAGATCGAGCGAATAGTGGATTCCCAGGAAAGCCAGCCGGGGCTTCAGCGTCGCGTCTAGTTTGGTCGCCAACGAAGGTACCTGTCTTGCGAGCTCGGGCCCTTCTCTCTGGATGACCACGAATACCAGCAAAATGAACAGCAGAACAAGCGACGCGAACAGGGAAATCATGACGAACGCCGCGAGACCGCGGGGTACGCGATGACGTACGAGCCACTCGACGCCTGGCTGCAAAACGTACGCAATCATGGCACCGAGCAGAAACGGCGTAAGGACGGGACGCAGGATCCATAGCAGGACGCCAGCCGATAGCGCAACGGCTCCCCAGAACAATGATTGGCGATGGTAGACAGTCATAGGTATGACCTTTCGGCGTTTAAAGATCTGATTGGCACGCGAGCGGCGCCGCAAAATGGCTTGACTCGCATGCTCTGACTTTATCCTGCCGTCATCACCCCGCATTTTCGGACACCGCATCGGGACAGCGGCGATACATCGGCAATCCGCATATGTGATATTATCATCACTATTGCTTACAACGTCAACTATGGTCTGTTCCACTCGCTTCCGCGGCGTGCGTTGCCGCTCGCAGCACGGCACTATCCCCGATATGGAAGCGCTTGCCAGCCGGTGAAACCAGTGAAACGGGCTTGCTGAATTCCGTACCGTCCGGCTGCACGCATGCAGAATACCTGACGACAGCCACCCATTCGTAAATCTTCCCGCCACGCGGCATCGCCTTGATCTGCTCAAAGGCCGCGGGGTTCCCGCGACCTTTCCCAAAGGTCGCCGTAGTAGCGACATTTCTGATCCGCCGACGCCAGCACCATGAAACCACCGTTCGAATCAGTGGCCGGAGCGCCCACGACTATGGTCTCGATTGACGCATCGGTAGCCGCATTGGCATGGACCATGATCGGCAGGAGCAGCGCGGCAAGTGACTTCCTCATTGATCCCTCACTGGAGTGTTGCATCTGTTCCCGGTGACACGTCAGCCGATGAGGTTCAGTGCATCTGCTCGCTATTCAGTGCAAGCAGGCGCTCCAGTTCCAGCAGGGCCTCGCCAAGCAGGTCGATGGCGCCATTGGGCGTGGATGCCGTAGCAGCACTGCGAAGCGCGGCCTGTACGATCTGGTGAGCGCTTTCTGGTCTTGCTTTATCGATCCTCGCGATGAATTGCTTTTCCATAAGTACTCCTTCTCTGAACAATAAGAATCCGGCACCTGATGGATGAGGTGACGGCGGAAAGTATATGCGCCGCAGACCTTGAATGGCTGCTCGCAATTGTTTGTTTCCATCTTGCCAACGAACGAGACGATGGGCTGCGTGCAGGTTCGCAACGGTCTCAAGCTCAGACCCAGCTTCCATCACAGTTGCCGACACAGCTCCCTAAACTGCCGACACGTCCCTCGACACCGCTTGCGCAACTCCCCCAATAGAAGCTGATCTAAGCTGCTCGCGGCCGCGACGTCCTGCGCGAATGCTCACGACACTCGCGGCCTGCAGTTGACTCTCTCGTCAATCAACCGACGAGCCGTTACTGCGCCCGGCGTCGACGCATACCTGTCGCGCGTCTGCCACATTTATGTCTAAGTATCACTTATGATATAGTCGTCATTTTTCTAGACCGGAAAGCGAACGTCTCTTCCGCTACACGCATAGGCACATCGGTGGATGGCGCCTGCTGCACCATGAGGGATGGCGATGACGTTTTGCGCGTCTCCCCCCTGCCCGAGCCATGCGACAAGTCCTTCTGGTCACTTTCCGCCTCATCGTCCTTGCGTTGTGGGGCCTCGTACCGGCCGTTGCATACTCGGCGGGCAATCCGCCTGCAGGGGTGGACGGTGGCTACGCTTCGCGCATCGCCGGCGTCGGTTCCGACGCCGGGGAAGCACTCAATGCGCTTCAGGCCAGGGAAGACGCGATCAGGCAGCGGGCGTCAACGGCAACCGGTGATGCCGAACTGATCGAACTGGATTCGCTGAGCCGGCGCATAGTCGACGACGTCGACAGACTGGTCGCAACCTCGCTGCAGCCCGAGCTCGAAAGGACGCACGCGCAGCTCGATGTGCTCGGCGCGGCGCCCGTCGCCGGCGCAAGGCCGGAAACACCCGCCGTCGCCCAGCAACGCGACGTCCTGACCGCGCAGCAAACGCGGCTTGACGCGCAAGTCAGGCAGGCGCAAGGCATCAAAGGCGATCTGGCCAACGTCGACGCACAGATCGGACGACTGCTCCACGAACATCTGAAAGACCAACTGGCGCTTCGCACCGACAGCATTCTGAGCGCTGCGTTCTGGGCGCCCATGGTTCACCCGGAAGCGGCTGACTATCAGAACCTCCGAGCGTTTGGGATGCAGGTCGAAAAGCAGATGCAATCGATGTGGCGACCGGGACGCTTCCTCGCCACGACGGTCCTTCTGCTGGCCGCGCTGGCCTGCGCAACGGTTGGTGCCAGCCTTCTCGAACGAACAACAGGATGGGTTTGCATTCGACGTCTGCCCGAAGGACGGCTGCGGCGCAGTGCCTTCGCAATATCGACGGTGTTCGCGACGCTTGCGACCACGATGGTTGCGATACACCTCGTCAGCGTGGCCACTGGCAGTCAACACGGCTTGTCGCCCGCCCTTCAGACCTTCACTGACGAGCTTGTCAAGCACATCGTCAATTGCGCGTTGGTCCTTGCGCTTGGCAGGGCGTTCCTGTGTACAGAACATCCTACCTGGCGCCTGCCTGCCATCGCCGATCCGGTTGCGCAGGCGCTCAAGTCTTTTCCACGGACGTTGGCCGCGCTCCTGCTGTTTTCGGGGGCGATAGAGCAAATCAACCGAGCCGTCGACACCAGCCTTCAGCTCACGATTTTCACTCGCGGTCTCGTCGCGTTGATCGTCGCGCTGGCCATCGGCGCTTCGTTGCTTCATGCGAACCGGGTACGTACCGCACTGGCCGCGGCCGGAAATTCGCCTGAAGGTCGGTCGACACTTGCGGGCCTGATTCATGCGGCCGTCTGCGTGGTCGTAGTGGGCGCCCTGGCGGCATTGGTCTTAGGGTACATTTCCGTCGCGCGTTTCCTGACCTACGAACTCGTGTGGTTCGACATCGTCCTGTGCAGCCTCTATTTTCTCGTGATGCTTACGCGCGATGTATGCGAAAGCCTCTTTTCTCCGGCGTATGCAGGCGGCAATACGATCAAGCATCTGTTTGGCCTCGAGAATGCTCATCTTGCACAGATTTCGACGATGCTTACCGGGATATTCCGAAGCGCACTCATCGTCGCCGCAGTCATTGCGCTGCTAACGGGCGGTCTCGGAACCACGCCCGCGGACCTCATCTCCAGCATTCTCGAGGTGCTGGGCGGCGACCGGCTGCGTGCGCTCAATATCGTCCCCGCTCACATCTTCAGCGCGCTGCTCACAGCCGGCGTCGGAATCTATCTGGTGCGGTCCGTTCGCAAATGGTTCGACAGGGAGTTGCTGCCCAAGACGGAAATGAGCCCCGGCATGCGCGCGTCATTGCTCACGTTGTTTGCGAACATCGGTTACGTGCTCGTCGTGCTGCAGTCCTTGTCCGTGCTAGGCGTCAGATGGCACAACCTTGCATGGATAGTCAGTGCGTTGTCGGTGGGAATCGGTTTCGGTCTGCAGGAGATCGTGAAGAACTTCATCTCCGGACTCATCCTGCTCGCTGAGCGGCCGGTGAAGGTGGGCGACATGATCAGTATCGCCGGCATCGAGGGGGACATCCGACGCATTAGTGTGCGTGCCACCCAGATCCAGCTGGCAGACAAGTCGACCGTGATCGTGCCGAACTCACAGCTCATCTCGCAGAACGTGCGCAACGTCACGATGGGAAATACCACGCAGGGTATCGCCTCGCTTGTGCTCACGTTCGCTCTCGACGTCGACCCGGAGCAGGTCCGCGACATTCTTCTCGATGCGTACAGGGATCACCCCTCGGTTCTCGCGCATCCGGCGCCGTCCGTCATGTTCAGTCAGTTGACGCCCGAAGGCATCACGCTCACGGTCACGGGGCATGTGAGGAGTCCCAGGATCGCCGCCGACACCAAAAGTGAACTCCTGTTCGCCATCCTGAAGCGGCTACGCGCCGCGGACATCCCTTTGTCGACCCCACGAACGGTTCTGGTCCATGCACCGCAGGGTGGCCTCCCCAATGGGCTTGGCGCGGCTTCGGGCGGACCGCCGCGTCGCAGTCTTTCGTTAGCCGGCGCAACGAGCGTATCGGCGAACGCCCGCGATACCGCGGGTGGCGTCGAGGCGTAGCGCAGGTCTTTCCCGCCAGGGCACAGCGACGTCGGCTCCTGCACTTTCTGGCGACGGACGTTGCGTATCCGGAAACAATGAATTCATGTAAGCGGTTTGAAATACACGGATAAGAAGATTGCGATCCTCAAGACCATAGGCAGAGAGATTCACAGTTTCTCCAGGTCGTTTTCAGATAATCCGCGTCATTGTTTCCGACGCCAAAAATTGGAAGTTAATCATGGCGAACGCGTTCATGCCCGTTTTCACGGTCGTGTCAGTCCTCCCTCTTTCCACTGTCAAATTCGCAGAGGACAACGGTCCTTTGGTGCGTGATCTGGCGCGCAAAGCCATCGTGAAACTGCAGCAGGCGGACTACGAACGCATCGATGGCGATTCGCGCAGTCCTGCGGACATCCACGTGACTTTGGCAAGCCTGGCGGCTCGACAGCAGGCGTTCAGCAGCTCGAACGCAGTGAAATTCGATTCATCGGTTTCCGGCGCAACGAAAGCGTCGCGCCTCGCCTCGTATCGTTCGATTTATCAGGAAGGTTGATTGGACGTCGAAGTGCGCTATAGGGAAAACTTTTCAGCCCTGGTGCGTCTTGCGTAACGCGACGCGGGTGCAGGACATCGGCGATGTGCTGTGCTTACTTCAGCGGCGCTATTACGTCATCAAGTTAGGGATCCTTCGCGTTCCTGTGTGTAAGCACTAGCCGTTTTGCGCCGAATCAAGACTATATCCGCTTCATTGAAAGAAAACTGCTGTGCGATTGAGGATAGTGATCCTTTTTTCGGCAACTATCGCCGCATGCTTGTGCGGCAGTGCAGGAGCGCATACGAGCGTCGGGGTGTTGGTAGGGGTACCGCCCCCGGTCATGATGGCGCCCGCGCCGATGTTCTACGCAGCGCCATCTCCCGTCGTCGTCCAATCGATCCAGCCATCGCAGACGACGGCCTATGTTGAAAAGGCACAGGAGAGTCCGCCGGTAGGCTCGTGGTGGTACTGCCCGGCGACGAAGAAATATTATCCCTACATCAAGGGATGTTCGAGCGGTTGGGTAGAGGTGCCCGCGAAGCCGGCCGGGACGAAATGACATGCCAACCTGTATGGTCGCGCTCGCCGGTTGCGCTGCCACGCCGATGGCCCCGACAGTGATGGCGCTGCCCGGCCCGGGCAAATCGTTCGATCAATTCCGCAGTGTCCAGCAGTTCGCTTCCGGGCAGACCGGGAGAATCAGGCTCGTCTCGAAGTACGTCCGCGTTGCGGGTGCTGTGCAGCGCGAAGCTCGGACGGATCGAGAAAAAAGCGTCGGTTGCCGGCCATGCGCTCGACCATGAAGTCGATGAACGTCTTCACGCGCAACGATTGTTCGGTGCGGTGCTTATAGTAGATGTAGATCGTGCCGTATTCGGTGACGTGCTGCAACAGCAGCGGAACGAGCCGCCCGCTTCTGATATGAGTCGTGGCGTTGAAGCTGCCCAACTGGCCGATGCCAAGGCCCGAGAGCACAGCTTGGGTCTCCAGCTCCGTATCGTTCACGCAGATGGCGGCCGGCACGTCGCGATAAACGATCTCATCGCCGATACGGAACTGCCACTGCGCGAGCTTGCCCGTGTTTGCCCGCCGGTATCCGGTGCAGCGATGTCGAGCGAGATCTTCGATGGTCCGCGGCGCGCCGTTGCGCTCGATATAGTCCGGCGATGCGCAAACGATCAGCTGAATCGGCACGAGCCGGCGTGCGATCGAGCCGCCCGAAGGCGGCGGTCCACCGCGAAATCCGACGTCGGCGCGATCGGTCACGAGGTCCGTGAATTGATCGTCGAATTGCACTTCGAGTTGCACGTTCTGATAAAGCTTCTGGAATTCCTCGAAGTACGGCCACAAGACCGGAAGCCCGAGTGCGCGCGGGGCGCTGACGCGCAGCATGCCGGCCACGTCTTCTTTCGAACGCCGGGCCTCGTCGAGCGCAGACGAGAGCATGGCGAGCGCCGGCTCCACGCTATCGAGCAGTCGTTGGCCCTCTTCGGTGAGGCTCAGTTTGCGGGTTGTCCGATGGAAAAGCCGCACGCCTAGTTCTTTTTCCAGTTGCATCACCGCATGGCTTGCGGCCTGCGGCGAGATGCCTTGATCGACCGCCGCGGCTCGCAGGCTTCCCAGCGCCGCGGCACGGACGAAAACGGTGATCGCGCGAACTCCGTTCATTTTCCGGGCCCCTGATTCGCAAATAAAGGTTGATTATCACGCCAGTAATATACGGCTATTCTGCGTCAATCGTCATGCGTACCATGGCATCACCTAATCACCCCAGGAGAGAGATCATGGCTGACATTCAACAAGGCGGCTTCACGCGCGTATGGTTCATCACCGGCGCATCGAGAGGCATCGGCGCATTGATTGCAGAAGCAGCGCTCGCGGACGGCAACGCGGTCGTGGCCGCCGGACGCAATGTCCGCGCCATCGCCGAGCGTCTCGGCGAGTCATCCGCATTGCTCCCCGTTGCGCTGGACGTGGCGAATGAAGCCGAGGCAAAGGCGGCGGTGCAAGCGGCGGTTGAAAAATTCGGACGCATCGACGTGCTGGTCAACAACGCGGGCTTCGGTCTGCTGGGTGCGGTGGAAGAATCTTCCGACAAGGACGTCCGTCGGATGTACGACACCAATGTATTCGGATTACTAAACGTTACGCGCGCCGTACTGCCGACGATGCGCGCAAATCGCTCGGGCCACGTGATCAATATTTCATCGATCGGCGGATATCGGGCCGCGGCGGGATTTGGCGTGTACTCGTCGACCAAGTTCGCTGTCGAAGGCATTACCGAAGCGTTGCATGCCGAACTGAAACCACTGGGCATTCAAGCGACCGTTGTCGAGCCGGGGTATTTTCGTACCGACTTTCTTGATGCGTCTTCGCTGGCCGTTGCGCCGGAAGCGATCGACGATTATGACGAGACCTCGGGCGCAGTGCGCCGCAAGGCCGTGCAGATGAACCACAACCAGCCCGGCGACCCCAGGAAGCTTGCAGCCGCATTGATCACGCTCGTCGACGCATCGAACCCGCCGTTGCGGCTTGCGCTTGGTACCGACACACTGGCTGCCATCGCTGCGAAAAATGCCTATGTGACGCAGGAAACGGAAGCGTGGAAGGATCTTTCCAGGTCGACGGATTTCGCTGCCTGAGCGAAGAAGGCGGCGATCCGGCGTTGGCTGGACCGCCGCCCCCGATGGCCGTTGTCGCCCGGAAGTCGTCGTCGGTGCCCGTCGGCGTGTGGTCCTCGACGGCTCTATGACTCATTCGGTCTTGCGCTGCAGACGTTGCCCTTTGGGCAGCCCACCGCAACGCTACCGTGATTCTCGACCCGCTTCTTATTGCGGACTATTCGGCATGCCAGGTTCGATCGAACCTCACATCGACGGCCGGTTCCTTGCATCCGGCGCGGAGGCGATCGATCAATTCGCTGGTGGCCCTGCGGGCTGTCGACACATCGCGCCGCGACCGTTGGAAGGCAACCATGCCCCATGGAACGACAATGACGACTACAACGCATCCCAAACCAGTAAGCACCGCAGCAATCACACGATTTGCCAGCGTACCGTCATGCGGGAGTGTTTGCTGGAGCCACACGAATGCCGGATCGATCCCGACATCGACAGTCATCGCCAATACCATGCTCAAAGCGACGTGCAGCGCAAGTCGCATTTCCTGGAAGCGAGGGCCGTCGTCGTTTTCCCGGTGAACGAGCACCATGGTCCGGGCGGCGATCGCAAGCGCAGCTAAGGTTAGCGCGCAAATGCAGCTCAAGTCGAAGGTGGTGAACTTATTGCCCATGTTGTCCGTTCCATCGCGCGGGTTCGCGAACGTTGTGATCGGCGCTCAAGCGCACGGCTGGCGCGGTGCGCCGACCGAAGAGAAAGATGCGAGTCGCCCTGATTGGCATGGGGTGTCCATGAAAACTCGAACGGCGCCCTGCGCGTCCGGTCTCAACCGGTTGCGCAGGGCGCCGTTGCCCAGGCCCGTTGCCGGGCGATTCGGTATTCAGGTCGCTCAGCACGAAGAGCGAATCGCCATCGATTCGCCTTAGCGCAATACAACGCAAGTGCCATGCCACTGCGCTTTGCCTGCCGCCGACGTCGATATCGCTGCACGTCGGCGCGGCACGGCACGGTTGTGGTGCGCAACGGCACCCTTCAGCGTCGCTCTGCACCCCAGCGCGGTGCTCGGCAGCGTGTCGCAAAGACGCCGGATTCCGATCACGCCAGCCAGGTATCGATCAGGTGATTCGCGCCCCGGGAGCAGATCCCAAGTTTTGGTGAAGGCTTGCAAAGGCTACTCGGCCTGCCTATCTTCAAAGCGGATGCGTGCGCCACGAGCAGCGAAGTTGCAGAACATTTAGCACCCCTTATCTTCCAGGGAGAAAATCGTAGATATCAGGTGCTTCGTCATACCGGTTGAGGCCTGTCTCGTGGCGGTATCGATGGTCGCCTCGCAAGCCACCTGGGCCGAGGCTATCGGGGCCGGCGATACGCGAGTCGGCTGCATCCGCAGCCCGGCAAACAGTGATCGAAGCGCGCTGGCGATCAATGCGCGTTCGCGGCGTGGCGTCCGTTCGCGCTCGCAGGGTGCGACGTGTCTGCGGAGTCGTCTTCCGACGGGGCGCCGGTCACCGCAACGACGACCCGAACGTCCTGTGCGAAGGCGTCCTCAAAGCGCACGCGCGCCAGCGTGACGCACTGTACGGGCGTGCCGGCTCCCATGCGTGCGGCAGCCTGTGCGGTGGCCTTGGCGGCCAGGCCGAACACGGCAACGGCCTCATCCCAGGTGAGGCCCGTTGTCATGATTTCCTGGACTAGGTTGCCCGCCACGGTTCCGATCCTCGTCCTCTGCTCGTCATTCATCATACGACTCCACTCGCACATGCCATTGGAAAGTACGGATTGCCTGCGCAAGTTGCGGGCCTGAAGCAGCGGTCCTTAACACCCCCCTACTGCGTGGGCCCACTCTCGGGCAGCAGACCCAATGCCGTTCCCAATGCCCTGCCGCGTTCTCCCGCCATGAGTTCGGCCAGCAACTCCGGCAGCGGCTTGCCGCCCCAGTCGAGCGCGCGCTTGAGCATGTACGGCACGGGGCTGTGCGGTTCATAGCGCATCAGATAATCCGCGACCACCGCAAGCAGCCGATACGCCTCCTCGCGCGACTGCGGCACGTTCGGCTTCCTCGCGGCGGGCGGCTCGGCTGCGTCGCCGGGTGGCGTCACTTCGAGCGGTGCGCGATCGATCATCGCTGGCTCCTCAACCGTTGCGCTATCAACCATCACCGCCTCCTCCTGCTTCGGGTGCCCCGTGAGCCACTCGCGCAACACGCTCTCCAACCGGTCGAGCGTCTCCATCAGCGTGCCGAATCCCGGCGCCTCTGCGCCGAGCCGCGGCGTGCACCAGGCGTCGAGTTGCGCGATGGGCGCGCGGGCCGCCGCGATCGCGCGCAGCCCGTCCCGCAGCTCGGCGGGCGCAGCAGCGTGCGCGGCCTGCGCCAGTTCCTTCTCCTCGCGCGCGGCCGCCTCCCGCTTCGCGGCCGGAACATCCTTGCGGTCCTTCAAGGCAATCGCTTCGCGCTGCGCGACTTGCCAGCGCGTGAGCGTCAACGCCGATCCTTCCGGTCCCGCGCACAAGGCGATACGCCCGCGGAGCAGGACGGGAAACTGCTCCGCGACCCATGCGAGCGGCGCGGCACGAAAGCCCATGTCGCCGTCACGAGGCAATGGGTGGATGTCGTCCCAATAGCGTTCGCACAGCTCGCTTAGCAGTTCGAAGCATGCAGGCAGCGCGGCACATCCATATCGATGCAGCCAGCTTTCGCCCAGCCACGCCGCCAGCGTGAGATCCTTGCTGCGCCGTATCAGGAGTTCGCGGCAACCTGCCTCCACGGCGGGCCAGTCGGCCACCTTGAGCGTGGTTTGCCAGATGCCGGCTGGCAGTGCCGGATCGTCCTCGCGGCGCGCCGCCTTGATGGCGTCGAATGCCGGGTCGTGCAGCAGCGAGACACCGGCCGGTGCGCCACCGGGAATCGGTTGAACGAGCGCTTCGATATCGAATGCCGGCTTCATCCGCGCCCCGCCTGTGGGTTCGACGGCCAGGGTCCGTAGGTCATTGCAGGCGGCGAATACAGGCTGCCGCCCGGCGCCGAGTACGGCAGATCGGGCCATGAGAGCGCGGTTTTAGACGCGCCCGTCATGCCGAGGCGCATGAACATGCGCGCGGTCTGCGTGGCGCCATTGCGGTCGCGAACCGGCACGGACAGCAGCATGCGCGCGTTGCCCGCGCTGCCGTCCACCCCGTCTTCGGGCACCGCATGCAAGCGCACGAGCCGCAACAGCGCCCATGTGTCGTTGGCCGCCCACGTGGCCGCCTCGCCGTCTACCGAAAGCGTGGGCTGCGAAGCGTCCTGCATCGGCCGCCAGGGGCCGTCCTTTGCCCACCGCAAGCTCAGCGCGGCCGGCTGGCCCGGCGCCCAGCGCAGCGGCGCACCGGCCGCCGCCGGCCACGCAAGCGTCTGGCTGCCGCTCGCGAGCGACCACTGGATCACCTGGTCCGCCCCGGCTTCGTCGGCCCGATCGATGCGCCAGTCCACTGCCACGTCGACGCCCACGAGCGCACCATCGGCGCCGCGCGCCACCAGGGCATCGAGCCACGGCTTCGCGCGTGCGAGTCTCGCGAGAAACTGCTGCGCGCCGGCGTGCGGGCCGCCGCTCGCCGCGGCGGCGCTCATGCCGCGTTGCGCGTCGGCAAGCTTCGCATCGAGCAGCGCGACGAAGGTCGCCGTCTGCCGCAGGTCGGCGGCCTGCGCGTTCGCATCCGCGGAGAATGGAAAGCGCCCCGCGAGGTAGCGCTCGAAATAGCTGCGCAATTGCTCGTACGCCTCGCCGCCGGTGCCGATCTGGAGCCGGTAGCACCGCTCGCGCGCGGACGAAACGAGCCGCGTACCCGCGCTCGCGACGATATCGCCCGATCCCGGCACCTCTACCTGCGCGAGCGAAGCGCTGCACGTGTCGAGGTCCATCTTGTCGAGCTGGTTGGAGATGATCGAAGGCACGGCCACCAGCGCGCTCGCCGGGCTGCGCGCGCGATACTGCGCGAGATCCGCGAAGAGCGCTTTCCAGCGCGCCACGAGTCGCGCGTCCGCAGTCGAGAGCGGCGGGTTCTGCGTGGTGAGCCAGTCGATCGCGCTTGCCGCGCCTGCCGCGGTGTCCGCCACCGCGCTCGCCTGCGCCGCGAGGTAGGTTTGCAGCGCCTCTGGCGTTGCGGCCCCGAACGCACGCATCGATCCTCCCGGGCTGCCGTTCCAGCCCGAGAAGTCGCCGCGCATCGGCCGGAACGGTTCGAGCGATTGCAACTGGACATCGGTCGAGCGCAGCACGTCGAGCGCGGCGTCGCTCACGCGCAGCGCGACCGCCTGGGCGAGATCCGGCCGGCCGAGCGAATCGAACGCTTCCACCAGGTCGAGCGCGTTCTTGCGCAGCGTGTCGAAGGGCGCGGCCAGCGTTTGCGGCGCGTACGCGATGTCGCGCGCGCGGCCGGGATCCGCCGTTGTCGCGGCTCGATTCGGCACCGAGAGCGCGGCCACCATGCTGTGCACGGTCGCATTGCCCGCCGCGGCCAGCAGCGCGCCACGCCACGCCTCGGGGGCCTGGGCGAGCGGTCCGGCCGCGTATTGCTTGTACGCGGGGAGAACCGCGAGCGCGCGTTGGACCGCGTCCGCGTCCACGCTGCGGATCTCCGCGTTACCGCCCCCTTCGCCCGCCACGAACGACTGCCCGAGCAGCGTGCGCAGCGCGTCACGCAGCGGCAGCAGATCCTGCGCGAGTTGCAGCCCCGTGGCGGGACTGGATGCGAGCACGCCCGGCAGATTGCCGCTCGCGAGCCAGCGCGCCGCGAACGCGCTCTGCGCGTTCTGCTCGTGGTCGAGCACACTGGCAACCGGCGTCGCGCCGATCAGACGCAGGCTTTTTGCGGTATCGAAAGTCACGGTGAGTCCGGGCACGAGCTCCTGACCGTGGGTGCCCGCCCAGCCGTGGTCGGCGGTGTCGACCTGGGTCGCGAGCGTATCGATGCGCGTGGCCAGCCCGGAGAGGGACGCGGTGGACGGCACGGCGCCGGGCGCCTTGAGATCGGCGAGCATCGCCTGGATCTGCGCAGCGTTCGTCGTAAGCGAGGAATCCTGATAAATGTCGTCGAACCAGCGGTCGAAGGTCTCCTCGAAGCAGACGCTGGCGCGCGCGTGCGCAGCGCGTGCCTCGGTGCCGTCGAACGGCAGCTGACCGCCTTCCACGCCCGTCTCGCGCACGGCTTCGTCGAGCCCCGCGCGGTCGGCCACATGATCGGGCGAGAAGCTCACGCCCACCGCGCCGCGCATGAGCTGCGCCAGCATGACGGTGTTGCCCGCGTCGCGCAGCACGAGCTCGTTGTAATTGGCGATCAGCCGCTCGGTCTGCGCCGCGTTCGCGACGAGCTGCGTGCCTTGCGTGTACGCGGGCAGATCCTGGGGCCGCCGCGCGGTCCCAGCGAGGCTGACGTCGTCGGCGGATGCCTGCGGGCCCGTGTCGCAGTTCAGATCGGCGAGACGGCTGACGAGGCGCGCGCGCAGCGGCGTGAACACGAGCCCGCTCAGCACGTGGTATTGCGCGTCGTCGAGCCTGCGCCGCAAGCCGAAATACGAAAGCGGCATGAGCGGCGTGGCGAGCTGCCAGCGCGGCACCCGGACGAAGGCGTCGGCCGCGCTGCCCAGCGCGCGCGCCGCGGCCGCTTCGTTGTCGCTTGCGCCCGCTTCGTGCCATGCGACGCTCGCGAGCGCGAGCGCGTCATAGCTGCCCGCGAGCACCCGCGCATCGCTGCGCACGTGCCAGGTGGTCACGCCGAGACCCACGCACCAGAAAATGCCCAGTGCGATGGCGGCATAGGTCGCGAAGCGGTAACGCCGCATACGCAACGCGAGCACGCGCGGAATCGCGATGGCAAGGCCCTGCCCCGGCATGACCACGTCATGCCAAAGACGCGACGCGAAGGCCGGCGCCGCGCCGCGCGGTTCTTTTGCGGGCGGCATGCCGGGCTCGTCGCGCGCCCCGCCTTGCGGCACCGCGCCCACGCACCAGATGCCGCGCAAGAGCGGCGCCGTGCCGTCGGCGCCGCCGCGCAAGGTGGGCTCGACATGTTCGCGCAGCGGCTCGCGCAGGGCGTCGAGGCGCCGCGGCAACAGGAACACGTCGCTGTCCAGCGAACCGTCGAGCGTGCCCATCTCGGTGACGGTCGCGGCCAGCGCGCGGCTCATGTCGGCGAACGCCTCGTCCACCCATGCGGGCTCGAACGTGCGCCGCAGCGCATACGGCGAAGCCCAGCCAAGCGGCGTCTCGATGCGCTCGCGGCGCAACCGCGCCGAGAGCGCATCGAAGCCCGGCAGCGCGTCGCAGCCCGTCACCACGATGTAGAGCGGCAGCATCTGCCCCAGCTGGCGTTGCAGCGCGAGCACCGTGCGCGAGGCTTCTAGCGCCGTGTCGATGTCCGCGCGCAGTTTCTCGCCGCTCACGTCACCGCTTGTGTCGCCGCTTGTGTCGCCGTTTATGCCGCCGCTTGTGTCGCCGTTTATGCCGCCGCTTGTGTCGCCGTTTATGCCGCCGCTCTTGTCTCCAGCGTCGCCATAATCGATGAGCGTATCGAGCGCGATCACCCACACGAGTGCGTCGAGCGGCCTCCCCGCCCGGTTGCGCAGCAGCCCGCGCAACAAGCGCCCGCCCGTCGCGCCGCGGCGGCGTTCCGCGGCGGCCCGCACGCCGAGCGAGTCGCCCGGCTCGGCAATCAGGATGCCTTCCGCGTCATGCCAGATCCTGCCGAACCAGCCGGGCTCGCCAACGGGCGCGAGGCGCCAGCTCTTCGCCAGGGCGTCGAGCGCCGCCGGTGTGCCCGTGGCGAGCACGCGCGGCACCGAGTACGGATCGCGCACGCCCATCGTGGCGTGCGCCGTGCGGATCATGGCGGTGAAATTGCGCAGCGGCCTGCGTTCGTCTCGCCCGCGCACCCAGCGCACGACGAGCGCGGCCACGATCCCCACGATCAACAGCGCGATGAGGACGATAAGGACAACTACGAGCGTGGTCGTCATGGCCGCGCTCCGCGTAGCGCCTGAGCCTCGCCGGCTTCGTTGGCAGCGTCGGCTTCGTTGGCGTCCTGCGCGCTCACCATGACGATGCGCCGGGCGGGGAGCGCGGCGCCCGGGTTCGAGCCCGGCGTTGCCGATACGGTCTGCGCCGTAGCGGCATCCAACGTTTGCGTTGCGGGCCGCGTGTCGGCGGCCGGGGTCCGCGGCCGCAGCAGCCGCGTCGTTCGCGCGCGCGGCAGCACGACGCCCGAGGTGCTCGTATGGCCTACGTTCGCCGGACGCCCCGCGGCCATCGACACCGTTTCGAACTGCGTGAGCGAAGGCCGCACGGGCGCCGTCGCGTAGAGCCACAGCAGTTGCGATACCCCCAGCAGCGCGGCGAAGCCGATGCCGACGAACAGCGCCAGCCGCGCGCGGTCCGGAAACATCTGCGTGAGCGGACGCGTCTCGCGCGGGGCGAGCGCGGCGAGTTCGAGCGGAGCGCCAAGGCGGTCGGGCTCGGGATCGCGCTGCATGGCGAACGCAAACAGTGCGTGACGCAACTGGTCGTGACGCAAGGCCCCGGCCTCGCCGCGCAAGCGGCCGCGAAACCCCAGCGTGAGACAGGCGAGGTAGACGTTCGCGAGGTCGCGTTGCGAAGGATCGCGCCGCGCGAGCAGGCTTTCGATGGCGGCTGGAATGCGCTCGCCCGCCGCGCGCGTGCTGAAGATGCGCGCTTCGAGCGGGTACGTTTCCCAAGCGCTGGCGCCCGTCCACGCCGAAAAGAGCAACAGCTCGTCGAGCAGCGCGACGTAGGCGTACTGCGCCGCGGCGACGTCGGCTTCGCCGGCCGCGCCGGTCCATGCCATCGCATCGCGCGCGAGCTTGCGCGTGGCGGACTGCAACTGCGTGGCGAGCGCATCGGCCTCGCGCTGCGCATCGGCGGGCGTCTGTGGATTCGCGGCGCTCGCGGCCTGCGCGACCACGCGCGTGCGCGCGTTCTCCGCAAACGCGAATGCCACGACGAACGCGCGCATGAGGGGCAGGCGCTCGTCGCTGTTGTCGCCGGCGTCAAGCATGGTCGGCTCCCGCGTTGCGAGGGTCGTCCGCCGCGTCGCCGGTCGGCGTGAAAAGCTGCACGGACCAGGGCGCACGCCCCGGCACCGTCGTGCGGACTTCGATGCACAACGGCTGCGCGCGATCGAACCACGCGTCCTCCACGGCCACCGCGAAGAGCGTCGTGTCGTCGCCCGTGGCGTAGGCGGCGCGCTCCTCGCGCGCGAGGCGCCGGCGCGCGAGGCCGCGCATGCGCTGGCGCGTGAGCGTCGGCATGTAGGGGCGCGACGCGACGACGGCATGATCGAGCCACACGCTGGCGTCGTGCTCGCCGGCGTCGGGGGGCATGCGCAAACCGATCACCAGTTCACGCGCCACGCTGCCGCCGCTTTCGAACAGCGGCGCGATCCAGAAGCTGCCGCCCTCCTCCGTGAAGGCGCGCACGCGATAGCCCTGACGTATCGTCGAAAGCGCTTCGTCCGCCCACGCGAGAAGCGGATCGAACGACGCGAGCAGCGCCATGTAATCGAACGTCGCGAATACGGGCACGCCGCGCGCCGGGCGCAGCGCCGCGAGCGCGCCCGTCATGCCCGCGACGACGCGATAAAGCTCGGCAGGATGCGCGATGCCGGAGACGAGCGTCGCCTCCACTTCCGGCAGGCGGCTCCAGAGCGCACAAAGCTGGCGCTCGATCTGCGCGGCATCGTCGCGCTCTTCGGCGCGCTGCGCCGCCTGCAGACGCCCGGCCAGGAAAACGCACTTTTCGCGCACGCGCATCACGAGGCGCATCACGCGCTGGCCGAGCACCGAATCGGCGCGCACGAACGGACAAGGCGGCGCATAGTCCGCAATCGCCACGCCGCCGCCTTGTTGCCTCACGCGCAGGAGCGGCAAGCGATCGAATTCGTGGCGTCCGAGATCGGTCATCAGATGCAGGCGCGGCGACCATGTCGTGATCGAGGCAGGCTCGCCGCCCGAGACGAGATCGGGCACGTCCGGGCTTTCGCGCTGCGTGTATCGCCCGGCCTGAGGATCGAGCTGACCCCCGCGATAAAGCGGCGGCACGGCGAGATAGATCGTGACCTCCCTGTCAGGCTCGCTGAACGCGCGGCTCACGTCGATCTCGAGCACGGGGTCGCTCGGCGTGTGGCGAATGGCGAGACCGTCGGCCAGAATCGCTTCGAGCGCGCTGATGCGCACGAGCCCCTGCGCGAGCCCCGCGGCGTCATGTTCGAGCGAGAGCACGCCCCAGTAAAGCGCGCGAGCGGCGCCGGCGAGCAGCGCCGCGTGCCCCGCGGCGTGCAGGGCCTGAGTCTGGAAATGCTGCGGCAGCAACGGCATGCCGTCGAACCAGCAGACCGCATCGGGAAACGAAGTGCGCATGTTTATTGACTTTCTTTCACTAAGCGATTCGTGATTCAGCGCGCCGCCTGCACGCTCAGATCCTGGTCGCCGAGCAGCAGCAGCGCGTGGGCGGGACCGGTATCGAGCCTCACGCGGTGCGCACCCGGCGTCTGATAATCGGCGAACACCACGACGCCGGCGCCGCGTTTGCCGCCAAACGGAAACGGCGCCGCCGCGATCTGCTGCCCCGGCACGACTTCGAACGACACGACGGTGATGTCCTCGGGGTGATCGCGCCGCCATTGGTCACGCTGCGCGAACCACTTCGCCGAAGGCAAACCGAGCAAGGCGTCGAGCAGTTGCGGATTGCGTACGAGCACGGCGTCGACGGCAATGGGCGTGTCCTGGTTCGCTTGCATGGAGACGGCAATGGCCAGGGTATCCACCTGCACCTTGGGCAGCGACGAGCACCCCGCGAGCGCCAGCAGCACGAGGCCGGCGAGCCGCCAGGCGCACGGCTTCCCGGCGCCCGCGCATGCGGCAGCGGGCGAGAACGTGGTCGTCACTGCGCTATCCCCATCGTGTGCGTCGCCTCTTGTCTGCGATGCCTCCTGCCCGCGCGCAGGAGATCCCATGCTGGTTCGTAATTCTAGTCATGACGCATGTTTTGCCGCGCAATGCGGTTTGCGCGTAGTCTACAAGCGCCGACAGCCTCATTGCAATAACGATTTGTCAATCGCCCAATACAAAAATGCATAAATACGATTGAAAGCGATTGACTATATGCTCCGTAAATATTTTTTGAATTTTTTTGTTTCCTGTCCTAAAGTCCTCACCGTCTATCTTCACGAATCGCGCGAGGATGACGGGGTTCACGCGGCGATCATCGCGATCTTGATGCCATGAATTCCCTCATCCACGGAATGCTGGCACGCTTTACCTGTTGATTTTCTGAAGTACCATGTATGGAAACGTAAATCGTTAATTTACGATTTGCGAAGCTATTTCCGCCTTCAAAGAAAGAGCATCATCAAAAAGACAGATTGACGAAAAACGCGCATCTTCCGCCATCACACAATGCAATAGAAGAACCACCGCCACCGAGGTGACCATGGCCGACAGTACCCAGCACTGGTTCGAACGGAACCGACCGCCGCGTGTCCAGATCACGTACGACGTCGAAACGGGCAACGCCATCGAAAAGCGCGAGCTGCCGCTCGTCGTGGGCATCCTCGCCGACCTGTCCGGCAAGCCCGTCGAGCCGTTGCCGAAGATGACGGAGCGCCGCTTCGTCGATATCGACCGCGACAACTTCAACGACGTGATGAAGTCCATCGGGCCGCGTGTCGCGCTGCAGGTCGACAACACGCTCGCTGCGGACGGCAGCAAGATCAATGTCGAATTGAAGTTCGATCAGATCGACGACTTCGATCCCGTCAGCATCGTCCAGCAGATCGCGCCGCTCAAGCAGCTGTACGACGCACGGCTGCGGCTGCGCGACCTCCTCACCAAACTCGACGGCAACGACGAACTGGACAAGCTCCTCCAGGAAGTGGTGCATGACCCGAAGGGGTTGAGCGAAATTCGCTCGGCGCACCCGCAGGACACGCCCACCGCGCAATTGCCGCCGCCAGCTCCGGGGGCCAATCCTGGAGCCGCTCCGGGCGCGGCCCCGGAAGCTTCCGGCGACACGCCGGCCAGCTGAGCCCAACGCGAGGAGACAATCATGTCAGACACTCAGGCCGCCGCCACGGCGCAGGCGGGGACGGTCACGCTGCTCGATCGCATCGTGCACGAAGGCCGCATGGCGCAATACGAAGACCAGCAGCAACACGCGCGCGAACTGCTCGCGGAGTTCGCCTTGCAGGTGCTCGACAAGAACATGACCATCAGCCGCGACACGGTGGCGATGATCAACGATCACATCCGCAAGATCGACGAGCTGATCAGCGAGCAGCTCAACGAGGTGCTGCACCATCCCGACATGCAGGCGCTGGAGTCGTCCTGGCGCGGTCTGCACTTTCTGGTGAAGGGTTCGGAAACGAGCACGCGCCTGAAGCTGCGCCTTCTGAACGCCTCGAAGCAGGATCTGCAGAACGATCTCGAGAAGGCCATCGACGTCGATACGAGCGCGCTCTTCAAGAAGATCTACGAAGAGGAATACGGCACCTTCGGCGGTTTTCCGTTCAGCGTGCTGGTGGGCGACTATTACTTCACGCGCCAGACGCCCGACGTGAGTCTGCTCGAAAAGCTCGCCTCGGTGGCGGCGGCCGCGCACGCGCCATTCATCTCGGCGGCGCACCCGCAGCTCTTCGACATGGCGAGCTTCACGGAGCTGGGCGTGCCGCGCGATCTGTCCAAAGTCTTCGAGACGATCGACATGGCGCGCTGGCGCGAATTCCGCAAGAGCGAAGATTCGCGCTACGTCGCGCTGACGCTCCCGCATGTTTTGATGCGGCGTCCTTATCATCCGGACAGCAATCCGGTCGAGGGGATGAACTTTTTCGAGGATGTCGACGGAACCGACCACTCGAAGTATCTATGGGGCAACTCCGCCTATGCGCTCGCGCAACGCATCACCAACGCGTTCGCGCAATACAGCTGGTGCGCCGCGATTCGCGGCGTGGAAGGCGGCGGCGCCGTGGAGCACCTGCCCGACCACATCTTCCAGACCGCTTCCGGCGACAAGGCCATGAAGTGCCCCACGGAAGTCGCGATCACCGATCGCCGCGAGAAGGAACTCGATGCGCTCGGTTTCATCGCGCTCGTGCACAAGAAGAACGAGGGGCTCGCCGTGTTCTTCGGCGGCCAGACCGCGTGCAAGCCGGCCCAGTACAACACGCCCGAAGCCACGGCGAACGCACGTATTTCGGCCATGCTGCCGTATATCCTCGCGGCGTCGCGCTTCGCGCACTACATCAAGGCCATCATGCGCGACAAGGTGGGCAGCTTCATGACGCGCGACAACGTGCGCAGCTATCTCAACACGTGGATCGCCGACTACGTGCTCGTGAACGACAACGCCCCCCAGGAAATCAAGGCGCAATATCCATTGCGCGAGGCGCGCGTGGACGTGACCGAGGTGCCGGGCAAGCCGGGCGCGTACCGCGCGACGGTGTTCCTCAGGCCGCATTTCCAGCTCGAGGAGCTGACCGCGTCGATCCGGCTCGTGGCTACCCTGCCGCCGCCGGCGGTCGCCTGATTCGCGCAGCGTGGACCGCGATTCGATGAAGAGACGACGGCCGGGCGGCGCATAGGCGTCACTGGTTCCAGGACTCGCGCGGCGCGGCGTACGCGGCCCGCGCGCTTCTTTACTGCTTCGGGAGCAGCAAATCATGGATTCGATCATTCTCGATCTGGGCAGCGACATCAAAGGCGAGTGCACTTTGGAGGGCTATACCGACAAGATCGAGTTGATGTCGTACAGCCATAACGTAGCGATGCAGGTGACCAACGACGTCAGCAACTCCGAGCGCACGTCGGGCAAGCCTCATGTCGGCGAGTTCACCGTCACGAAGTTCGTGGACGTCGCCACCCCCACGCTCAACGAGTATTGCTGCGGCGGCAAGGCCATTGCGAGCGCAACGATCGTGGTGGGCCGCAATGCCGCCGAAAGCGACGGCAAGGTCATGCCGTTCATCACCTACACCCTCAACAACGTGGTGCTGAGCAACGTCAGTGTGTCGGGCGGCGCGGGCGGCAAGCCCGTGGAAACGCTCTCGCTGAACTTCACGAAGATCAAGTGGGAACTCACCTCGCAGAAAGACGACGGCTCGAAGGAAGGCACGGCGGCCTCCACGTGGGACATGGCCGCGAACAAGGTCGTCAAGGCGGCGAACTAACACGCACCGCCTGTGGCGAACGCCCGCGCCTTTATCGCCATCGCGCCCATGCCGCTCTTCGAGCGGCTGGCCGATGACGCGCCCTTCGACGCGCAGGAATCCGTCGACGAAACCGCGGCTCGTACGCTCGATGCGGCCGGCTTGCGCGCCTCGGTGCGTGCCGAGCTGCTGCGTCTGCTCAATACCCGGCGCGGCACGCCGCGCCTGCCGCGCGCGCCCGATGTGCTGCTTTACGGCCTGCCCGACTGGAGCGGCCAAAGCGCGGCGCGCGCCGAAGACCGCGCCGTGATCGAGCGCGAAGTGGCCGAAGCCGTGCGCGCGTTCGAGCCGCGCCTGCGCGACCCGCGCGTGAAGATAGAACCTGACGAAGGCGCACCATGGCGCCTCTGCCTGCGCATCAGGGGCACGCTGCGCGGCAGCGACGGCGTGGAGCACGTCGTCACCTACCTCGCTGGGCAGGACGGCGAAACGCAGGCCATCGGAATCGTCGATGAACGACTCGCTTGACGCGCAGCTGCTCGACTACTATCAGCGCGAGCTCAGTTATCTGCGCCGCGCGAGCGAGGGCTTTGCGCAGCGCTATCCGAAGATCGCGCGGCGGCTCGAACTCGGCCCGGGGGAAAGCGCCGATCCGCACGTCGAGCGCCTGATCGAGAGCTTCGCGGTGCTCACGGCACGCATCCAGCGCACGCTCGACGACGAGTACACGACGCTCACCGACGGCCTGCTCGAGCAGTTCTACCCGTACGCGTCGCGCCCGGTGCCTTCGATGACGATCGCGCAGTTCGAGCCCGACGCCACGCAAGGCAGCATCGCAGCCGGCTATCGCGTGCCGCGCGACACGCCGCTCATGCACGTCGACGCGAGCGGCGCGACGATCCACTGGCGCACGAGCGCCGACGTCACGCTGTGGCCGCTCGCGATCGCCGACGCGCAACTGCTCGACGCGGAAGAAGCCCAGGCGCTCACGGGTAATGCAACGCTGCAATCGGCGCTGCGGCTCTCGCTGCGCAGTACCGGCCAGCACCCACTCGGCGCGTTGCCGATCGAGCGCCTGCGCGTGCGGCTCGCGGGCTCGCCCGTCACCGCTGCGGCGCTCTACGACCTGCTCGGCGCACACAGCGCCGCGACCTGGCTACAGACGCCGGGAGGAACGTTGCACGCGCAACGAGGTTTGCCTCAGCCGGTTGGCTTCGACGAGGAAGACGCGCTGCTGCCGCTCGAAGACGGCGCGCATCCGGCGTGCCGCCTGCTCGTCGAATACTTCGCGTTTCCCGAGAAGTTCGCGTTCTTCGACCTGCCGTTCAAGCCGCCGGCGGACGCGGGCGAGCGCATCGACCTCGTGATCGGCTTCACCGCGGCGCCACGCGGGCGCTTCACGCTGCACACGCGCGACATCGAGCTGGGCTGCGCACCCGCGCTCAATCTCTTCGCGCGCACCTCGGAACCGTTACGGCCCGACGGCACGGCGCGCGAAATGCGCGTGAGCCCCGATGCGCACCGCGAATCGGGCACGGAGATCTACGCCGTGCGCAACGTGCGCGCAGTGGCGGGCCGCACCGTGACGGACGTGCCGCCGTGGTACGGCTCGATGCACGGCACAGCATCGGCTGTCTACTGGTACGCGCGGCGCGTGAGCGGGCTGCACCCGTCGCGTCCGGGCAGCGACGTCATGCTGACCTTCGTCGACACGCGCTTCGATCCGGTCGCGCCCGCGGCGCGCACGCTCACCGCCGAGCTGCTCTGTACCAATCGCCATCTGGCCCACCGGCTCGCGCCGGGCGCCGCGCTCTCGTTCGAGGTTCCGGGACCGGTGGCGAGCGTGCGCATCGCGCACCGGCCCACGCCGCAGATCGTGGCCACGCTCGACGGCACCTCGCGCTGGCGCCTCGTCTCGCAACTCGTGCTGAACCATGCTTCGATCGTGGAGGGCCCGCAGGCGCTTCAGGCGCTGCGCGAGATGCTGGTGCTCCACAATCTCGGCGCCCATGCGCCCGCGCAGCGCCAGATCGCGGGGCTCGTCTCGGTGTCGAGCGAGCCCATCGTCGCGCACGTCGGCTCCGATCGCTGGCGCGGCTGGCGCAATGGACTCGGCGTGCGCATCGAGCTCGACGACGCCAGCTTCGTGGGCGCGAGCACCGTGCTCTTCTCGGGCGTGCTGGCGCAATTCTTCTCGCTCTATGCGAGCGTCAACCGTTTCGTACAGACCTCGCTCGTGCGCGACGGTCGGGAGATCCGCACATGGCGGCCGACGATGGGCAGCCCGCTCGTTCTCTGACGCAGCGTCTGTTCGATGAGCCGCACGCGTTCGAATTCGCGCAGGCGGTGCGCCTGCTCGAGTTGCTCCAGCCGCACGCCCAACCGCTCGGCACCGGGCTCGATCCGGCGCAGGAAGCGCTGGCGCTGAGCGGCAATCTCTCGCCGGCCTTTCCGGCGAGCGCGCTCGGGCCGCTGCGGCGCAGCTTGCCCCGCTCGCTCGCGTTCGCGCCGCAAGCGCTCGCCGGGCGCGATGCACGCCCCGGCCCGCCGCAGCTGCAGGTCAACGCATTTTCGCTGGGCGGCCCGAACGGGCCGCTGCCAGGCGCGTGGCAGGAATGGCTGCAGGACCGGGCCCGCCGCAAGGACGGTTCGGCGGCGGCGTTTCTGGACATCTTCCAGCACCGCTTGCTGGCGCTCCTCTATCGCGCGCAGCGCAAGTACCGCAGCGCCGAGCCGCTGCCCGCAACGGCCCAGCGCCCCGCCGACGTCGTGCTGCGCGCACTGACGGGCAACGCCGCACGCGCGGCGCCGCCACCGCCCGCTCCGCAGGAGCCGCTCGACATGCGCGCCGTGCTCGCGCGCGCAGGCCTGTTCGCGAACCGCCGCCGCTCGCTCGCGGGCTTCGACGTCATGGTGCTGCATCACTTCCGCGTTCACGTGAGCTCCACGCCGTTCGCGGGCGGCTGGCGCACGCTCCCCGCGTCGAGCCGCACGGCGATCGGCTCCGGCGGACGCAACCGGCGGCTCGGCAAGGATGCCGTGGCGGGCACGCGCATCTGGGACGAGCATCAGGGCATACGCGTGCGGCTCGGCCCGCTCAGGCGTGAGCAGTACGAAGCATTTCTGCCTGGCGCTCCCGCTCACGAGGCGCTGCACGCGCTGGCTGCCGCGTGGTTCGGCGCCGAACTCCAGGTGCATCTCGAACTGCAGCTTGCGGCGGGCGAGCTGCCGTGCGCGCGCCTCTCGCGGCACGCGCCGCTGCGGCTGGGCTGGACCGCCTGGAGCGGCGCGGCGCAATCGGCGCCCGCGCGCGTCACGCGTCTTGCGCCCGCCGACATGCTGCGGCACACCGCCGGCCCGCGTGCCGGCAGCACGCCGTGACGCTCGATCTCAAGACGCTCGTCGCGCGCCTCGAGCGCGAGCCGCGCGAAGCGCTCGAACGCGCAGCGCAGCAATGTTTGCGTGAAACCCACTTCGTGGTCGAAGTCGAGCACTGGCTGCTCGCGCTCGCCGAAACGGAGGGCGGCGATTTTGCGTGCGTGCTGCCGCACTTCGGCGTGGATCGTGGCGCGCTCGCCGCCGAATTCCGTGCGGCCATCGCGCGCTTCAAGCGCGGCAACACCGGCATGCCGTCGTTCGCGCCCGAACTGCTCGTGTGGCTCCAGGACGCGCTCGTGCAATCGACCGTCGTGCTCCAGCAACCGCGGGTGCGCGCGGCGACGCTGCTCATCGCGCTGCTCGAAAACGACATGCTGCGCGCCCGCGCCGTGCATGGCGCGCCCTTGCTGCTGCGCGTGGCGAGCGCTGCGTTACGGGCGAACTTCGCGGTCTGGCTCGCGCCAGTCGAGACTGGCGCGTCGCTCGATCCTGTCACGCCTCATGCGTCGCCGGCGGACACCGGCGCCCCCCATGCGAGCGTTCCCGCACTCGCTGCCGCCATGGACGCTGCCGCACCCTTGCCTGCCCTGCTCGACCAGTACACGCTCGACCTGACCGCCGAAGCGCGGGCCGGACGCATCGACCCGATCATCGGGCGAAATGCGGAGATCAGGCAGACCTTGGACATCCTGTTGCGTCGGCGGCAGAACAACCCCTTGCTCGTGGGCGCGCCCGGCGTGGGCAAGACGGCCGTAGTCGAAGGTCTCGCGCTGCGCATCGCGGCCGGGGATGTGCCGCCCCCGCTCGCCGACGTCACGCTGCGCATGCTCGATCTCGCACTGCTGCAGGCGGGCGCGGGATTGAAAGGCGAATTCGAGCGGCGTCTGCGTGCGGTGATCGACGAAGCACGCCGCTCGCCGCGGCCGGTCGTGCTCTTCATCGACGAAGCCCATACGATGATCGGCGCCGGCGGCGCGGAAGGCGGCAGCGACGCGGCAAACCTGCTGAAGCCCGCCCTTGCGCGGGGCGAACTGCGCACGGTCGCGGCCACGACGTGGCTCGAATACAAGAAGTATTTCGAACGCGACCCGGCGCTCGCGCGGCGCTTCCAGCTCGTGCAGATCGAGGCGCCCGACGAACCCACCGCCATCGTCATGCTGCGCGCGCTGGCGCTGAAGTTCGAAGCGCATCACAACGTCACCATCCACGATGCCGCGATCGTCGATGCGGTGAAGCTCTCGCACCGGTACATCTCGGCGCGTCAGTTGCCCGACAAGGCGATCGCCGTGCTGGACACCGCCTGTGCGCGCGTCGCGCTCGCGCAGCACGACACGCCGCCGCAGCTCGAAGCCGCCAGGCACCGCCAGCGCGCGCTGAACGACGAGCTGCTGCGGCTGCGCACGGAAATGGTGATGGGCGCGGACCATACGCACAGGCTCGCCACGCTTGCGGCCGAGCATGCTCGCAATGCCGCGCTCGTCGAAAGGCTGGAGGCCCGCTGGCGCGACGAGGCGGCCACCGTGCGCGAGATCCTTGCGCTGCGCGCGCGGCTCGCGGCCCTCGACGCCCAGCCGCGCGACGGCGCGGACGAGGCCGACGGCGCCGAACCGGGTGACGGTGCGGACGAGGCCGAAGGCGCGGAACCGGGTGACGCCGCAGACGGGGCCGATGCGCCCGACTTGCGCGAAGACCTGGCGGCCGAACTCTCGCGCCTCGAGAGCGGGCTCGAAGCGATCCGCGACGATGACCCCATGGTTCCTGTCTGCGTGGACTCGAAGACCATCGCCGCCGTGATCGCGAGCTGGACCGGCATTCCCGTCGGCAAGATGCTCGCCGACGAAGCCCACGCCGTGCGCACGCTCAAGGGCCGTCTCGCCCAGCGCATCGTCGGGCAGGACGCCGCGCTCGACCGCATTGCGATGCGCATTCAGGCGTGGCGCGCGGGGCTCGCCGACCCGTTGCGCCCGGTCGGCGTATTTCTGCTCGTGGGGCCGACCGGCGTGGGCAAGACCGAAACGGCCTACGCCCTCGCCGACGCGCTCTATGGCGGCGAACGCAATCTGATCGTCATCGACCTCGCCGCGTATCAGGAAGCGCATGCCGTCTCGCAGCTGCGCGGTGCGCCACCGGGCTATGTGGGCCATGCGAGCGGCGGCACGCTCACGGAAGCAGTGCGTAGGCGTCCTTATACTGTGGTGCTGCTCGACGAGATCGAGAAGGCGCATGTGGACGTGCTCGAAGCGTTCTACAACGTCTTCGACAAGGGCGTGATGGAGGACGGCACCGGACTGGTGGTGGACTTTCGCAACACCGTGATCCTCGCCACCAGCAACGTGGGCGCCGAACTGCTCCTCAATACGCCAGCCGCGTCGCTCGCGAGCGACGCCTTCACGCGGCGGCTCCACGAGGAACTGCGGCGCGCGTTCCGCCCTGCCTTCCTCGCGCGCATGACTGCCGTGCCCTATGCCGCGCTCGACGACAGCGTGCTGCGCGCGATCATCGAAAAGAAGCTCGAACAGTTGCGCACCCGCTACCGCGACGCCACCGGCAAGCAGTTCGCATTCGACAGCCGGATCATCGATGCGGTGCTCGCACGCTGCCGCTCCGCGGGCGGCGCGCGCGAGATCGACAACGTGCTCATGAACGAGCTGATCGGCACGCTCGCCCAGTGGGCACTCGAATGACGATGCTCATCGAGGACCGCCACGCGGCTCGCGCTCAACCCACTTTGAGTCGAATTCTCTCCACCCAATGAACCGCCCCGTTTCCGCCGACACCGACGCACGCCTCAGCCTCACCGGCTCCGCCTTCAGCACGCTCTTTCCCGCGCGCCTCGAAGCGCGCGAGGCGCTGGACGCGCCCGCCACGCTGACCCTTCACGCGCATGGCGGATTGCCGCCGCCCGCGCCCAGCGGCATGACGGGCAATCACGCGACGCTCTCGCTCGCCTGGGGCGAGTCGCCGCGACTCATCGACGGCGTCTGCACGCGCGCCGCCCAGTTGCCCTCGACGGTCGATGCCAGCCACTTCGCCCTGGAACTGCGTTCGTGGCTATGGCTGCTCACGCTATCGAGGAACAACCGCATTTTTCAGGGAAAAACCACGCAGGCGATCATCGAGGCCGTGTTTGCGGGCCACGGCATCACCGATTATTCGTTCTCGCTGACGGGCGCCGACGCCGCGCGCGAATGGTGCGTGCAGTACGCAGAGTCCGACTTCGCGTTCGTGAGCCGCCTTTGCGAAGAGCAAGGCTGGTTCTACTTCTTCCAGCACGCAACGGGCAGCCATACGCTCGTCATCGCCGACAGTAACGACGCCTTCACGCGTTTGTCCGGCGACGCGACGCTGCATTACACGGGCGGCACGAGCGGTGCGCGCGAGACCACCCAGGTTCTGCGCTGCGAGATCGTGGAAGAGACGGCCACCGGCCGCTTCGCGCATTCCGATTACGCCTGGGAGACGCCCGCCGCGCAACTCTATTCGCAGGCGCAGGCGGCGTCGAATGGACACACCGTGTACGAATACCCCGGGCGATACGCCAATAGCGGCGACGGCTCCACGCGCTCCAAGCACCGCGTGGACGCGCTGCGGGCGCCCACGCGGATGTTGGCGGGCGAAAGCGACTGCCGCGCGCTCGCGCCGGGTTGCCGCTTCACGCTGGCAGATCACGAATCCAGCGATGCGAATATCGAATGGGTCGTGCGCAGCGTGATTCACGAAGCCGATCACAATCGCTACCGGAACCGCTTCGAAGCGTTTCCGTTCGCGACGACCTGGCGTCCTGCTCGCGCGACGCCGCGCCCCTTCATGCCGACGCAAACGGCGACGGTGGTAGGCAAGCGCGGCGAGGAAGTGTGGACCGATCAGTATGGCCGCGTGAAGGTCCAGTTTCACTGGGACCGCGAGGGCCAGAACGATGAACAGAGTTCTTGCTGGATTCGCGTGGCGCAGCCCTGGGCCAGCAAACGGTTCGGCATGCAGTTCATGCCGCGCGTGGGCGACGAGGTCGTGGTGAGCTTTATCGACGGCGATCCGGACCGCCCGCTCATCACGGGGAGCGTGTACAACGGCGCGAACCTGCCGCCCTATGCGCTTCCCGACAACCAGACGCAGTCCGGCATCAAGACGAATACGTCCAAAGGCGGCAACGGCTTCAACGAGCTGCGCTTCGAAGACAAGCAGGATAACGAAGAGATTTACCTGCAGGCACAAAAGAACCTGAATGCGAAAGTGATCAACGACGCCACATGGACCATCGACCACAACGAAACGAGCACGATCAAGAATGACCGCGCGCATACGGTCAAGGAGGGCAACGACACACTGGTGGTCGAACAGGGCAACCGGAGCACGACCGTAAAGACCGGCGACGAAACCGTCGATATCAAGGGGGCGCGCACCGTGAAGGCGGGCGGCAACGAAACGCGCACGGTGGGCGGCAATCTCGACCAGACGATCACGGGCAACATGACGCTCACCGTGGACGGCAATCTCACCATCAAGGTGAGCGGCACGCTGACGCTGCAAAGCACCGGCAACCTCACGGCGAAGAGCGACGCATCGATCACGAATCAGGCGGCCCTGTCGCTCACGAACCAGGCCGGGACCTCGTTGACGAACAAGTCGGACGGCACGCTCTCGAACGAAGCGCAAAGTGTGACGAACAAGGGCGCTGTCCAGCAGACCGTGGACGGAGGCGGCGTGCTCGTGGTCAAGGGCGGCATCGTGCAGATCAACTGAGACAATGCAGACGATGGAGACCATCCAGCCCCTCACGATAGAACGCGACGGCGCGCGTATCGAAGGCGCGACACTCGGTGGCGCACTGCATGGTCCCGTGCGCATCGAATCGGACCAACGCGCTATCGCAACGCTTCGTTATGCGAATGGTGTGCTGAGCGGACCCGCCACCTACTTCTATCCCGAAGGCAACCCGTCGGCGCAAGCGCAGTACGTAAACGGCAAGCTCGACGGCAAGACGCTCTTCTACTTCCCCGACGGCAAGGTCCAGCGCGAAGCGCACTACGCGGCCGGCGCGCTGCACGGCGTTTCGCGCACCTGGCTGCCCGACGGCACGCTGCTCGAGGAGGCGCACTACCGCAACGGCAAGTTGCACGGTGTCTTGCAGCGCTTCCATCCGAATGGGTGCCTCTCGCTGCGACAGCCGTTCAGTGCGGGTAAGCCCATGGAGGCAGCGAAGCGCTACACCGACGACGGCCGCCCGATCGCGGCCGACGGCAAACCGCTGGCGCGCTGGAAGCAATGGTGGCAAGCGCTAGTCAATCCGTCGTCCACTTGACCCGCAGCGGGCACGCAACCAGCAAGGAGCTTCACCATGTCCAGTCCGCAAGTCTGTGCCGGCGCCATGCTGCAGTGCTCCTTCGGCGGCGCGCCGGGTGCGCTCAATGTCATCCCCGTCAATCGCGTGTTGGTTGGGGGGGCGCCCGCAGCGACGATTGCCGACTCCATTCCCATCGCCAACGTCACGCCGTTCGGCCTCTGCCAGAGCGCAGCGAACCCGACTGTGATCGCCGCCACGGCCGCGAAGCTGGGCGTATTCACGCCCATGCCCTGCCTGCCGGCCACACCGTCGCCATGGATTCCCGGCGGGCCGCCGACCGTGACGCTCGGCGCGATGCCGGCGCTGGACGCCGAGGCCACGCTCGTTTGCCTGTGGGGCGGCGTCATCAAGATCGTTCAGCCAGCGCAGGTGTCCACGCTCATTCCATAGCGCTTTCTGCGCGAAGGATAGCCGCCGCGCGATCTCGCGCGACGCTGCGGGCGCACGCAAGCTTCGATTGCGTACCCGCCGAGGCAGGACCGCCACGGCGGCTTGCGGCCAGACCGCCTGATTCGACAACGCCCTGAAGATCGCAGACAATCGGTGCCCGGCAACCGGGATTGCCGCGAGGTGCACGCCCTGTCGGCGTTTCCCATTACATAAGTTGCGAGGCGCAAGCCAGCATGCAATCAGAAAGAGGACGGCCACGCATGCTGCACATCGAGGATCTGACGACCCCGCCAGAAGGGTTCCTGCGCGACGAGCCGGAAGGGGCCGAGTTTTATGAGGCCTTCCAGACGGCTCGGCTGGACGATTTCAGCTTCGGTTATTTCGCCGTCTACCGCGAAGGCACGATCGTCACCGTGGCTCCCTACTTCGTTATGGATTTCCGCCTCAATACCCTGCTTCCCAACGGCTGGCTGAAGCGCAGTTTGAGCTGGATCCGCTTCAAGCTGGCCTGTATCGGGCACCCGACCGTGGACGCGGGCCGCATTCACGGCGAAGTCTCCGAGGAGACGCTCGCAGCCATCAGCACGGCGCTCGCGAAAAAAGGCAGTTTGCTCGCCTATAAGGGATTCGAAGAGCACTTGCCGCTGCGGGGTTTCGTGGCGGCAAAAGGCCTGCCCGTTCCCGTGCTGGAAATCGGCCCGGACTACTACGCGGCGATGAAGAGCGACCGCAGAAATCTGCTCAAGCGCAAGCTGAAAAAAGCCGCTGCGCTCCGCTACGAAGAGTGCGCCGGTTTACCCGATCATCTGGTCGACAAGGTGTATCAGCTATATCTGAACACCTGGCAAAAAGCCGAGTTGAAATTCGAAAAGCTGACGCCGGAATATTTCGCCAATACCCGCAGTCTCAGCCATTATTTGCTGTTCTTCCTGGGAGACGAGCTGATCGGGTTCACGCAGTTGATCGGCAAAGGGCGCCACCTGGTCAACCGCTACATAGGGCTGGATTACGCAAGGAGCCTTGACTACGGCTTGTACTTCGCCATGTTCATTCGCACGGTGGATTTCGGCATTCGTGAAGGCTATGCGCAAATCGAGCTGGGCGCGACGTCCTATGAGTTCAAACGCATTCTCGGTGCGCGTCAGATACCCACGTGGAATCATTACCGGCATAACAACGCGTTGATCAACTGGCTCCTCGGCAAACTGCGCAGTGTGCTGGAACCGTCGGAGTCCGAACTGCGTTAGTGCACGCGCGTGGCGCTATGAGCGGGTTTGCGCGCTGAGCACGTTACGAGGAGCCTGGATTTCAAGGCTCACTTGACCTTGTCCGGTTCTGCCCGGTACTTGTCCTTGATTGCGGCAAGACAGTTCGTGAACTGGGTGCGAAGCCCCACGGAATTGCCGCTCGGTGCGGCGAGGCCGTCCGTCGTGACGGACCATCCGTCTGGCGTGCGGGAAACTTCGAGTTCGAAGTATTCGGCCGACTGGCTATCCAGAATCACAGACTCGCGAAAAGGACCGCCGGGCTCGCGTATGGTCGCTTCGCAGCCCTGTTGGAGTCCATGAGAGGACGTGCCGATCGAGCCGTCGTGATGGGGGACCGCGCCGTACATGCGGAGCGCCTCGAACTGCGGCGGCATGCCAGCCGTGATGAACTGGATATCCGAATCGGAAACGTTATTTCCGCATGCTGCGAGGATGCAGACAAAAGCCGCCACCGTCACGCGGCCACCATTGCCAAGGAAAGCGAGCCTGCGGTCTTCGCGTCGAATGTTCTCTTCAGCCGTGCTTGGGCGAGGCGTGGGTGTGGCCCCTCTCCATAATCTCTGCGCAAACGTTAGCGGTTTCATGTGCAAAAGGCTGGCCTCCGGGTGGGAATCCTGTATTACGGAATGCATCTTGCATATTTTAATCGGGGCAAACCCTGGGCCTGCTGCGTTTTATCAATGAGTGGCCCCGCTCGCGTTCTGACTGGCAAATGGAACTCACGGCGTTGGCAAGACCGCCGCTTAGTCCGTGATTACGGCAAAGAGGATGCGAAGTTAAGCGTTCGCGACATCGTCCAAACGAGCGCGACGTTTCATGGCGCCTGACTGGCGTTATCCGCGTTTGCGCAACGGATCGATCAAACCCCGCAGGCCGTTATGGTCGATCTCGTGCATCAGCGTGAGCAATCTGCCGAGTTCGTTTCGCGGGAACCCTTCGCGGGCGAACCAATTGAGGTAATGCCCAGGCAGGTCGGCAATGAGTCGCCCTTTGTATTTGCCGAAGGGCATGGTGAGCGTGACGAGGCGTTCGAGGTCGGGGGCTTGCATAGGGTGATTGTGCACGGCTTACGGTTTCCGCGCAGCGGCACGGTCATTCCACAGTGTTGTGAGCGATCCGCTGGGGCTGAATGTCGTAGGATCGGTGGGGCGGATCGTGCCTCCTTCACGGGAGCGCGCTTGGGGTGATCGCCGCGCTATGGCGTCAGGCCGGGGGGCGGCGGAGCGGTCATCGGTCTCGCGGCCAAAAACGGCGACAATCCAGCTCGTGTCAACCATTCAAGGCGCCGAGGATGCTAAGGATCGTTTCTCTAACGCCTGCCGACTTCAAGCGTTGGGCAGAACATCTGCTCAGCCAACGTGGATGAGAGTGTGGGCGATGGAAAGTCCCGACTCACGCTTCGTCGCACATCTTGACCTGACCGGCTCGAGCATACCGTCAGAGAAACATCGAGCCAGTCTCGGCATCGGCGTCGAGGAGAGCTTTTATCGGAGGGGCTTGGGGCGGCGGTTGATGCAAGGAGCCATAGAATTCGCTACGCATAACCACATCGAATGGATAGATCTATCTGTCTTCAGCGACAACCATGCTGCGAGCGGCCTCTATCGATCTTTGGGCTTTGAAGAAGTTGGACGACGCAATGACAGGTTTCGTATTTCCGGGCGCTCAGTTGACGACCTCACGATGACCCTACGGATCAAGAGCTAGATAACGGACAAGCGAGAATGGATACGCGTGTACAGTCGTTAATCGACAGGTTGGCCGAACGGAACGTACATCTACCGCATGGTGACGTTCGAATTGGTGGCTTCGGTGACTCAAAAGCACTTTCAGATTCGCTCATCGGTCTTATTCTCGCGGGCGCGAAGCATGGCACATCCAGCCTACTCTGGTCGTGGCAGTTCGAAGGTGAGGAAGTTCCGAAGGTCGGAGATATCGAGATTGTGCTTGACTGGAGTGGTCAACCGACTCTGATTCGTCGAACCACGAACGTCGAGATTATTGCGTTCGATTGTGTGCCCCCTGATTTCGCAGCCAGCGAAGGAGAAGGCGATCGCTCGCTGAGGTATTGGCAACGGGAGCATTGGCGATTCTTCGTCGAAGAGTGTCAGCGAATCGGACGGACTGCCGATGTCGATAAGTCCATGCCGGTCGTGTGCGAAAGATTCGAGGTTCTTTATACGCTAGCATCGGTTACCCAAAATGAATGACCGCTCACAGGCACGCTCATCGTCTCTTGTCGGTCGCCTGCGGGCATGCGCGTCAGGCTGTAGTCCGCGGCCAGGAAGCGTCGTTCGCGGCCTGCCTATCGGTTACATTTAAACGGCAGTTATAGCGCCATCCTGGCCTGTCGCCAGCAGCCAGTCTAATCGACCGAGCCTGCCAGTCATGCAACGATCGTTGACGTCTTGAAGCGGTTACTGCACTATGTTCCGTATGAACTTCCTCACGCTCACTACCACTACTACCACGACCGCTTATGGCGGCCCGTGAGGTCGGTGCGTGAGCTTCAAATACCGTATCGCCCCAAGGCCCCGCCAGTGATGGACGGGGCCTTGAAGTTTCTCCGTGCGTTACTGGCAACATTCAAGGAGAAACGCAATGCGGAGTCCCAAGCCTCAACGCCGCGCCCTCTTGATCGTTGACATGCAAGTCGGATTGTTTAATGGTCCAGAGACGCCTCACGACGGGGCGCAAGTTCTTGCGAACATTAACGAGCTGATCGGAAAGGCTCGCCGAGTCGGTGCTCCAATCTTCGTTGCGCGACATACGGGCCCCAAAAGTTCGCCCATTGAGCCCGGCAGCCCGCTTACACAACTGTTGCCGGATTTGGCCGTTGATGCGATGGCGGACACCGTGTTCGACAAAACCCGGCCTAACTGTTTTCTGGGGACCGGACTAGCGGACTCGTTACGGGCAGCATCCGTTGACGAGTTGGTGATCGTCGGGATGAAAACGGAATACTGCATCGACGCAACTTGTCGGGCAGCAGCGGATCTGGGTCTCCGACCCGTGCTGGTGGCCGACGCGCACACCTCCATGGATACGCCGGTGTTGTCTGCGCAAAGCATTATCGACCACCACAATTGGACATTGAATGGCCCGTTCGTGAGGCTTGTGAGCACGGCGGAATGCGAGTTCTAGCGATCGTTGATGGCGAGTGCGGTCGCCGGAATTTGCAGGGGTGCGCGTGGCTCCGTGTGACCGTTAAGGCTTGCAAACGGTCTTCGACCACGCGCAGGTACGGCCGACAGTTGTGGCTCGAGCAGCGACCATCGCTACCACCGCTAGACTGCACCGTGGATCTCCCTTCAAATGGAAGGAGATCATCATGGAAACGCAGAATGGTCGCGCCAGTGCCAAACAGCAGCCTTCCATGCAGGAACCGTGCTAGAGGCGTCCCCATTGAAACTGGCACTCTCCGACTGGCGCGGGTCGATGGCACCACGCCTACGTTGCGATGCGCGGGCTCATGAAGTGGGAACCTCGAATCCCCCGGGGTAACTCAAGCAGCATCGCGCATTGTCTTCGCATTGGTCGACTCCTCTTTGTCTCTTTTGGATGGTGCGCCAAACATCCGCGCGTATTCCCGACTGAATTGCGAGGGGCTCTCATATCCCACCTCAAACGAGGCGGCCTGGACGCTCATCGACTGTGAGAGCAGCAGCCTGCGGGCCTCCAATAGGCGCAATTGCTTCTGATACTGAAGCGGGGGGAGTCCGGTCAGCGCCTTGAATTGCCGGTGAAACGCCGACGGACTTAGTTGGGCGATTTCAGCCAGATCTTCCACACGCACTGGCTGCGAGAACTGAGCTCTTAATTTTTCCATCGCGCGCAGAACGCCGTGCGAGGCACTCCCGCTCGACGCCAGCTTTGCGATTTCGGGGCCTTTCTGACCTCTTAACAACCAATAACAAATCTGAGATGTCGCCGCCGCCTGTGGCGGCAGGAGACGCAAGTCGCGGCGTGTTCGTTGCGGACTTCGATGGCCCGCTGGCCGATTGCGCGGTGCGGGCCGTACGCTTGCTGGATACCCCGGACGCGGTCGGAAGTTGAAGCGCTGACGCGCTATATGGCCCTTGAACTCGCGCCGCGCCGGATCGCGGTCAACGTCGTAGCGCCAGGCGCAATCGCGACGGACTTTAGTGGTGGCGTCGTACGGGACAATCCGCAGGTCAACAAGGCCGTCGCCGACAACCGCTCTTGGCCGAGCGGGACTGCCGTCGGATGTGGGGCCAGTGATTGCCGGTCTTTTGTCGGATGACTTTGGTTGGGTAAACGCGCAGCGCATAGAAGTGGCGGGTGGCATTCACATCTGACTCGTCTTCACTAGTCGCCGCAGCTCGAGGCCGGGCGCGAAGTCGCTGCTCAGGACACTTATGCATGACGGTATCGCTCTCGCGCCTATCGGCCCACCTCATCTGCTCGAGGATGCAAGTGATGCGCTTGCGCGTTGGAGACCGTGACTTTACCGCAGGCGCGGGGGACACCATCGTGGCGCCGAAAGGTATCCCTCAGACCTTCCGCGTCGAGTCAGCGTCTGGCGTAAGGCTTCTGACAATCATCACCGGGCCGGGTTTCGAGGCCATGATGCGAGCCCTGAGTCGTCCTGCCGGCGCCGAGACTCTGCCCGAGAGGGTTGTCCCGACACCCGAATTCATCGAAGCGCTCACACGCACGGCCGCGCGACACGGGATCGACATCGTCGGGCCGCCGATCCTCTGACTGAGAACCCAAGGCGCGCTCGGGTGGTTGGGATCCGCAGTCGCTTCAGACGGGCAAGACGCTTTCTTCACGTTCGGCCGCGAAGGATGCAGCATCTGGCAGCACCAAAAAAGCTTTGTAAGGACCTCGATTGCGCACATTGTGGGATCTCGAATGCCCAGCGTGCACCATTGTTGTGCGCGGAGTCACCGGTCGCGCGGCAGTCACCAAACTGCGCTAGATTAGGCCTGCTTTCATTTGATCCAGCCGCCAGGCAACGGCATCAACGCTTGCACGGGGGCACTCACAGGCGCGACGAATGAACCACCGGAGTTCTGCTAATCCTGGGCAGCCTTCTCCAGACGACACCCTCGCCAAACGGTTTCTACTGCGGGAAGCGCCCACCGTGCGAGCTGAAGTCTTTTCGCAGGGACAGCCAATCTCGTTCACGCGGCTCACCAACATGCGGCCGCAACCGGGACGCTCGTTGACGCCGCAACCGGAGGAAGCATTCGTCTTCCAGATGCCACTTATTTTGAGCCCTGATCCGGGCATACGCAGTTCAAGCGGCAATCTCGATGCTTCAACGTCGTGCAGGCCCGGTGCCTGCTATCTGCTCGACCTGCGCTCGGCGCCCACGCGTCGCCTCGACATGCCGTTCGATACGATGCGGCTCTTTCTCGCCCAGAGCGCGATCGAAGAATTCACCGATCAGAAAGGGCGGCGGCGCATCGGCGGGCTGGTGCAGGCGACTCTCGGTGCAAGCGACCCGGTGCTGTTTCGTCTTGCGCACACGCTACAGGCCGTTCTCCAGCAGCCCGATCTGACGAGTTCGCTATTTGTCGATTACATCGCCCTCGCTTTTTGCGAGCATGTCATCATCCGCTACGGCAAAGCCGATCCATCGATCCGCACGCGCCGCGCCAGCCTCGCGCCCTGGCAGATGCGGCGCATTGAGGATTTTTTCGCCGCTCACCTGCACGGCAATCCATCGATCATCGACCTCGCGCGCCAGTGCGGTTTCTCCACGAGCCACTTCAGTGAGGCATTCAAGCAAACCACCGGAAGTACGCCGCATCAGTGGCTGCTAAAGCGCCGCATAGAACGCGCCAAATCCCAATTGCGCGAATCGGATGCGAGCCTTGCGACCATTGCGTCAGACTGCGGCTTTTTCGACCAGAGCCATTTTTCACGCGTGTTTTCGCGCCTCGAAGGATGTGGGCCGAAGGAATGGCGTCTGCACAACCGGTCACGCTAGCACCGCACGCGCTTTATCCATCGAATCGTTGTTTTGTCCAAGATCGGCCCTGCCCCAAACAGGTACGCTGTCTCCACATCGAAAAATCGATGTCTCCGGCCGCTCATCACCCGCTGATCGAGTGACCAACGTTACGAAACACGTCGCTTCGTGACGCCCGCAGAAATAGCACGCTGATTGTCCGTAGCGCTTCGCTCGCGCGCCTTCGCGAAACGCTACGGCGCTGCGCCTGCATTGCCCATCCCTCCTGGAGTCGTCGCATGACAAATCGCGATACGTCTGAGCGTCTTGGTCACGCAACGGGTGCGCCCGTTGTCGACAATCTGAACATCGAAACGGCTGGACCGCGTGGTCCGGCGCTCTTGCAGGACATCTGGCTGATCGAGAAACTCGCGCACTTCGACCGCGAAGTTATTCCCGAGCGGCGCATGCACGCCAAAGGATCGGGCGCGCACGGCGTGTTCACGGTCACGCATGACATCACGCGCTACACGAAAGCGAAGTTGTTTTCCGAGGTCGGCAAGACGACGCCGGTATTCCTGCGGTTCTCGACCGTGGCCGGAGAGCGTGGCGCCGCCGACGCCGAACGCGACATCCGTGGCTTCGCGGTGAAGTTCTACACGGAAGAAGGAAACTGGGACATCGTGGGCAACAACACGCCTGTGTTCTTTTTCCGCGACCCGTTGCGCTTTCCCGATCTGAACCACGCAATCAAGCGCGACCCACGTACGGGATTGCGCAACGCCAACAGCAACTGGGACTTCTGGTCGCTCCTGCCGGAGGCGTTGCACCAGGTCACGATCGTCATGAGCGATCGAGGCATTCCGCGCAGCTATCGCCACATGCACGGCTTTGGCAGCCACACGTTCAGCTTTGTCGATGCGGAGAACCAGCGGACGTGGGTAAAGTTTCACCTGCGCACCCAGCAAGGCATCGCGAACCTCACCGACGCCGAAGCCGAAAATCTCGTGGGGAAGGACCGCGAGACGCATGGCCGCGATCTTTTCGAGAGCATCGAGCGCGGCGAGTTTCCCCGCTGGACGCTCCATGTCCAGGTGATGAACGACGAACAGGCAAAGTCGCTGCCGTTCAACCCGTTCGATCTCACCAAGGTCTGGCCGAAGGGCGATTTTCCGCTGATCGAAGTCGGCGTTCTCGAACTGAACCGCAACCCCGATAACTACTTCGCCGAGGTCGAACAGGCGGCGTTCTCGCCGGCGAACGTGGTCCCCGGAATCGGCTTCTCGCCCGACAAGATGCTTCAGGCGCGCCTGTTCTCCTATGGCGATACGCAACGGTATCGGCTCGGCGTGAACTTCAATCACATCCCCGTCAACGCGCCGAAGTGCCCCGTTCACAGTTATCACCGCGACGGCGCGATGCGCACCGACGGCAACCTCGGCGGCACGCCGTCCTATTACCCGAACAGTGTCCACGAGGGGGAAGTTCAGCCCGGCCTGCATGAGCCGGCGCTGCGAATAGAAGGCGACGCGGCGCATTGGGATCACCGCGTGGACGAGGATCACTTCGCGCAACCCGGCGATCTGTTCCGTCTGATGAGCAAAGAACAGCAGCAGGTGCTGTTCGACAACACCGCCCGCCAGATCGCCGGTGTCCACGCGCATATCCAGGACCGCCACATTGCCAACTGTGCGAAAGCCGACCCGGAATACGGCGCGGGCATTCGCGAAGCCCTGGCGAAGCTCGGTGGACCGGCAGCAACGCGCTAGCGTCTTACCCATTCGAACCTTGAAGGAGAAAGCTCGATGTCACAGTTCATTCAGGATGTGAAAGTGCCCGACAGTCAACTTGCACGGGAAATTACCGAGTTCGTGCGCGACACTTCAAGCTCGCTGCTGTTTCATCATTCGAGCCGGGTGTTCCTGTTCGGTGCTCTGGAGGGAAACCGCCGCGGGCTGAAGTTCGATCCGGAACTGCTGTACGCGGGCGCGATGTTTCATGACGTGGGACTTGTTGATGGCTACAGCAGCGCGACGGAACGATTCGAAGTCGATGGCGCCAATGCCGCCCGCGACTTCCTGTCGGCGCGGGGTATCACGGCGGCCGACATCGACCTCGTCTGGACCGCGATCGCGTTGCACACCACGCCGGGAATTCCGCGCCATATGCACCCGATCGTCGCTCTCGTGACCGCAGGCGTCGAGATGGATGTGCTCGGGCTCACCTACCACGAGTTCTCCGCCGAAGAACGCGAGGCGGTGACCCACGCACATCCTCGCCCGCCGCATTTCAAGGAAGACATCCTGCAGGCGTTCTATGACGGCATCAAACGCAAACCGGAAACCACCTTCGGCAACGTGAAAGCAGACGTCATCGCCGACAAGGAGCCGCATTTCCACCGAGGGAATTTCTGCTCCGTGATCCGTAATTCGCCGTGGCCAGGCTAAGGAAAAAATCCTGCGGTTCGATGCGAGACGACTCGCGCCGCGCCATGCGTTCAGCGCTTCGTTATAGCACCGGCACAAATGACCGCATTGGTAGAAAACACTGGCGATCGCATCGTGCGCGACGCGACGCCGGCTTCCATCAACGGATTCATTGATACTGAGGTGAAGATCATGAGCAAGCTTACAGGCAAGGTGGCCGTCGTAACCGGCGCGTCGAAAGGTATCGGCGCCGCCATCGCGAAGGCGCTCGCGGCCGAAGGGGCGTCGGTCGTCGTGAACTACGCGAGCAGCAAGACCGGCGCGGACGCCGTTGTGTCCGCCATCACCACCGCAGGCGGCAAGGCGATTGCCGTGGGCGGCGACGTGTCGAAGGCAGCCGACGCAAAAGGCATCGTCGACGCGACGATCGAAACGTATGGCCGTCTCGACATCCTCGTGAACAACTCGGGCGTCTACGAGTTCGCGCCCATCGAAGCGTTCACGGAAGCGCAATACCGCAAGCAATTCGACGTCAACGTGCTCGGCGTCCTGCTGACCACGCAGGCGGCCGCCAGGCATCTTGGCGAGGGCGCCAGCATCATCAATGTCAGCTCGGTCGTCTCGACGATCACGCCTGCTACGACCGCCGTCTACAGCGGCACGAAGGGCGCAGTCGATTCGATCACCGGCGCGCTCGCGCGCGAACTCGGGCCGCGCAAGATACGTGTGAATACGATCAATCCGGGCGTAATCGTGACTGAGGGCGCAGAAAGCGCCGGGGTCATCGGTTCGGATTTCGAGACGTCAGCGGTCAGTCAGACGCCACTCGGACGCGTGGGTAGACCGGAAGACGTAGCGTCGATCGCGGTTTTCCTCGCGTCGGACGATGCAAAGTGGTTGACGGGCGAACATATCATCGCCAGTGGCGGCATGCGGTGAGATCTGCGGGTGCTGCCAGCCAGCCCGGCTAGTGGGCGACCTGCTTCGAGGCTGACAGGCACGTTCGGCAGAAGCGGACGTGTCTGTTTGCATCGAGATGAAGCAACGTACATCCGACGGTTTGTCGTCGATTATGCGCGAGCGGCCCAGTTTGATAACTTCTCAGAGACTCCGTGTTCGCGGACCGGGCTAGATTCTCTTGCCGGTCTTCTTCAACCTCAATGGTTGCTATCGGGCCCCGGGTCGAGTCCACATCGTTGAAAGCATTTCGTCATTCATAGACGGTCACCGACACGAATCCCCGTCGCACGCACACTCAAACGTCTGAAGTAATTCAGTAAGCCGCCAGCCTTCGCGACACCGAACGCGGCGGTAGCCGATTGCGGCAGGAGCGCCGACGCATTTCTGCCAGCAGCTGCGACCCGCCTATTGGACCTAAGTCCTATTGCGCAACGCGCGAGCCTGCCAAATATTGTTGGCAGGACGACGAATCGGGAGCCCGGCTGGATCAGCTCGATCGAATAACGTTCAGTCCCACTATGTCATGCCCTCAACAAAGCGAACGCATTGATTGCAAGGCCGCGTGCCGGCTAGTTACCAAAGGAAGTGAATTCGACCGTAACCCTTGATGGAGGTGATCATGCGCAGAAGATCTTTTTTGAGGACAGGTGCCGCAACGCTAACAATCGTGGGGCTGGCGCTGACCAGAATCCCGTCGGGGATAAATGAAGCGGTCGCGGCAGAGTCCAACGCGGCGAAGCGTCATGAAATCGATGCGAAGGTCAATGAGACGCTGTCGCGGTTGTACGCGACAGTCGAAGGCTCAAAAGAGCTAGTCAGCAAGGCGAACGGCGTCCTCGTATTTCCGTCCGTGATCAAAGCCGGTTTCGTCGCGGGCGGAGAATACGGTCAAGGCGCTCTGCGGGTAGGCGGCAAGACGGTCGGGTACTACAGCACGGCGGCGGGCTCATTTGGCCTGCAGGCAGGTGCGCAATCGAAGGCGGTCATCTTCCTGTTCATGACGCATGACGCGCTCACCTCCTTCCGCAACTCGAAAGGCTGGTCGGTCGGTGGCGAAGGATCGGTTGCGCTGCTGAAGGTCGGCGCGAATGGCCAGATCGATACGACAACGGCTAGCGCTCCCGTTCAAGCCATTGTGATGACCAATGCCGGACTGATGGGCGATGTTTCGCTGTCAGGCGCCAAGATTTCCCGGCTGAAAATCTGATGTCGATCGTACTGACGTGGCCGGCCCGGCCCCGCCATCACGCCTGCAGGGGCCGCTGACTTTGGTGCGCGTTTGAAGAAGCTCGTTGCGCGCTATCGCCGTGTGCTGGCCGGGCCAACAATGGTTTGAAACACCACCGCAGGAATGAAAGGAGAGACCGATGTCTGATACCAATGCCGAGCGCGCCGATCTCGGGAATCAGCCCCCGCAGCCTGAAGGCGCCAGCAGCGAAGCGACTCCAAAGCTGCATGAACTGGCGCTGCAACGACTGCACGAAGCCAGGAAAAAGGCAGCGGACGTGCAGGTCGTCGTGGTCACAAAGGGCAAGCAGGCTGCGCACATTACTGACGACTTCGTCCACGAGCGTCCGTGGGCGTCGATCGGGATTGCAGCGGGTGTCGGCGTGCTGATCGGTCTGCTGATCAATCGCGACTGACAGATGGCTTTCGCACTGCAGGCAATCCACGCGTCGCCCGAAACCAACGCCCTGCGCTCAGGGCTTGCATGCCTCATATAGCGTATTGAGCCTGCGCACAGGGTCCGCCACAAACGGATTGCTCTCGTCCCACGCGTATCCCGCGAGCACCGCGCTGATCATGCGCCGGATCGTGGGCGTCTGTCGCGGGTAGTAAATGATGTCCTGCAGCTCGCCCGTGTACCAGCGCTCGACGAAAGCGCGGAACGCGTCGATGCCCTTGCGCAACGGCACGTCGTATTCCGCGTACCAATCCACTTGCGCGCCATCGAGCGCCCGCACGAGCACCTTCACAGCCAGGTGAGCCGAACGCAGCGCGATCGTGACGCCCGATGAAAACACCGGGTCGAGAAACTCGCCCGCGTTGCCGAGCAGCGCGTAGCCCGGTCCATGCAGGCGCTCCACGTTGGCCGAATAGCCGCCGATCCGGTTCACCGGCATGAGGAACGGCGCGTCGCCGATCAACCGATTCAGCGTCGGTTCCGAGCGAACCAGCGCGCGCAGCCGCGTCTCGCGCTCCGCTTCCGGCACATCGAGGAAAGCCGCTTCGGCAACGCACCCTACCGACGTGCGCCCGCCTGCGAGCGGGATCATCCAGAACCAGACATCGCGGCGCTCAGGGTGCGTCGCCACGCAGATCTTGTTGCGATCGAAGGCGTCGAGCGGCAGCCCGTCGCGCACATGGCTGAAGATCGCGGCGCGCGTCGGCAGGCCAGTCGGCGCCTCCAGGTTAAGTAGCCGCGGCAGCACACGGCCGAAGCCGCTCGCATCGAGCACGAAACGGGCATGCACCCGATACTGCGCTCCGCTCTCGTCGGCGACGTCCAGCACCGGCGCCGCGCCCGTGCTCATGCCGAGCACGGTGTGGCCGAAGCGCACTTCGGCGCCCTGCTGCGCGGCGCAGCCGATCAGCAGTTCATCGAACTTCGCGCGCTCCACCTGATAGGTCGTGCCCCAGCCCGCCGAATGCTTGTCGCGGAAGTCGTACGTCGAGGCCTGATCGCGCCACACGAAGTGCGCCCCATTCTTGTATTGAAAGCCGGCCTCCACCACCGCCTGCAACATGCCGGCTTCTTCCAGGTACGCCATGCTTTGCGGCAGCAGGCTCTCGCCAATCGAAAAGCGCGGGAAGTGCTGGCGCTCGAGCACGAGCACCGATCGTCCGGCCTTGCGCAAAAGGGCTGCAGCAACGGCGCCCGACGGGCCGGCGCCGATGATCGCCACATCGACGTCTTCGCGCCGCGTGGAAGGGGCTGTCACTGCTTCTGCGAGGCTCTGTTCCATAGGTTCCATCCTTTCTGTGCGTCCGAACGCCCCGTTACGTTTTGTTACGCACTGTAGGTTCAATGCAAGCGTACGGCGCTGTGTGAGAACGTGATTCTGACACCCCTCGCGGCGCCCTTGCATTTACAATGCCGATTCTCGTCCACGACTACACTCGCATCGGGTAAAAAATATGTCGGTTTCCGAATCAAATTGCGTGCCGCCGTTCGTGCCGGAAACGGCATTCGGCATCTGGTTTCTGCGCACCCATACGTGGGAACATCACGTGCTGCGCGTGGCGATCAACGACCTCACGCGCCTGATCGACGTGCCGCTGCCCGACGCGCCCGAAATCGTCGACGTGGGTTGCGGCCAGGGCAAGTCGCTGCGGCTGCTTGCCGAGGCTTTCCGCCCGCGCCGCATCATCGGGATCGATTATCACCAGGCTTCGCTCGAACAGGCGGCGCTTGCTGCGCGCGCGTGCGAGCCCAGTTTTCCCCGCAGCCACCAGAATTCGCCGCACACGGGAACGAAGTTCGAGTTGCTGCACGGCGACTGCGCGCGCCTGCCGCTACCCACGGCCAGCGCGGACATCGTGTTCTGCCATCAGACCTTCCATCACCTGGTCGAGCAGGAGCGCGCGCTCGCGGAGTTCCACCGCGTGCTCAAGCCGGGCGGCGTCCTGCTGTTCGCCGAGTCGACCGAAGCCTATATCCGCTCCTGGGTGATCCGTCTGCTGTTCCGCCATCCGATGCACGTGCAGAAGAGCGCCGAAGGCTACCTCGCGATGATCCGCGACGCGGGCTTTCGCTTCGCGGACCGTAACGTTTCGCTCCCCTATCTGTGGTGGAGCCGCGCGGCGGACTTCGGACTTTTCGAGCGTCTCGGTCTGCATCGTCCGAAGCCCGGCAAACGGCGCGAAACGCTGGTCAACGTAGCGGCCATGAAGCTGGGCTGAGGCTTCAGTTTGCGAGGATCACCAAATCGCCCTTGACGGCAATGGATGCCGCGCTCGGGCTCACGCCGCAGATGTACTCGGTGGCCGAAGCGGTTTCGGTGCCGTGAAAGCGCGTGGTGGTGTTCACGACGGCGTTGGCGCCTTCGTCCTTTGCGTCAGCACGCAGCTTGTCGAGTGCGGTGGCGAGCGCCTTGTCGCACGAAGCCTCGGCGCCATCGGTCGCGCGCGCGACGCGCACGGAATGCGACGCGTTGCCCACGCGGCGAACGACGTCCGGATGCGCCTGTGCGCCAAAATACACGGCGATTTTCGATGCGGGGTCCGTGCTGAGCACCGCTTTTTGCTTTGCCAGGGAGGCCACCGGCTGGATCGGCAGCGACTCGAGTTGCGTTCCGCAACCGGCCAGCATCAGACTGACGACGGCGGCCGAACCGAGCGTAAGGCACGTCTTTTTCATTGGAATCCTCATTATTTTCAAGGTTGCCCGAAACATCAGCCCTCGTTCCAGGCGCGAAACACCAGGCTGGCGCAACTGCCGCCGAACCCGAATGAAACGGACTCGCCGTCTCGATGCGCGCAGCGCGCGTTTCGCGCACGAGCGGCATGCCGGCGGCATGTGCATCGAGCGTATCGATGCACACGGCGCCCGCGATGAAGCGATCGCGCATCATCAGCAACGTGTAGATCGCTTCGTGCGCGCCGCATGCCCCTAGCGGATGACCGCTGAGCGCTTTCGTCGACGAGAACGCGGGCACGTCGTCGCCGAACACGGCGCGCAGTGCGAGTAATTCCTCGATATCGCCCGATGGCGTGGAAGGCGCGTGCGTATTGATGTAGTCCGGCCGGCAGCCGGCCTCTTCGAGCGCCGCGCGCATCGCGCGCGCAATGCCGCCCGCCTGCGGCGCGACCATATGCGCGCCGTCGGTGCCATGCCCGAAGCCGGTCAGTTCCGCATGAATGGGCGCGTTGCGCGCCTGCGCATGCGCCAGCGACTCGAGCACGAGTACCCCGGCACCCGAACCGATCACAAAACCGTCGCGATGGGCGTCATAAGGCCTCGACGCCCGTTCCGGCATCTCGTTGAAGCCGCGCGACAGCGCGCCCATCGCGTCGAACATCAGCGTCATGTTGTCGTGCAAGGCTTCGCTGCCGCCCGCGAGCACGATGTCCTGGCGCCCCGTCTGGATGAGCTGCATCGCTTTGGCAAACTCAAATCAAGCGCGCACCCGACTACGCCGTAAAATATGCGCACCCCGCTGGAGCGCTCCGCCATTGGCCCTAATCGCGCCCCGGCTCGAATTTCCGATAATCCGAGGCAGCATTCTTCCGGTCGTCATTTCATGCTTTCCCTTTCCACCGCCGCGCTGATGGTTTCGGGCTGCGCGATCGTGCTGCTCATGCCGGGGCCCACCAACACCCTGCTCGCCGCCGCCGGGCTGAGGCAGGGACTTCGACGCTCCGTGCATCTCACCGGCGCCGAGCTGGCCGGCTATCTGGTGTCGATTTCCCTCTGGGGCATTTGCTTCGCGCACGCGTCCCAGTCCCTGAGCTGGCTGCCGAAGATCCTGCGCCTTGCCAGCAGCCTCTATCTTGCGGGGCTCGCCATCCGCCTGTGGCTCACGGCGAACTCGATCGAGACCTCGGCGGCGAGCGTCGTCACCGCGCGCACGCTGTTCAGCGCGACGGTGCTCAACCCCAAGGCCATTTTGTTCGCGGGCTCGATCTTTCCGCCTGCGGCCTTTGCGAGTTTCGCAGCGTGGCTCGAAGCCATGGCGATCTTCACGTGCCTGCTGATACCGATCGGCCTAGCCTGGATCGCCATTGGCGCGGCGCCTCGCAGCGGGCGCCTGCCGTTCGTTCGTCCCGCGCTGTTCCAGCGCTGCGCTTCGGTGGTCGTGGCGGCGTTCTCCGTTTCGCTGATGTGGGCGCTCGCGCGCTAGCGTTCAGGGGGACCTCGCGTCACCCTCGCGAATGAATCGCAAGCCAGTGCGGCGCAATGCGTTCGGCGCCTTTGTCATGTTGGCGGTTTCGTACTCGCGATACAGCGTGTGGATTCTATGTGCCGCGTGCCGATTGATGGCTTACTTTCGCCATCACGCCAGCGCCTGGCTCGCACCGCGCATGACGCGTTGCACCTGGCGCATCACGACACGAGGAGAACCGCATGTCCACCGCAGAACCGCAGCACCGCTATGTGCTCACGCTCGCATGCCCCAGCGCCGCCGGCCAGGTCGCCGCGGTCGCAAGCTTTCTCGACGCTCATCGCGGCTATATCGACGAGCTGACGGTTTTCGACGACGACATCAGCACGCGCTTCTTTCTGCGCTGTGTCTTTCACGAGGTCTTGCAGCCGGGCGCGGCCGAGCGCTTCGACCTGGCGGGGCTGAGGGACGAGTTCGCGTCCGTCGCGAGCCGGCACGACATGACGTGGGCGATTCACGACCTGCGCGTGCGCCCCAAAGTGCTCATCATGGTCTCGAAGCTCGAGCACTGCCTTGCCGATCTGCTGTTTCGCTGGCGCATGGGCGAGCTGCAAATGGACATTGCGGGCATTGCCTCGAATCACCGCGATTTCGAGCCGCTCGCGCGGCAGCACGACCTGCCGTTCCACTATCTTCCCGTCACGCCGGAAACGCGGCGTCAACAGGAGGACGCCATTCTCGACCTGTTTGCCTCGACCGGTTCGGAGCTGCTGATACTCGCGCGCTACATGCAGATACTCTCCGATGAGACGAGCCAGCGGCTGGCCGGGCGCGCGATCAACATCCACCATTCCTTCCTGCCCGGTTTCAAGGGCGCACGCCCTTATCACCAGGCGCACGTGCGCGGGGTGAAGCTGATTGGCGCGACCGCGCATTTCGTCACCGACGATCTCGACGAAGGGCCGATCATCGAGCAGGAAGTGCAGCGGGTCGATCATACATTCGACCCTGAGCGCCTACTGGCCGTCGGGCGCGACGTCGAATGCGTGACGCTCGCGCGCGCCGTCAAGGCGTTTCTCGAGCGGCGGGTCTTCATCAACGACGGGCGCACCGTCGTGCTGTGACGGACCGCGCGGCCCGTTGCGGGCCCCCGCGGCGCCGTGACGGCGCTGCGCCTGCGCCGCTAGCGCCGCGAGTGCGTCGTCGCTCATGTTGCCGGCCACCTGGCGCGCGTAGTCGTGATGCTGCCGCGCGAGCGCGGCGCCCACGCAGCGGGCCTGCAGATAGCGAAGCAGGCCGATGCGCCCGTGCCCGCGCGCCATGCTCTGCTCCAGCAGCGCGAGCGCGGCGGCGGCATCGCCGTGACAGGCGCGTTGGTTGAGTTCGACGGTTTTGGCGCGCGGCATGAAACGAGGCCTCGTGGATGGAATCGGCGTGGAACGAATGTCCCACTGACGCATGCGGCTCAAGCAGCCAGTTGACCAAATGCATAGTCGGTGTTGCTAGAATGAATGCGTCAGCGCGGCGGAACCGTAGCGCCATGCGGCCCACCGGGCGCCGATTTCGCTTTTGCGATGGTCGATGGCGGAAAACCGCAAGCGCCAGGGGGCCATACCGGCGAAGCTTGGCTGTAACCTCGTTCGCTGTCTTCCGGTGCTTCCATGTCCGACACACTGCCTATCGCCGTCCCCATCGACGCCTCCGCGAAGGGGCGCATTCGCTTTGGCATCGTGTTGTTGCCGAACTTCACGCTGACCGCGTTCTCCGGATTCGTCGACATGCTGCGGCTGTCCGCCGACGATGGCGACTACAGCAAGCCGGTGCGCTGTTCGTGGTGCGTGATCGGCGAGACGCTCGCGCCGGTCCGAGCGAGCTGCGGCATTCAGGTCTCGCCCTGGGAGACGTTCGCCGATGCGGAGCCGGTCGACTATCTCGTGGTGGTCGGCGGGCTGCTGCACTCCGGCCCCCAGGCAAGCGAAGCCACGCTGCAGCACATCCGCCGCGCGGCCAGCGGCGGCACGACGGTCGTCGGCATCTGCACGGGCGTGTTCGCGCTCATGCGCGCCGGTGTGCTCGACGGACATCGCATTTGCGTCAGCTGGTTCCACTACTGGGACTTCATCGAGCGCTTCCCCAACGTCAATGCCGACGCCATCGTCGCCGACCGCCTGTTCGCGATCGACCGGCGCCGCATTACCTGCTCGGGCGGCCGCGCGTCGATCGACGTCGCCGCTGCCATTTTGCTGCGCCACTTCGAGCATGCGACCGTGCAGAAAGCGCTGCGAATCTTGCTGGTGGGCGAAATGCAGAAGGGCAATGCGCCTCAGCCCCACCCGCCCGGACTCGAACCCGCCACGCACCCGAAGGTCAAGCGCGCCGTTCTGCTGATGGAGCAACAGGTGGGCCGCAACGTGCCGCTCGAAGAGCTGGCCGACAAGTTGAATCTTTCGCCGCGTCAGCTCGAACGGCTCTTCAAGGCGGAAACGGGCAAGAGCCCGCGCGCGTTCGCGAATGTGCTGCGCCTGCGCACTGCTGCGTGGCTCCTCACGAGCTCGGACCGCACCGTGGCGGACATCGCGTCTAGCTGCGGGTTTTCGGATGCGTCCCATCTTGGACGCGAATTTCGCAAGCAGTTTGGCGTGCCGCCTGTTATGTTTCGCGAGCAGCGTAGCGGGCAAGAGGCTTCGCAGTTGGTGGATCTCGATGCGCTGCTGCTTAGTGAACGTCCGCTGGTTGGTGCGGAAATTGATAGCGGTGGTGTTCGCGCTTCGCTGCATTGATGGTTTGGGTTTTGGTTTGCCGTTTTGGCCTTTCCTTGTGTTCGCGTCGGTCCGTTAGCGTTGCCCCTGTGCGGGGCGGCACCTACTTTCTTTGCCGCGGTGTACAGACCGGGGACATGGCTGACAGGTGTACGGGAACATGGTTGACACTTTTGGGCATCCCAACGCCCGAATCCATCCATGCCCTGGAACGTAAAAGACACCATGAGCCTCAGACAGGAATTCGTCAGCCTGGCGGCCGCGCAGAGCCTGCCGTTCAGTGAGTTGTGCCGACGCTTCAACATCAGCCGCCAGACCGGCTACAAGTGGCTGGAGTGCCACCGCGACGAAGGCTCGGCGGTTCTGGCCGACCGCTCGCGTCGTCCGCATCACAGCCCCACACGCTCGCCCGACCCCCTCGTTGAACGCGTACTGGCGCTGCGTCGGGAGTACGGCTGGGGCGAGATGGAGTCGACGGAGATCCACATTAACCCCCAGTAAACCGGCGCGATTCGTCAAGCCCTGCACTGTGGTGGGCGCTCGCTGTCGAGGTCGAGTCCTCAAAAAGGGGCACGACTTTCACGGTGCACATTCCGCGTTTTCCCTTAGCTTCGCGCTGAACTGTACCGCCTTGTATTAGCGCTGCGTCCGGCGGATCGGCGTAGGTCGGTCCGTACCTCGAATGGCGGTAATACTCCGGGAAGCGGACTCATGCCGCGTAGCTGCTGTTGCCTCGCGCACGCTGCACCTTGCATTCGTTTCCCGCTTCGGATCAGGTACAGCAACTGCGCCCGATAAGCGAGGCTCAGCCAGGTGGGCCGGAATGCACAGCGTGCGTCGAGCCAGCCCATGTGCAACATTTGCAGGATGCCATTAAGTAGCTCTGACCTGAGCAAACCGCGACGGAGACCAAAATGAGCCCGATTGCACGGGACCTCATCACCCAGCATGCAGCGACGAGTCTACTCCCGGCGGCACAATATCCGGAGCGGTGATCGTGCAATCCCCTACTGCGTGCAGGTCATATGCGCTCATTGCGGGGCGGCCTCAGCCGTGCTCTCGACTCAATAGCGATGCCTGCACGATTGCTTGGGAGAAGCGAGTAAGGCTTGCAAGCAAGTCTTACAAGCCAGGGAGGCGGCAGGATTGCGACCCCGTGTCGGAAACCGTGAGTCCGTTAGCCGGGATTCAAAGACAGGGTATTGGGGCATGAACGAGCCAGGGCATCTTATGCCGACCGCGGCGGCAGTGGAATGGACAAGCCGATCGACGAAAGCGGCGCACACGAGCGAAGTCCGGGAAATTGAATCGCTTTCGGCGCTGGCGTCGCTGCGCGAAGTGTGGCGCGCGCTCGCTGCCGGTGCCGAGGACTGCCCTGGGCATATGACCTTCGAGTATTGCGAGCTTGCCGCCTCGCATGCATTGACCGACGGGGAAAGCGTCAGCGTGGCGATGGTGTATGGCGACGGGGAATTGCTCGCGCTGTGGCCTGTTTCGATCGTCCGACGTGGCATTGTGCGCATTGCAAAGGGGCTGACCTGCGGAACCAGCGAAGAGTATGGACAGCCGCTGGTGAGGGCGGGCGCCAGCCGAGCCGTCTACGCCGCTGCAGTCGAAGCGATCAGGCGGGTCGATGCGGACGTTCTGCAGATACCGCTCGTTCGTCACGACAGCCTGTTGCAGGAGGCGCTCGAGGACGTCCCCCACTCCTGGGTGCTCGCGCGCGTGCCCGCACGGTGGCGCGGCCTGCCCGGATTTTCGATCGTGCTGCGAGACGTTCCGCGGTGGGACGACTTCATATCGACGCGGTCGAAGGCGCTTCGCGGCACGTTGAGAAATCGGCACAAGCGGCTCGAAGCACGAGGCCATGTCGAATTCGGCTGGTGCCGAACGATACCGGACGCTGTCGCCGTTCTGAGCTGGCTATTCCGCACCAAACGCCGTTGGGCCGAGCGCCGCGGCGTGAGCGTTGCCTACTTGAAGGACGATCGGGTACGGGACTTCTTTGTCGCGCTGGCACGGCGAACGGATCTGTCGAAGGTTCCGCTCGTTGCCTTCGTGAAGGTGGAAGGCGTGACCGTCGCCGCGTCGGTAAACCTGGTGGGATCTCGAACCGTCGAGGGCTTCGTGACGACGTATGACGAGGCATTTGCTGGGTGTTCGGTTGGAGCGCTGCTTGCAGAATTCCTCGTCAAATGGTCTCACGCCAACGGTCGTGATTTCGATTTTCGCCCTCTCGATGCCGAATATAAGGCGAGCTGGGCAAATCGGCGGACATGGCACGAAACACGTGTCGTCATGCTTCGCGCACGTGGCCGTTTGGCGGAATTTTCGTTGTTGTTCGGGCAACTCGTTCGAGTGCGGAGAAAGTGCGCGGAATATGCCATGCGGCTACTCGAGGGCATGAGATCGCCGTGATCCGCCCAATGCCGCGGTGATCGTCGAGCGGAATCGGGAATTGCTCATCGCCTGCGGTGAGCGATGCGCCTTGCCCGCACTGTCGGCATGGCGGCCGGGTAGCTCGCCGTGATTGTCGCGCTGGCGGTCACGGCGCTAGTCGTCGTTGTAGTCACATGTGACTGGAACCGCGCGCGGCCTTGGATTGAAGACTAGGTGTCGGACGCGATCGGACGGCAGTTCGCCATCCATCAACGGCGATCTGCGCGTGGGCTGGCACTGGCCCGTGAGCGAGCAAGGCTGACGTGCCTGGGCGCCCTGGCGCACTTTACCGCGCACAATGGATTTCAAGGGCGATTTCCAGACCCTGGAGAGCGGGCGCTGCTCGTCGCTGACGGTCATCGATGATCATTCGCGCTTCAATATCACCGCGGCAAAGAAAAGTAGGTGCGCCCCGCACGGGGGCAACGCTAATGGACCGACGCGAATGCAAGGAAAGGCCAAAGCAACGAGCCGAACGGCAAAAAAGCAAACCCTCACTCCCCTCCACGTCGCTCATGACTGGGCGCATGCCCAAACTGCACCCGATACGCCTTGCTGAAATGGCAAGGAGAATTGAAGCCACAAATCGCGGTAACACGCGCGATAGAAGTATCGGTCGTGCGCAGCAATTCGCGCGCGCGCTTGAGCCGCAAGGTCAAGTAATAATGCGTAGGCGACACGTTCAGATACGCCTTGAACATGCGCTGCAAATGCCGTTGCGAGAGCCGCACCAGCCGCGCCAGCTCTTCCAGCGAAAGCGGCTCCTTGATATTGGCCTCCATGAGCCGCACGACCTCCACCAGCTCGGCACGCGAAAAGCCAACACGCGCATCCACGGGAATGGGCTGCAAATCGGTCGAACCGCGAATGCGCTCGAGGATGAATTGCTCCGACACCTTCGCGGCCAGCGCTTGCCCGAGGCGCGCGCCGACCAGCTCCAGCATCAGATCCAGCGGCGCGGTGCCGCCCGTGCACGTGAGCCGATCGCGATCGACGACGAACAGCTCGTCCGCAAAGCGCACGCGCGGAAACTCCTCGTGCAACACCGAGAGGTTTTCCCAATGCACGGCGCAGCGATAACCATCGAGCAGCCCACTCGACATCAGCGCGTAAGCACCCGTGCAGATGCCGCCAAGCGGCACGCCGCGCTGCGCCAGCATGGCGAGCGTGGCGCGCACGCCGTCGTTCATGATCTCGCGGATGCGAATGCCCCCGCACACGATCAGCACGTCGGGCAGACACGCAGGATCGAGCGCCTGCGCCGGCCGCACCGCGATGCCGTTGCTCGCGCGCGCCGGCGCGCCGTCGAGCGAATAGATCGACCAGCGATAATGATCCGCGCGCCCCACGTAGTTGGCCATGCGCAGCACTTCGACCGCGCTTGAAAACGCGATCATCGAGAAGTTCTGCAACGTCAGGAACCCGAAATGCCGGAAGGACGATGCCGTGCGCACCTCGGCGGCGGGCACGGCGATCTCGGTCGTCACATTGCGCTCCTCAGGAGACGACGGTGGTGGTCGGCCTTACGCCTCGACGACTGCGGGGCGAACGCGCATCAACTGCTTGAGCCCTGCGAACAGCGGCGCTTTCACGGCGCCCGGCGCGCGGCCGAAGCTCTCGGTAATGCGGTCCAGGATGATCGCGAGCAACACGACGGACAGCCCGCTTTCAAAGCCAAGACCGATGTCCAGGCGCTGGATGCTCGCCAGCACGTCGTTGCCGAGTCCGCCCGCGCCCACCATCGAGGCGATGATGACCATGGAGAGCGCCATCATGATGGTCTGGTTCACGCCCTGCATGATGGAGGGCAGCGCATTCGGGAACTGCACCTTGTACAGCAGTTGCCACGGCGTGCAGCCGAATGCCTGTCCGGCTTCCACGATCTCGCGGTTCACGTGCTTGATGCCGAGGCTCGTGAGGCGAACGGCGGGCGGCATCGCGAAGATCACGGTGGACAGAATGCCGGGCACGCGGCCAAGGCCGAACAGCATGGCGGCCGGGATCAGGTAGACGAACGCCGGCATGGTCTGCATCAGGTCGAGAATGGGCCGTACGATGGTTTGCACGAGCTTGCTCTTGGCCGTCCAGATGCCCAGCGGAATGCCGACGACGAGGCTGATGACCGTGGACGAGAGCGTGAGGCCGAGTGTCACGACGGTCTGGTCCCAGAAGCCTGTCGCGTAGATCAGCAACAGCGAACAGGTGGCGAAGATCGCGAAGCGCCAGCCCACGCGCCACAGGCCGATCGCGATGAAAAACGCCATCAGCGCCCACATGGGGATGGCCTGCAAACCATGCTCGACGAGCCCAGCGAAACCTTCAATGGCGCGGCCGACTGCGTCGAAGCTGTTAGCGTCGTGGTCGAGCAGATAGTGAACCGACTGATCGACCCAGTGGCCGATGGGAATGATCTCAGACATGGGCACCTCGATTGCGCGTAATGACCTTCAGAACGGCGGCCTGATCGATGGAGCCGCAATAGCGGCCTTCATCGTCGACCACGGGCAGCGCCGTCGTGTTCGCGCACACACGCGAGACGACTTGCTCCAGCGGTGTGCCGAGCGTGATGCATTCGACCTTCTTGAGCGAGGGCTGCGCGACGCCAATCGAGTCGCGCGTGACGAACCCGCTGATGCGGCGTTGCGCATCGAGCACGAACGCATAATTCGCGCTGCCGTTGAGCGATGAAGCCACGCTCGCTGCATCGAGCGAACGGATGAGCGGCACAGCCTCGCGTTGCATCAGGTCGCCGGCGGTCAGGTAGCGGCTCGTGTCCACGCCGTCGAAGAACGCGCGCACATAGTCATCGGCAGGATTGCTGATGATTTCCTGCGGCGTGCCGATTTGCACGATACGACCGCCTTCCATGATGGCGATGCGACTGCCGATGCGCAGTGCCTCTTCGAGGTCGTGCGAGACGAACATGATCGTGCGGCGCTGCTCCTTTTGCAGTTGCAGCAGCACGTTCTGCATTTCCTTGCGCTTTAACGGATCGAGCGCGGAAAACGCTTCGTCCATGATCATGAGCGAAGGATTCACGGCCAGCGCGCGTGCGAGGCCCACGCGCTGCTGCATGCCGCCCGAAAGCTCGGCGGGCAGCTTTTGCGCGAACGCCGCGAGACCCACCTGCTCCAGCACCGCCAGCGCGCGGCGCTCGCGCTCCTTGCGCGCCACGCCCGCCACCTCGAGGCCGAACGCGGCGTTCGCGAGCACGCTGCGCTGCGGCATGAGCGCGAACGACTGGAACACCATGCTCATGTCGGTGCGGCGCAGCGCGACCAGCTCCGAGCGCTTCACGGCTGCGATATCGCGGCCGTCGATCACGACCTTGCCGGCCGTGGGCTCGACGAGGCGGTTGATGAGCCGGATCAGCGTGGACTTGCCCGAGCCGGAGAGCCCCATCAACACGAAAATCTCGCCTTCCTGCACTTCGAACGAGGCGTTGTTCACGCCGAGCACGTAGCCGGTTTTGGCGAACAGCTCGTCCTTCGTCGCGCCCTTCGCGAGCAGCTCGCGTGCGAGCTTCGGGTTGGGACCGAACACCTTGCATAGTCTTTCGACCACGATCTTGGGGGATTTCATCGACTCCGTCTCCTCGAACGGCAGGCGCCGGCCCGCACGGTACGTCTACATGGTTGCCAGAAAAAAGCCTGCCGGGATGGCGAATTGCGACAGACGCCTGCGCAAAAGCGACATGGCGCCCGTCGTTCGCTCAACGCTTACTGCGCACCCGCCCAATCGTTCACGCGGTCGCCATGCGCGGCGATCCAGGTGTCGGCGGCGGCGTCCGGTTTCGCGCCGTTCTGGATCGCCAGCATCACGCTGTCGATCTCGCCCGGCTTCCACTGGAACTTCTTGAGGAACGCCACGACGGGCGGCGCTTTCTTGTTGAGATCCGGGTTGATCACGCTATCCACGTGCTCCGCACCGCCGAAGACCTTCTTCGGATCGTCGAGGAACTTGAGCTTCCACTTCGCGAACATCCAGTGCGGCGCCCAGCCGGTTACGATAATCGGCTTGCTGGCGTGCATCTGGCGCGCCAGTTCCGAGGTCATCGCGCTGCCCGAGCTCGGCATCAGCTGATAGTCGAGGTTGTACGCCTTGATCGCCTCATCCGTTTTCTTCATCACGCCGGCCCCGGCATCGATACCGACGATGCGACCGCCGAAGTCCGCCTTACGGCTCGCCAGATCCGGAATACTGTTCTCCGGCAGATCCGCCGGCACGATCAGGCCGATCTTCGCATCCGGGAAGTTCACGCCCACATCTTCGACCTTCGACTTGAACTGGTCGTAGTAAGCCGCGTGCGTGACCGGCAGCCAGGCGGAAAGCGTCGCATCGAGGTCGCCGCGCGCCACGCCCTGCCACATGATGCCGGCGGCCACGGGCACGAGCTGCACCGGATAGCCGTAGCGCTTCTCGATGACGCGCGCGGCCACGTTCGAGGTCGCCACGCTGTCATCCCAGCCTTCGACATAACCGATCTTCACGGTCGGCTTGCCGTCCGCGAACGCCGGGGCGCTCAAGCTCACCATCGCCGAAAACACACCGGTCCAAAAGAGTTTTCCTGCCAGCTTCATGGTCGATCTCCTGTGATATGGGCAAGCGCCCCGTGCATCTGCAGATTCGCCCGCCACAATCTGCCGCTAGCGTCGATTTACGACGTCTTCTTGTCGTTGCGCGACGCGCGCGCTATTTATCGACGACGAGGTCGGACAGCGGCTTCGAGCAGCACAGCAGCGCCATGCCCTGATCGATTTCCCGCTGGCGAATGCCGCCGCTATGCTTCATTTCCACCTGCCCGGAAACCAGCTTGACCTTGCAGGTGCCGCACATGCCCTGGCTGCACGAGGAAGCGAGCCGCACGCCCGCCTGACGCGCCGCGTCGAGCACCGTTTGCTGGGCGCCGCATTCAATCTCGCGGCGGCTCTTCGCGAACGTGATCTTGAAGCTCGCCGCTTCGACAGATGACTCCGCCGTGGGCGACGCAGCCGGTGCTTCGCCTGGCCCCGCGAGCGATTCGAATGAAAAACTCTCTTCGTGATAGTGCTCGCGCGCAAACCCCGCTTCGTCGAGCAGATCGCGCACGGCCTTCATGTAGGGCGCCGGGCCGCAGGTGAAGATCTCGCGCTCCATGAAATCCGGCGCAATGAGCTTCAACAGGGGCAGCGAGAGAAACCCGGTCACGCCGGACCAGCCGGTGCGCCCCCCTACCCGCTCGCACACGAACGACGTGCGGAAGTTCGCGCGGCTCGACGCGATCAGCTCCAGTTCACGAGCGAAGATGATGTCGTCGGGCGTGCGCGCGCTGTGCACGAAAACGATGTCGCGGTCCTCCGCGAGATCGTGATGCGCTCGGCTCATCGACATCAGCGGCGTGATGCCGGATCCCGCGGAAAGAAACAGATATTTCGGCGCGGGATGCCGTGCGCAGGTGAACTCGCCCGCCGGGCCGAGCACACGCAGCGCCATGCCTGGGCGCAGGTTGTCGTGCAGCCAGTTGGAGACCTTGCCGCCCGGCACGCGCTTGACCGTGATCGAGATCGTATGGGGCCGCGCGGGCGACGACGAAATCGTGTAGCACCGGTTGACCGGTTCGCCGTCTATCTCGAGTTCGAGCGTGAGGAACTGCCCCGGCTCGAATGAGAACGCGCGGCCCTGCGGCGAGCGCAGGAAAAAACTCTTCACGTCGTGCGTTTCCTGCCAGACGTGGCAGCACACGAGTGTTTCCTCGACTTCGCTCGTCCACCGCTCGGGCAGCGCGCCCCAGAACGCGGGGCGCGTCACGCGGCTTTCGCGGTGATCGAGTGGGTCGCGCGGGTCAAACTGGGCCGCATCTCGCATCATGTCAAACTCCGCTTCCTTTGCTTTGCACGCTGCGTCATGCGCCGATCTGCGCGGCGAGACGGCCGACATACCAGGCCGAGAACTTTTCGACGAGCCCTTCCGTGTACGGCGAATACGGTCCCGGCTCGTAGGCGCTGCTCGCGGCGCCGCGCTGCGAATACTCCACCAGCGTGCGATCCTGGTTGTTGGTCGCGTTCCAGACGGCGGTGAGGTTATCCACGTCGTAGTCGATGCCTTCGCGTGCGTCCTTGTGGACGAGCCAGCGCGTGCGCACGAGCGTTTCGCCGGCCGAAAGCGGAATCACCGAAAACGAAACGATGTGATCGCTCATGAAGTGATGCCACGAATTGGGCTGCGTCCAGAACGAGAGACCGCCGAGATCGGCCGAGCGGAATTCGCCGAGCAGCTTCTTCGAGGCGACTTTCGCATCGAGCGTCTGCGATTCGCCGCAGCGGTCGAGCGGCAGGCGCTGCGTGCGAAAGCCGGTGACGTCCAGCAATTTTTCGATTTCGACCGAAGGCAGGTCCATCGCTTCCCACTGCTTCGCGCGCTCGTTGCAGGTGCGCACGAAGGCGTCCATGCCTTCCGCGTTGGCGGCCGTGCGGGCGTAGCCAAAGCCGTATTCATAGAGCGAGATCGTGAGCTCGGGGTGGTTCGCCACGCAGTGATAGCACTCGCGATTGTTCTCCATCACGAGCTTCCAGTTGCCCTTCTCGATGATGTCGACCTGCGCGGCGACCTTGCAGCCCGCGAGGTCGTGCGGCAGCAGATACGGCTCCATCGCGGCGCGCATGAGCGCGAAGTCGTCGGGGGGATTCTCGGCGAGGCACACGAAAATCAGGCCCGCGAGGTTCTCCACATGCACATGCTTGAGGCTGTGCTTGCAGCGGTCGAACTGCTCGCCCATGTGCTCGGCGAACATCAGCTCGCCCGTGAGGTTGTAGGTCCAGCTGTGATACGGGCAGACGATATTGCCCACCGAGCCCTTGTCTTCATTGCACAGGCGTGCGCCGCGGTGGCGGCATACGTTGTGGAACGCGCGCACCTGCATGTCGTCGTCGCGCACGATCAGGATCGAGTCTCCCGCCAGCTCGACGGTCACATAGTCGCCCGGCTCCGGAATTTCCGCCTCCGTGGCGACCTCGATCCAGTGTTGCCGGAAAATCGCCTCCATATCGAGCGCGAAAATCTCCTCGCTCAAATAGAAAGGGGCTTCCAGGCTGTAACCCTCTTTGCGACGCTCGATCAGCGCGCGAATTTCTGCCGATACTTTCATCGTATGCTCCGGATTTTTCATCCAAGTTCGTTGCCGACAGACCAGTGAAATCAGTAATCGATGAGTTGATGCTCGCGCAAATACGCGAGGATCACTTGTGCTTTTTCGACCGAACTCCCCTCAATTACGACGTTTCCGCCCCGGCTTTCGGTCGTGGTCGCCGAGAGCATGCGTGCGTGGCCCGAGCGCTTTTCCGCGGCGGCGAGGCGCACGGGCTTGCGCTCGACTGCGCCCACCGTCCATGCGGCGGCTTCGTGTGCGCTCACGGGCGTGGCGCCCTGGCGCTTTATCGTGCCGGCACGAAGGCGCGCATAGGCGTAACGGGGCTGTGCGTTGGCGAGCGGATGCACGGCGATCACGGCGGGCAGCGCCGTCTGGACGCGCCGGCGCAAGCCTTTGGGCAGGAATTGCCTGACCACGGCGGCGCCGGCGGCCTCGTCCACGTCGATATCGACCGCGCCGCCAACGATCGGCACGCCGAGCGCAGCCGCCACGCGGTACGGCAGCATGCCGCTGTCGTGCGCGCCTTCGGCACGCGTGCCGGTCAGGACGAGGTCGTAGCCGCGCACGCGTTCGGCGAGCATGCGGGCCGCGTCGTCGGCCGGCGTGCATGAGAGCACCCCGACTTCGTGTGCACCGAGCGCGAGATATTCGGCGAGCGCGGGATCGGCGGGGTCGCCCGCGTGCAGTACGTCGAGGCGCGCGTGGTGGCGCCCGGCGAGCGTGCGTCCGAGATCGAGCGCCAGCGCGTCGTTGCGGCTGTAGCGCGGCATGCCGCTCACGGGGTGGCGTCCGACGGAGACGAGCACCGCGATGCGCTCGACCCGGCGCTGAGGATAATTGCGCGCGTTCATGCGGCGACTCCTGCGGAATGCGTTACGTCACTTACGGCGCTCGCCCCGCCACGTTTCGCGCGGGCCGCTTGCACCTGCTCGATCAGGGCGGCGATCGTGCCCTGCGCGTCGCCAACCACGGTCAGGTTGGCGCGCTTCGCGATCGGCGCGCTGCCGTCGAGATTCACGGCGATCACATGGCGGCAATCCTTGATGCCCTGCAGATGCTGCACGGCGCCCGAAATGCCGAACGCGATATACACGCTCGCCTCGACCGTCTTGCCGGTCGCGCCCACTTGCTTGTCGCGCGTGAAGTGACCGTTGTCGACGGCCACGCGGCTCGCGCCGATCGCGGCGCCGAAGGTGCCCGCGAGCTGCTCGAACGCGCCGATGTCGGTCACGCCGTTGCCCGCAGACACGATGAAATCGGCTTCTTCGAGCGCGACCTGGGCGGCGTCGATGGCTTCGAGGCCCAGATCCCTGTATGGCGACGCGACGTCGTTCGCTGGCCGGATGAAATCGCCCGCGAGGCGCTCGCCGGCGCCGACGAACGGCAGCTTCGCATCGACGGCACTCGGCGCGAGCAGGATTACGTCGGGCAGCGAACGCGACGCCCATGCGCGCTTCGCCTGTTCGAATACGCCCACATGCTTCGCATCGATCTCGACCACATGCGTCGCCACACTCGCCCCGGCCGAAGCCGCGTAACGGCGGCCCAGGTCGCCGTCGCCGCTCGCGTTGTCGGGCAGGAACACATGTTTCGGTGCGAGCGTCGCCGCGCAGGCCTGCAACGCGCGCAGTTCGCTTTCCGGCGCGAACGTGCGGCGATCGAAGCCGGGCAGTTCGATCAGTTTGTCCACGCCCAGCGCCGCTGCGTCGTCCTTCAGTTCGCCGAACACGAGGAGCGCCACTTCGGTTTGCGCATCGGCAATCAGCGCGGCGGCCGCGATGGCCTGGCATGCGTGATCGTCGAGTGCGCCGCGTTCGGGATGTGCGGCCACGAGCACGTAATGCTTCGGATCGCTAATCAGACGACGGGGCTTCGCGGCACTCGAGTGGCCGTGTTGCGCCGGCCAGTGCGCGCCGCTTGCGTCAGCGCTGCCGGTTTCGCCCAGCGTGATGCGCCTGAGACCGGCCGCCGTGACGACGAATGGGCGGCGCGGATCGACTCGTTTGAGGTTGTTCATCGATTCACTCCAGCGAAGCGGCCACGAGTTCGGCCACGTCGAGCACATCAGGGCGCGGGCCGACTACGCCTTCGAGCATCGCCGTGCACTGCGGGCAGCCCACGGCGACCACATCGGCCTGGACCGCGCGGGCGTCGGCGATGCGGATGTCGGGAATGCGCTGCTTGCCGGGGATGTCGGTGAGCGGCGCGCCGCCACCACCGCCGCAGCAGCGTGCGCGCATGCCGTGACGCTCCATCTCGACGACCTGGATGCCGATCGTCTTCAGCAGCTTGCGCGGCGCTTCGGTCTCGCCGTTGTAGCGGCCCAGGTAGCAGGGGTCGTGGTACGTCGTGCGCTTTTCGGCGAGCGCCTGCACGGCCTTCGGCGCGATGCGTCCCGTTGCGGCGAGCTCCGCGAGAAAAGTCGTGTGATGGAGCACCTCGTACCTCGCGCCGAGCGCGCGGTACTCGTTGCGCAGGCTGTGCATGACGTGCGGATCGGCGGTGACGATGCGCGCGAAGTTCAGCGTGGCGAGCGTCGCCATCATCTGCTTCGCCATGTGCTGGAACGTCGCTTCGTCGCCGAGGCGGCGCGCCACGTCGCCGGTGTCCGTCTCGCGCGCGCCCAGCACCGCATAGTCCACGCCCGCCTTGTTGAGCACCTTCACGAGCGCACGCAGCGTGCGCTGATACCGCATATCGAATGCGCCTTCGCCCGCCACCACGAGCACATCCACGCGCTTGCCCGGTTGCGCGACGGGCGCGCTGAGATCGACTGACCAGTCGTAGCGCGCGGCCTTGTCATAGCCGCCCGCCGTGCCGGTTTCGCGCAGGTTCGCGAGCACTTCCGGCCCCTTGCCCGGCACTTCGCCGTGGACGAGGGTCTGGTTGCGGCGCATGTCGACGATCGCATCGACGTGCTCGATCAGCATCGGGCACTCCTGCACGCAGGCGCGGCAGGTCGTGCACGACCACAGCGTTTGCGCTTCGATCAGGCCCGAGACGATCGGGCCTTCAGGCGCACCGCGATGCTGGCCCACGGGAATGCCCGGCGTGGGGCTGCCCGCATAGGCGGCGTCGGTGCCGCCCGCCATGCCCACCACGAGATCCTGAATCAGCTTCTTCGGATTGAGCGGCTGGCCCGAGGCGAACGCGGGGCACGCGGCCTCGCATTTGCCGCACTGCACGCACGCGTCGAAGCTCAGCAACTGGTTCCAGCGAAACTCCACGGGCTTCGCCACGCCATACTCCTGCTTCTCCCCGATGTCGGGGAGCTTCAGCGCCGTCGGCGGCGTAGCCGTGCCGTTGCCGGTCCAGCCTTCGCGCGTGGCCGCGAAGCGTTCCTGACGCGGATGGAATGCAAGGTGCAGCAGGCCGGCAATTGCGTGCTTCATCGGGCCGCCCTTCGCGGCGCCAAACGTCATCGCGAACGCGCCAATGCCGATCAGGACCGCGCAGCTCACCGCGAACGCCTTTGACATCGCCGACGCGGGCACGACCGTGTACAGCATCAGCCCGAGCGCAAACGAGCCGAGCAGCCACGGCAGCGCATTCCACGGACCTTTCGACAGCCGCGCCGGCACATCCTTCGCATGACGGCGGCGCCACACGAACACCGCGCCGATGAACATGGCGAGCGCCGCGAGAAAGATCAGCTTGTCGAGCCACGGCGAATAGATCGCGAGCCCATAGTTGACGAACACGAGCGCGAGCGCCGCGATCGCACCGCCCGCCGTGGCGACGTGCGTCTTCGCGATATACGGATCGCGCGCCACCACGTGGTGCAGGTCGACGAAATAACGCTTCGGGATGCTGAACAGCTTGCCAACGCCGACGGAGCCAGGCACAGCGGCGCGCCCCACCCGCCAGCAGGCTGAGCGCTTCGCGACCGCGAACGCGAGCCCCGCCATCGAAAGCCACAGCAGCGCGGTAATGAGCCAGGTCGGATTCATGGTTCAGAAGTCCTTGGCGAGCCGCAGCGCGTCGTAAATCGCGCCATGGATGTTGTGCAGGGAGATGCAGTCGCCCACGCGGAACAGCAGGAAGCGGCCATTGCCGAGCTCTTCGGAGAGACAAGGCTGCGCCTCGGCCGCGAACAGCTTGTGCACGTCCACCTGGCCGCGGTTGACCGATTCGGGCTTGAGCTTCCAGTACAGGCTGTCATTGGGCGTGCTGCCGTTTTCGATCACCACCTGATCGACTGCGCGCTCCTCCTGCTCCTCGGTGTACTCGTTGCGCAGCACCGCGATCTTCTTGCCGTCTTCCTCGTACACGCGATCGAGCCAGTAATTCGGCGTATGAATCACGCCTTGCGCGTAGAGACGGCGATAGAAAATCGGGAACGTCGTGCCGCCCACATCGTCGGCGACCTTCACGTCGGGCGTGACGATTTCGACCTTCGAACCGCGGCTCGAAATGAAATCGGCAACACCGGCGCCTGCATGCGTGCTCACACCGTCGTAGACCAGTACGTTCTGCTTCGGCTCGACTTTGCCGCTCAGAATGTCCCACGAACTGACCGCGAGCCCGTCTTCCACACCCCATGCCGGAACCTGGTTCGTGAAGCTCGACCCGCCCGTGGCGAGCACGATGATGTCGGGCTTCTCCGCGAGAATCGTCTTTTCGTCGGCGCTCACGCCAAGGCGGCGATCGACGCCAATGCGCTTCGTCTCCATGTCGAACCAGCGCACGATGCCCGCCATCTGCTCGCGCTGCGGCGCTTTCGCCGCCAGCAGAATCTGGCCGCCCACGGCGTCGTTCTTCTCGAACAGCACGACGTCATGGCCGCGCAGCCGCGCCACGCGGGCGGCCTCGAGCCCGGCCGGGCCCGCACCGACCACCACGACCTTGCGCTTCGGCCCGCGCGACTTCTCGATGACGTGCGGCATGGTCGCCTCGCGCGAGGTCGCCGCGTTCTGCACGCACAGCACGTCCAGGCCGTTGTACTGGCGGTCGATGCAATAGTTGGCGCCCACGCACTGCTTGATTTCGTCTTCGCGGCCGTCACGGATCTTGATGACCATGTGCGGGTCCGCAATCTGTGCGCGCGTCATGCCGACGAGATCGACCATGCCGCTCGCGAGCAGGCGCTCGGCCTGGCCCGCGTCGCGAATGCTCTGGGCATGCATGACCGGCAGCTTGACCACGGACTTGATGCCCGCCGCGAGATGCACGAACGGCTCGGGCGGCAGTGCCATGGGCGGCATGCAGTTCGCGAGCGTGTTGTGCGTGTCCGCGCCGGAGCCGATCACGCCGAGATAATCGATGAGCCCCGTTTCCGCCATCGCCTGCGCGATTTCCTTCAACTGCTCGTGATCGAGGCCGTCTTCGTGGAACTCGTCGCCGCACATGCGCAGGCCGACGCAGAAGTCCTTGCCCACCGCCTCACGCACGGCCTTGAGCACCTCGACGCCGAAGCGCAGACGGTTTTCGAGCGAGCCGCCCCATTCGTCGGTGCGAAAGTTCGTGCGCGGGCTCCAGAACTGGTCGATCAGATGCTGGTGCGCCGCCGAAATCTCGATGCCGTCCATGCCCGCATCCTTCACGCGCTTCGCGGCAGCCGCAAAGTCGCCGATGATGCGGCGGATCTCCTCGACTTCGATGATCTTCGCGTTGCCGCGATGCACGGGCTCGCGCACGCCCGAAGGCGACATCAGATGCGGCCAGTGCTCGCCATGAAACGCCGAGCGGCGGCCCATGTGGGTGGCCTGAATCATGATCTTCGCGCCGTGCCGGTGCATGGCTTCCGCGAGACGCGCAAGCGGATCGATGATCTTGTCGGTCGCGAGATTCACCGACTTCCACCAGCCCTGCGGACTGTCGATCGACACCGGGCTCGACCCGCCGCACACGGCCAGGCCCACGCCGCCCTTGGCTTTTTCCTCGTAGTAGCGGATGTAGCGGTCGCCCGGCAAGCCGCCCGGCTCCGCGTAGACCTCGGCGTGAGCCGTGCTGACGATGCGGTTGCGCAGCGTGAGCTGATTGAGGGTCAAGGGTTTGAAGAGATTCGGGTAGCGCATCGCAGAAGACCTCTGGCGTTCGTGTCTTTCGGTAAGTCCTGTATTACGGGGCGCGCGGTCGTTCAGGCAGCGATCGGCGAGACTTCGAATACGCAATGCGCGTGTCCTTCGGCGGCGCATTGCACTTCCTTCGACTGGGCACGCGGCGCATTTTTGCCGTTTGCCGTGGTGTCGTTGACCCAGTCCATCGCGCCCGCGAACCAGCCCGCGAACATGTAGCAAAGCTTGCCTTCCTTGCCCGGCTGCGCGAGCACGAAAGACGAATGGCGCAGCTCGATCTTCGCGCGCGCCGCGGCCGGGTCGGACTCGCGTATCGTGAAGAGGCCCCAGCCGCGCTGCGAAAGGCGCTTCAGGTAATGCTCGAACACGGCCATGCCTTCGATGCCGTGCTTCTCGGCTTCCTTCGCGCACCAGTGGTATGCGGACTTGTAGCCGGCCTTGTAGAGAATCTCCGCATACGCGTCGCGGCCGAGCGCCTCTTCTACCGCGGTGTGATTGTTGGTGAAGAAGTGACGCGGCACGTACAGCATCGGCAGCGCGTCCGTGGTCCAGACACCGGTGGCGGGATCGACATCGATGGGCAGTTGCGGTTGCATTTCGTGGGGCTCCAGTGATTCAGTGAGCGAATTATTTAGGGTTTCTAAGTAGCTGGATTGGATCTTCTGTGCGATGCGCTCGGGGCTTTACGCCCCGACGCTCAACCGCCCCAGACCTCGCCGAACACGCGCAGCCAGTTCTCGCCCATCACCTTCTTGATGCGCGACTCGCTCCAGCCCGCCTTTTGCATCGCCGCCGTGAGATTCGGGAATTCGCCGATCGTGCGGATGCCTTCGGGGTTGACGACCTTGCCGAAATTGGTGAGGCGGCGGTAACGGCCTTTGTCGTGCGTAATCCAGTCGAAGAACTCGGTGCTGTAGCCTTGCGTGAAGTCCGTGCCGATGCCCACACGGTCTTCGCCGATCAGATCGACGACGTATTCGATAGCTTCGAGATAATCCTCGACGGTCGAATCCGCGCCCTTCTTGAGGAACGGCGCGAACATCGTCACGCCCACGAAACCGTTCGCGTCGGCGATCTCCTTCAGCTGCTCGTCGGTCTTGTTGCGCGGGTGCTCCTTCAGGCCCGAAGGACAGCAGTGCGAATACGTGACCGGCTTCTTCGAGCAGGCAATCGCGTCCGAGGAAGTCTTCCCGCCAACGTGCGAAAGATCGACCATGATGCCCACGCGGTTCATCTCCTGGATCACTTCGCGCCCATAGCCGGAGAGGCCGCCGTCCGGTTCATAGCAACCGGTGCCGACCAGGTTTTGCGTGTTGTAGCAAAGCTGCACGACGTTCACGCCGAGTTCCTTGAACACCTCGATATAGCCGAGGTTGTCCTCGAACGCATACGAGTTCTGGAAGCCGAAGATGATGCCCGTCTTGTTCTCTTTCTTGGCGCGCAGAATGTCGTCGGTCGTGCGCACGAGCGTGAGGATCTCGCTGTACTCGCGGATCTGCTGCTTCATCTGCGCGATGTTGTCCACGGTCTTCTGGAAGTCCTCCCAGACGGAAACCGTGCAGTTGACGGCCGTCACGCCGCCCTTGCGCATGTCTTCGAACACCGAGCGCTCGAATTTCGAAATGTTCAGGCCGTCGATGATGATGCTGTTGTCGTGCAGAGTGCTCATTAGCCAGCTCCGGATCTCGCGTATTGAATTGAAAGGCGGTGGTGTGACGAATCAAGCCTGCGTGTAGATCGGAAAGCGCTCGCACAAGGCGAAGATCTCGCGGCGTACGCGCTGCTCGGTAGCGGCGTCGCCTTCCGGGTGCGTACGCAGTGCATCGAACACTTCGAGAATCAGGCGGCCGATTTCGCGGAACTCGTCCACGCCGAAGCCGCGCGTCGTGCCTGCCGGCGTGCCGAGGCGAATGCCGGAAGTGACCGTGGGCTTTTCGGTGTCGAACGGGATGCCGTTCTTGTTGCAGGTAATGCCGGCGCGCTCGAGCGCCTGCTCGACCTGATTGCCCTTGAGGCCCTTCGGGCGCAGATCGACGAGCAGCAGATGGTTGTCGGTACCGCCTGTCACGAGGTCCACGCCGCCCGCCTTCAGCACCTCGCCGAGCGCCTTCGCGTTGGCGAGCACGCTGTCGATATAGGTCCTGAAGCTATCTTCGAGCGCTTCGCCGAACGCCACGGCCTTGCCGGCGATCACGTGCATGAGCGGGCCGCCTTGCAGGCCGGGGAACACCGCCGAGTTGATCTTCTTCGCGATCTCCTCGTCATTGGTGAGCACGAAGCCGCCGCGCGGGCCGCGCAGCGTCTTGTGCGTCGTGGACGTGACGACGTGCGCGTGCTCGACCGGGTTCTGATGGCGCCCCGCGGCGATGATGCCCGCGATATGCGCCATGTCCACCATCAGCTTCGCGCCCACCGAGTCCGCAATGGCGCGAAAGCGCGCGAAATCGAGGGCACGCGGGTAGGCGGAAAAGCCGGCGATGATGAGGCTGGGCTTGTGCTGCTGCGCGAGTTCCTCGACCTGGTCGTAATCGATCAGCATGGTTTCGCGGTTCACGCCGTACTGCACGGCGTTGAACCACTTGCCCGAGAGCGCGGGCTTCGCGCCGTGCGTGAGGTGGCCGCCCGCATCGAGCGACATGCCGAGCACGGTGTCGCCCGGCTTAGCGAGCGCGAGCATCACCGAGCCGTTGGCCTGCGCGCCCGAGTGCGGCTGCACGTTGGCGAAACCCGCGTTGAAAAGCTGCTTGATGCGGCTGATGGCGAGCGCTTCCACCTCGTCGGCGAATTCGCAGCCGCCGTAATAGCGCTTGCCCGGATAGCCTTCCGCGTACTTGTTGGTCAGCACCGAGCCCTGGGCCTCTAGCACGGCGCGCGACACGATGTTTTCGGACGCGATCATTTCGACCTGGGACTGCTGCCGCTCGAGTTCTTTCAGGATGCTGTTGCGCACGGCGTGGTCACGTTGCGCGAGCGTTTGCGAAAAGAAGGGTTGAGTGTTCGACATAGGGCTTCCGTGACGATGAATGAAAGACTGCCTGTAGTGCTGGAGGCCCCGTCGTGACTGGCTTTGACGCCCTTTGAAACCGGCTGGCCTGACTGGGACCGACGGTTATATTCTTGTCGTTCGAATAAGCGCCCAACGTCGAAATTCAGACGTGTTCTTTTCCTTTTCCGCCATCCGCGTCCATTTTTCACAAGTGGCCGGCCTTCGCCCATTGGCGGTTCGCCGTTCGCCCGTGCTTCCCGAGCCGAAATAATTACCCTGCATTGCGATGCACCAATCCCGCACTCTCGTTCTTTTTTCCTGCCGGCATTTTTGTCCAGATGACTCAGGGTTTTGCCGCATGGCACACTGGGCCCGCGAAATTCGAAAATTGCGGTAGCGTTGCCGGCCCCCCGCCCGGCCTCCGGGCCTCGCCGGTGAACCGGCCGAGAAGCCGTTGATCACAAGGAATCGTTCCCCATGCTGCCGGATCGCACAGCGTCGCTGGCGCACTTCGCGTTCATGCCGCTGCCCGACTTCACGATGATCGCTTTCACGAACGCGATCGAAGTCCTTCGTATGGCTAATTACCTGAGCGGCCAGCCGCTTTACAGGTGGTCGATCATTAGCCCGGAAGGCGGTCCTGTCACGTCCAGCAACGGCCTTTCCATCGACACCGGACCGGCCGAGTGCGTGGGGCAGCCCGATATCGTGTTCGTGTGCGGCGGTATCGACGTGCAGCGCGCCACCACGCCGGCGCATCTGGCCGCGTTGCGCCGTTTCGCGCGCATGGGCGTAGCGCTCGGCAGCCTGTGCACGGGCACCTATGCACTGGCGAAGGCCGGCCTGCTGGCCGGCTATGCGTGCGCGATTCACTGGGAAAACATGTCGGCGCTGAAGGAAGAGTTTCCTTCCACGCGCTTTTTGAAGGAGCTCTTCGTCATCGATCGGGACCGCGTGACCTGCACTGGCGGAGTCGCGCCGCTCGACATGATGCTGCATCTCATCACGCCGCGCGTGGGGACCGCTCGCGTCACGCAGATCGCCGAGCAGTTCGTGGTCGAGCACGTGCGCGACACCTCCGCGCAGCAACGCATGCCGCTCGTCGCGCGGCTCGGCTCGGCGAACAAATCGCTCTTCGAAGTCATCTCGCTCATGGAGAACAATATCGAAGAGCCGCTTTCGCGCGAGGAGCTCGCGCGGCTTGCGAACATGTCACAGCGGCAGTTGCAGCGGCTCTTTCACGAGCATCTCGGGATGACGCCGACGCACTACTATTTGACGCTGCGCTTGCGGCGTGCGCGTGAGCTGTTGTTGCAGACCGATATGTCGATCATGCAGATCACGATGGCCTGCGGTTTTCAGTCGGCTTGTCACTTCAGCAAGAGCTATCGGGATGCGTTTGGCAGTGCGCCTACCGGGGAACGGCGGAAGCGGATCGCGCCGCTTTCTGGGTTGGATTCGCCTGCGGTTGTTGCTGTTTCTGCAGCGGTGCATGCCTGAAGCTTGTTTTCGCGGCGGTCTATTAGCGTTCGCCCTGCGCGAGGCGGCGCCTGCTTTGCTTTGCTTTGCTTTGCAGTGGCCAAGAACGCGGCGCATGCGCTTGAAACTTGTGTTCACGTCGGTCTATTAGCGTTGCCCCTGTGCGGGGCGGCACCTACTTTCTTTGCCGCGGCAAAGAAAGTAGGCAAAGAAAGCCGCTCACACCGCCAATGCCTGCCACCATTCACCTCTCGTCGTAGTTGGTGAATGGCTCCGGAGCGTCTGTCACCTCGCACCCTTCTAAGCCAGTGACAAGGCGCTCATTCATCCCGCTGCTCGCTACGCGCGCTGCGGAAGGGTCTGCATGGGAAACAGTGGGGCATGGCTAGTGTCACGAGAACGCACGCGCCCCAATGGTTTTCGTTATGCCCTTCGGGGCGCGCAGCGCCGCCGGAAGGATGAGCGCCTTGTCACTCCGTCTGTGGGCGAGTGGTGACGGACGCTCCGGAGCCATTCACCATGAACGGCGAGATCTCAATGGTGGCTGGCGCTGGCGGTGTGAGCGGCTTTCTTTTGCCTACTTTTCTTTGCCGCGGCAAAGAAAAGTAGGTGCCGCCCCGCACAGGGGCAACGCTAATATACCGGCGCGAAAACAAGGTTCAAGCACGCGCCGCGAAGCGCAAAAATAGAACCTATGCCGCCAACAACCCATGCGGATCGATCACAAACTTCCGCGGCGCGCCGCCATCGAACTTCTTGTAGCCCTCAGGCGCCTCATCAAGCGAAATCACCGTGACATTAACGATCTTGGCAATCGGCAACCGGTCAAAAAGAATCGCCTGCATGAGATTGCGGTTGTACTTGAGCACGGGCGTTTGCCCCGTATGGAACGTATGCGACTTCGCCCAGCCCAGGCCGAAGCGAATGCTCAGGCTCCCATGCTGCGCGGCCACGTCCCGTGCGCCGGGATCGTCGGTCACATAAAGCCCCGGAATACCGATCATGCCCGCAGGCCGCGTGATTTCCATGAGTGAATTGAGCACGGTTGCCGGCGCTTCCTCCGCATGGCCAGAAGCGCCGTGCCCATGCGCCTCGAACCCCACGCAATCCACGGCGCAATCGATTTCCGGTTTGCCGAGAATCTGTTCGATCTGCTCGCCGAGCGTCGCGTCTTTCGACAGATCGACGACTTCGAAACCCATGGCCTTCGCATGCGCGAGACGCTCGGCATTGATGTCGCCAACGATCGTGCACGCCGCGCCAAGCAGCCGCGCCGAAGCGGCCGCCGCCATGCCCACCGGCCCCGCGCCCGCGATATAAACGGTCGATCCAGGCTTCACGCCCGCCGTGACGGCACCGTGATAACCCGTGGGCAGAATGTCCGAGAGACATGTGAGGTCGCGAATCTTCGACATGGCCTGGTCGCGGTCCGGGAACTTGAGCAGGTTGAAGTCCGCATACGGCACGAGCACGTATTCCGCCTGGCCGCCGATCCAGCCACCCATGTCGACATAGCCGTAAGCGCCGCCCGCGCGCGAGGGATTCACGTTCAGGCACACGCCCGTGTGCTGCTCACGGCACATCGCGCAGCGCCCGCAGGCCACGTTGAACGGCACGGAAACGAGATCGCCGATCTTCAATGTTTCGACGTCGCCGCCCACCTCCACCACTTCACCCGTGATTTCGTGGCCGAGCACGAGTCCGAGCGGCGCCGTGGTGCGCCCGCGCACCATGTGCTGGTCCGAACCGCAGATATTGGTGCTGACCACCTTGAGAATGACACCATGGCCAATGGCGCGCCCGCTCGGATCGACCATCTTCGGATATGCGATCTTCTGCACCTCGACCTTGCCCGGTCCCTGATACACAACGCCTCGATTACCGCTCATCTCGCTGTCTCCTTTTCGATGCTTGACTTGGAACCCGTTGCCTCGATCAATCACGCGACGCAACGATGTTCCCAGCGTAGCCTGCCGCTCCCCACCGAAGATGTGCAAAAAACGACGCGCGTTTGACCGGCACCGCCATCCGGGCAGGCGCTATGCGCGTTACGGCCGCTTGCCTCCGTCACCCAGCATCCACTGCCGATAATCGCCACGCGTCCACTCGAGCGCCACGCCCACGCGCCGCGTGCCCGGCCGGATCTTCGGTTTGTGCACCTCGATCCTGAGCGTGTCCAGCGCCGCCCATTCGCGAAACGAGAACGCCGCGATATCCGCCACCAGCGTCTCGAGCAGCCGCGTGTGCGGCTTGCGTCCGAGAAAGTCCGCTATGCGCGTGCAATAGCCGTCGTAATCGATCCAGCCGCTCTCTTCGTCGTTCTCGCGCGGCATGCAGCGATACCCGAGCTGCGCGTCGATCATGACCGGCTGCGGCGCGCCATGTTCGTGCGGATAGATACCGATGCACGCCGGCACGCTCAAGCCCTCGACGAACACGCTCCAGCCGCGCCCGCGCGGCTCGCCGAACGCATCGAGCGCCCTCGACGCCGGCTCGAACGCCGCGTCGACGATCTTCATGGCGCGACCGACGCCGCGGCGTCGACCATGATGCGGCAGAAGTAGTCGCCGAAGCTGCGGCGCACGACGATCTCGAAGCGGTCGTCGCCCGTCGGAATCAGCACGATCGATGCCTTGAAATAGACGCTCTGCGCGCACTGACCGGGCTGGAACATGCGCGGATGCAGATCGAGAGGACAGCCGCGCGAGAGGACGTCACGCGCACGCGTGCCTTCGATCTCGACAACCGTGTAGCCGCTGCCCACATCCACGGCCGCCGCATAAGCCTCGCCCAGCACGGCAACGAGCTTCGCTTCGAGCATGCCGGTCTGTACCGGCGCGAGCGAGCGCACGAGCCACTCGTCCGGGCCGAGCCAGAGCACGTCGTACTGGTCGCTGCGCGCGACGGTGTTCGGCGTGGAAGGCGGCGGGCAGCCCACGACGCTTGCGAACGCCGCGACGAACGCCGGATCGCCCAGTTCGCCACGCACGTTCACGAGGTCGCGAAACGGCAGCTCGCGCATGGCGAACGCCTTCGAGGCGCGCCCCTCCTGCGCCTTCAGCAGATTCGCGGCCCCAACGAGCGGCGACTCCAGCCGCACGCCGACGATGCGCTCAGCGACCTGCAAGCGGTCTTTCGTATCATTCAACATGCTGACGCACTCCTTCCGTGTCGTAGAAAATCGGGCTTGCGATCTGCGCACTGACGCGCCGGCCATCGGCCATGGGAATCACCACGCGCTCGCCCATCTTGTTCAGGCCGCCCTTCACGACCGCGAGCGCGATGGAGCGCTGCAGAATCGGGCTGTAATAGCTCGACGTCACGTGGCCGATCATCGCGGTCGTGCCGTCGGACCGCGCTTGCGCATCGGGCGCGACGATCTGTCCGCCTTCGGGAAGCACGTACTGCGCGTCATCGGTCAGCAGTCCGACGAACTGCTTGCGTCCCTCCTTCGCCGTGTCCGAGCGCTTGAGCGAGCGGCGGCCGAGGAAGTCCTTCGTCTGCGAGACGAGGCCGCCCATGCCGAGATCGAATGGCGTGACCGAACCGTCCGTGTCCTGCCCAACGATGATGTAGCCCTTCTCCGCGCGCAGCACGTGCATCGTTTCCGTGCCGTATGGCGTGATGTCGAATTCGGCGCCCGCTTCCATGAGGGCTTCCCACACCATGCGGCCCGCGTTGGCCGGCACGTTCACTTCATAGGCCAGCTCGCCCGAGAAGCTGATGCGCATGACGCGCGACCTCACCCCGGCGACCGTGCCGTTGCGGTACGACATGAACGGGAACGCGGCATTGTCGAAGTCGATGTCCTTGCACACCTTCTGCAGCACCTTGCGGCTCTTCGGGCCGACCACAGCAAAGGTCGCCCAGTGATCCGTGACCGAAGCGAGGCGCACCTTCATGTCGGGCCATTCGGTCTGCAGCCAGCGTTCGAGCCACGTGAGCACGCGCGCGGCGCCGCCCGTGGTGGTCGTCATCATGTAGTGCTGCTCACCGAGGCGCACCGTCACGCCGTCGTCGAACACCATGCCGTTTTCGTCGAGCATCAGCCCATAGCGGCACTTGCCCACTTCGAGCTTGAGCCACG